>JAGXHU010000016.1 GCA_024636015.1 Halothiobacillus sp.
CACCACGGCTGGCCGGTGCGCAAGGATTTCCACCACGGCTGGCCGGTGCGCAAGGATTTCCACCACGGCTGGCCGGTGCGCAAGGATTTCCACCACGGCTGGCCGGTGCGCAGGGATTTTCCCCGCGCGCCTGGGCGGATGAAATGGGCGAAAAAGCATCCATGGGTGCAGGAAGCACCGCAGCCCCGGAAATGGCAATCGCCAATGCCGGAATAGACGCCGTCAGGAGACGACGTGATTTCTTGGAAATTCGGGAATTTGCATTGCTCATGGAATTACATTGCTCCAGATTGAATTAGCAAAATTGCAGGTCATATAGTGGATATCCAGTACTTTGCGCACGGATGAGGCGATGAAAATACAACCTCACCCTTGGATTTAATGCGCGCTCGTTGGCATAGCGCTCGCGCCCAGCGGACCACGAACCGGGCTCCCGCCCTCAATCGGCTCATCCGCGGGGTCTTCGCCCGTCACAATATCTTCCGCGGTGTATACCCCGTGGCTGCGCCCTTCAAGCATCCGGGCAAGCCAGAACCCGATACCGGCTAGCACGATCATCCCAGCGAACACGACCCAGGGCGACACACCCAAGAGGGCGGGTAGGGTTTTCTCACTGATTCTGGCCGAAGTCATAATGCCGTGAATCAGTGCAGAGTCAAACAACCCCGCGAACCCGAAAATCCCAATCACCATACCCAGCATGAACACCAAACCATCGATACGACCGGATACGAAACCGACGACCGACGTGCCCGGGCAATAGCCCCCCACGGCGAATCCGGCACCGATCAAGGCCGCGCCCGTCACGGTTGCCCATAGGAATGTGGTGGGCACGAAAAACCCCTGGGCACCAAAGTAATTCTTGGTTTGCAGCAACAAAATTCCAAAGGCGGCAACCAGAATGGCCGTAAACATCACCTTGAAGACCGACCAGTCAGTCAGACGAAATTGCGCGGTCAATTTACAGGGTGAACCGAATCCGGCCTGCTCAAGAACGTAACCGAAAAGAATACCGGAGGCCAATGCCGTACCTGCTACACCGTAATCCATCACCAAACCCTCCGCATCAACGCGCTCATGCTCAAACCAACCACAAAGAACACAACGAGAAAGATGAAACCGCCAATACCCAGCATGGCGGTACCCGACAAGCCGACACCACTCGTGCAACCAGCGGCCAAACGAGAACCAAATCCGGCGAGCACCCCGCCCAACAAGGCCAGCACCAGACGAGTCCGGGGGGAAATTTTACCTGCGCCGACATCAATCTTGATTTTGAAGCGACCGGCGCCAACTGCCGCCAGCAGTGCTCCGATTGCCACACCGATAACCTCGACTACAATCCAGTTCGCCAATGGGTTGGCGTGGTTCGCGACCATACCGCCAAGATAGCCATTGGTTTCTATGGCCGTTGGGGCCACCTGCATGCCGAACCAAGCCGCAATCCGTGCAAACGTGCCGGAAGCGCCGACACCATTTCCCACCAAGACAAAGGTAAGAATCAACACCAGACCAAGCACAACACCCGCTACCACAGGGGGCCACAGCGGGCGCACTGGAGAACACTCAGACATGGATTACTCCTAAAATAAACAACAGAAAGAAGTGGGGTTTTAGCCTATCAAACAGCAAATCACCTAATTGTCATGTTTGATGGATCCATTGGTCTGCTCTATAACTATATTACCTATAATTAATAACCATATATATCAAAGCATTGGAAAATCGTAATTACGCGCGCTGATGCACTGAAACCATTCAAAAGAACCGATTCAAAACGATGCAGATTCCGCCTCAAGATAAGCGAGAGAGGAATACTTCCCTATATTCTCATCAAACCCTTTCGTCACCTTTGCATATTTCTGAACACGGGGATCGTTCAAGGCATAATCCTTGGCCGCATTAGGCCCAGCGAACTCCTTGACCGCCCTTTCGGCCGACTGATAAATGCCCTCGAAGAGCTCCCGGTTGTGGACGAGCACCTGTTTGCCCGGATGGCCATGTGCCGGAATCCACAGCGCACCGGGTACAGCAGCCTCCAGCGCATCATAATTCTTGAAGGTTCCCCGGAAGCTCCCATCGTCCATGAACGCAATTCGGTTATCCATCGCCACGTCACCTACATGCACGATGCTCTGCCCAACAAGCTCCAAACTGATGTCCGAAGGGGTATGCGCCGTTCCGTAAAAATGCACCTTGATCTTCGTATTACCGAAATCAAGCACGTCACCATGAACCACCGTCTTGTTGGGCGGTGTCACCACGGTGCCCAGAGTGGCATTGCCCGTGGCACGCTCCATGAGGTGGCTCCAGAACTGGCCCTGCCCCGTCTTGATGGCGGATGCAGTTTTTTCGTGGGCATAGATCGGGATATCCGGATTACTTTCCACAAAGGCGTGATTTCCGAGCCAGTGATCACCGTGATAATGCGTATTGATCACCGCCACCACGGGTGCATCCGTCACCTTGCGAATCTGGCGCAAAGCCATTTCACCAATCTGTTTGGAGGCCCCGCTATCGATGACCACCACCCCTTTTCGCGTCGTGACAAAGGTGACGTTACTCATCATTCCCTGGTTCTCAACCGAGGGGAAGCCCCAGGGCGACACGACACAATAGACATTCTCGGCCAACCGTGTTGCCGCAATATCGGGCACCTTGGGCCCAGCGATCACCAATTGTTCCGCGGCAAAAACCCGCGATGAATACGACAGGGGTAGCGTCGCAAAACCTGCAAGGCCTCCCACCGTTTTCAGAAAACGACGCCGTTGACCGGGGCTCATGTGCTGGTTGTTCATGGCTATATTCTCTTTGATCTAATTGTTTAATGGCCTGTCGCGGGTCTATCGAAGCAATCCGACACCTCACAGCTTTATCTTGGTTCTCACCATGAGTAAATTCAATACCCATATCATCAATTGTTTTAATAAAACCCCAAGATTGCTTGGGATTCCGGCGTGAGCAACATGACACGACCCCATCAAGATAGCGTCACGAAACTCGTCCTTGACCCCTCCATTAGCGCACCGGTACTTCACAACGGGAGACGGGTACAATCAAACCATCACCGCTGCCCCTGAAGGTTTATATCGTGCCCTGCTCTAACCATACGCAATGTGCCCCGACGGCACTCGCTCATGCCGAAGCGGTCTGCCTGGCACGCGGCGCCCGCCTGACCGCGATCCGGCGGGCCGTTCTGGCAGAAATCTGGGCCGACCATGAGGCCACAAAGGCCTATGAGCTGATTAGTCGCCTCTCCCGGGAAGGCAATCCGATCAAGCCCCCGACAATCTATCGCGCCCTGGATTTTCTCCTGGCCCATGGCCTGATCCACCGAATTGAAAGCCTCAATGCCTTTGTAGGTTGCAGTCATCCGGACGCCCCCCACCAGGCCATCATGCTGATCTGCGACCAATGTGGAATCATCCACGAGCAATCCAGCGAAGATCTCAATGCGCTACTGGGCGGAATCGCGCACCGGCAGCAATTCACAACTTGTCAGCAATCCATCGAACTGCACGGCCTGTGCTTCGATTGTCAGGGCAGCGCCCCCCAGAGCAGCGTATAGCCCGCACGCACAACGTGGCCGGACGCCATCTTCCGTCAAAAGAACCCGACGGACGGCTGCCTTTCGCGCTAAAATCGCCAGTCAAACAACCGTGATCGAGACGCCCCCAGCCATGATGCCCACACCGCAAGAAATCGCCCAGCTCCGCGCCGACCTCACGCAGCACGTCACGCTCATGGGGCAGGATCTCGATCTGCGCTCGACCTGGGGTCTGTTTTCCCCGCGGCAAATCGACGATGGCACACGCCTCCTACTCGACTTCCTACCACCGCCGGACCCCGGTCAAACAGTCGTGGATATGGGCTGCGGTTATGGCCCGATCGGTCTGTCGCTGGCCAAGGCCGAACCGACCGCTTCGGTCATCCTGTTGGACAAGGATTTTGTCGCCTGCGAATATGCGACCGCCAATGCGGCACGCAATCGCCTCAACAATGTCACCGTCAAGCTCAGTAACGGGTTATCTGCCATTCAGGGCACCCACGCACATCGAATCGTCTCGAACGTGCCCGCGAAGGTTGGCAAGGAATTGTGGTCGATCATGCTGTTCGATTCCTGGCAGGCACTGCATCCCGGAGGAGATCTGTGGTTTGTGAGCATCAATGGCCTGCGGGATTACTTCAAACGCACCTTTCAGGAACAGTTTGGTAATTATGACAAAATCAAACAGGGACGGGATTACACCATCCACAAGGCAGTAAAACGCTAAGAAACTTCTGCGGGAAGCGTACGCAACGCCCCGACATCGGCAATACAACAAACGACAAGAAGCACACCAGGATTCGAATCAGGGCGACGTAAATGACGACAGATTTTTACACATGGCGAATGCTCGGCGACGGTCATGCCGC
The DNA here is from genome assembly GCA_024636015.1 of Halothiobacillus sp. Classification (GTDB taxonomy): domain Bacteria; phylum Pseudomonadota; class Gammaproteobacteria; order Halothiobacillales; family Halothiobacillaceae; genus Halothiobacillus. The sequence goes on from JAGXHU010000016.1 coordinate 4,417, forward strand.
GTTACTGCCACTATCGGATGAGACCCCGAGTGCGGGGCCCATCTGGTTACATCTCAATTTTGCGCAGCCCGAGACCCATGAATGGATTCGTGCACAGACGGATCTGGATGTCACGGTTCAGGATACCTTGCTCGCCGAAGTGACCCGTCCTCGCGCCCTGATCCTGGATCAGGGATTGTTATTGACGCTGCGCGGGATCAATCACAATCCCGGCCAGGAACCGGATGACATGGTTGGGATTCGGCTCTGGATCACGCCCCGGCGGATCATCAGCACCCATCTGCGCCCGTTACGGGCGGTCAATACCCTGCAGCGCGACATGGAAACCAACAACGCCCCCAAGGACGCCGGGCAGTTCGTCACCCGACTGGTGGAATTGCTCAATGACAACATGCTCGACACGATCGAAGAAATCGACGAGCTGACCGATAATTATGAAAAGGCGATGCTGAAGAGCGACGAAACCGAGCCGGTTTCCGACCGGGATCTTGCCGATCTGCGCACCATGATCCTAACGCTGCGACGCTATCTTGGCCCCCAGCGCGACGCCCTGTTTTCCGTAGTCGGCAGTCACCTGAGCTGGGTGAAAAAGGGGTCGGTACAACGCTTGCGGGAGGCGGAAAACCGACTGACCCGCTATATCGAAGTTCTGGATGCCTCGCGGGATCAGATGCGGATTATTCAGGAGCAGATGCAAACTCGGTCGAACAACGAGTTGAACAAGCAACTCACCTTCCTGACAGCCCTGTCCGCCATTTTCCTCCCCCTCACCTTTATTACGGGGCTGTTCGGGGTAAATATCGCCGGCATTCCCGGCAACCAGAGCCCATCCTGGGCATTCTTCGCATTCACCCTTCTCTTGACCGCCATCGCGGGGTTATTGATTTATCTGTTCAAACGCGCCCGGCTGTTCTGACCCGGCACGTTTGATGTCACCGGCAACTGAATCCTGAATCAGACCCGACGTTGAATTCGGTAAATAGCATGCTCGCCGAACCAATTCGGCAACGCACGCAACAAGGGCGACTCCCGCCGTGCCCGGTCGACAACGGCACGATCCAGAATGTCGATACCCAGTTCGGCGCAGAGGGCCTCAAAATCGGTGAGTGTGCACAAATGGATGTTGGGCGTGTTATACCAAGGGTTCGGCAACGCTCGGTTGATCGGCATATGCCCGAGCAGACCCAACTGCACCCGGTTTCGCCAGTAACCCATGTTCGGGAAGGTCACAATCCCCTCGCGAGCGACCTGGAGCATATCTACCAACAAGCGCTCCGGATGGCGAATCGCCTGAATGGTCTGACTAACAATCACGAAATCGAATGACTCCGGCGTAAACCAGTCGCTGATCCCCTTGTCCAAGTCTTCCTGGATGACATTGAGCCCCCGCTCGATGCAAGCGGCCACCTGCTCATCCTCCAACTCAAGACCCACGCCGGTCACCTGACGCGTACCGAGCAGATGATCCAGCAAGGCGCCATCGCCACAGCCCAAATCAAGTACCCGGCTACGGGGGGTGATCCATTCTTCAACAATATGCCAATCGGGCCGAATCATGCCGCCCCCCCCCCATTAATCAGGGCCAGATACCCAGCCAGCACCCGGTGGTAATAGGGAATCGTGACCAAAAAAGCATCATGCCCATGATTTGACTCGATCTCGGCATAAGACACCCGCTTGCCGGATGCCAGTAGTGCCCGCACGATCTCGCGCGAGCGCTCCGGGGCGAACCGCCAGTCCGAGGTAAATGAAATCACCAGAAAAGATGCCTTCACCGACTCCAGCGCCACCGCTAGATCGTCGCCGGCCCCGTGGGCCGGATCGAAATAATCCAGTGCCTTGGTCATCAACAGATAGGTATTGGCGTCAAAACGATCCACAAAGCTGGTGCCTTGATGGCGCAGATAGCTTTCCACTTGAAATTCGACATCAAAGCCATACTGGATCTGGCCCGCCCGAAGTTCGCGCCCAAACTTGGCCCGCATAGCATCGTCCGACAGATAGGTAATGTGGCCCAGCATCCGCGCCAACATCAGCCCGCGACGCGGGATCGTACCCTGTACGGCATACCGGCCACCGTGAAAATCAGGATCGGTAATAATGGCCTGCCGGGCGACCTCGTTAAACGCAATATTCTGCGCCGACAGCTTAGGAGCCGCAGCAATCACGATCGCATGGGAAAGCGCCTCGGGATAACTCGTGGACCACTGCAATACCTGCATTCCACCAAGGCTACCGCCAATCACCGCCGCCCAGTGCGCTATCCCGAGCCGCAGCATCAACCGGTGTTGCGACTGCACCCAATCCCGAACCGTCACAATGGGGAAATCCGGGCCATAAGGCTTGCCCGAGATCGGATCGATACTCAGCGGACCCGTTGACCCCTTACAGCCACCGAGATTGTTGAGGCTCACGACAAAAAATCGATTGGTATCGATGGGTTTGCCCGGCCCGATGGCCGAATCCCACCAGCCCGGCTTGCGGTCTGTCTCGGCATGATAGCCAGCCGCATGATGATCACCGGACAAGGCGTGACAAATCAGAATGGCATTGTCGCAGGCCGCATTCAGCACACCATAGGTCTCGTAGACCAGCTCGTAGGACGGCAAACTCCGACCACAGTCCAGCGCCAGCGGCTCATTGAACGCGGCGACCTGAGGCCGGACGATGCCGACGGAGTGGCTACTACGAAGATCAAGCCCTTTTTTGGACGAATCAGTCAATCGAAATACCCTGCATATTGAACCGACGGATTGCGACTCTGGCCACAATCAACGCCGAATAGAAACCAATCTAAAACCCAGCCCTCACTTGAAACAGTCAACGGACGAATCCGCTACCTATCCCATCAGCAGGTTACCCACGGTAATCTGCAAAACCTGGATCAGTAACAATACGGCCAAGGGGCTCAGATCTATCCCCGCCAATGGCGGCAAAAAACGCTGCACAGGCCTCAACAGGGGATCCGTCAGTTCTTCGAGCAAGGATACGGCCGGGGAACGGGTGTTACCGATCCAGGACGCCACCGCACGCATCAATATCGTCCAGAAGAACAGATCAGTCACCATCAAAAACGCAAAATATAGGCTGTTAACTAGTAGGGCTACCGCAGTAACAGACAATCCCTTCATCGCCGCCAGCACCCAGACCATCAGCACAATCAACACAAGCGCCACCAGTAAGGCGGCCAGATCATGCCGACCGGTCTTCGGCAACACCCGGCGCAGTGGATTGAGCACCGGATTGGTCAGTTTGACGATCGACTGTGTCACGGGGTTGAAGAAATTAGCCCGGAATAGCTGCAGAAAATAACGAACCAACACCATGAAAATCAAGAGTTGAAAAAGCGTGCGCACCAAGAAAAGGATCGGATCACCAAAACTACCACTCATTTAGCACGTACTCCCGGACAGTTCTCGACCCAGTTCCTGACTCCGCGCATGAGCCGCAGTCAGCGCCTGCAGGAAAGCACCCCGCAAATCGGCCGCTCCCAGGGCTGCAATTCCACGCTCTGTCGTCCCATGGGGAGAAGTAACTCGCGCCCGGAGTTGCGCCGGAGATTCGTCCGCCGTCATGGCCAGCCGCGCTGCGCCGTACACCGTCTCCAGGGTCAACAGTCGGGCCGTTTCTGCAGGAAGACCCAGCGCCTCAGCGGCGGATTGCATCGCCTCCATCACCAGGAAAACATAAGCTGGGCCGCTACCTGAAAGCGCTGTCACTGCATCCATGTCCGCCTCCTGCTCGATCCACTCGACCAGACCCACCGCGCGCAGAAGCGATTCAGCCTGGCCGCGTTGTGTCGGCGTCAGCGCAGGGGATGCATATAATCCTGTGGCCCCACATCCCACCATGGCGGGGGTATTGGGCATGGCGCGCACAATGGCCGCATGACCACCCAACCAGTCCTGCAACACCGCCGTGCCGACACCCGCCGCCACGGAAACCACAAGTTGGTCCGGTGCCAGCGTCGGTCTCAATTGCGCACAAATGGCCTGAACCTGGCCGGGCTTGACGGCCAGGACGATCACATCAGCGCCGACAATCGCAACACTATTGTCTTCAGTCACCTCGACGGCGTAAACATTGGTCAACAACTCCCGACGCGCCGCCGTCGGATCGGCAACTACCACAATCGGCGGCTCGGCATGCGCACCGCTCCCCTGACTATGCCGCAATCCCTCAATAATTGCGGTGGCCATATTGCCGCCCCCGATAAATGCAATTCGCGTTGCCTGCATACCGCCCCCTAAAACCTGACGCGATCGATACGCTGATCAATCACAAAGAACACTTCAACCGCTAAAAGTATCACGATTCGGCCCCGTACTGCGCGCCCCGAACAGCGCCGTCCCAATTCGAACCTGTGTACTTCCGAACGCAATTGCCACACTAAAATCCTCACTCATCCCCATCGAGAGATCGGGAAGTATCGGATTCAACTGCCCATTGAGCGCAGCAAGACGCGCAAAGGCATTCATCGACCCCGGTGCCGGAATGGTCATCAACCCTATTAGTTGAAGCCGGGACAAATCGTGACAGAGCGCAACCATCGCGGGCACGTCTTGCGGATTAACGCCCGCCTTGGAGGACTCTTGATCCAGATTGACTTCAATCAAAACCTTGAGCGGCGGTAAGTCAGCGGGACGTTGTTCGTTCAAACGTTGGGCAATCTTGGGCCGATCCACGCTATGTACCCATGAAAAATGTGTCGCAATGGCGCGCGTCTTGTTCGACTGGATCGGTCCGATAAAATGCCAGGTCAACTGATCCGACCACCCCATCCCCCTCAACTCCGCCTGCTTTGCAAGTGCTTCCTGCACGTAACTTTCTGCAAAATCACGGTGCCCGAGTGCGGCCAGTTCCGCCACGGCCTCAGACGACTGCCCCTTACTCACCGCCAGCAATGAAATGCTTTCCACGGGACGGCCCGCCCGCTCCGCAGCCTCGGCAATGCGCGCTTTGACCGTCGCATATCGATCTAACAACGAATTCAAGTTGCACCCCGCCACAGTTAGATTTATTTTGTACGCCACGTTCACGCGCATTCCGGAACATTGAGAAGGGCTGATCGGCCAATGACAGTCGCTCGCACGACACAACGGGGGAGGCTGAGCACGTCTCAGGCCAAAAATGATATGTTGTGACGGCGAGATATGCGAGCTTCATACAGATACTCGCCACAGGCATGGTCGGAATGACGGACAACGGATCATCCATTAAAATGCTTATCCGGCTTCAGGGATTCGCTCACAAGGACAACACATCATGGCAGAGCAACGTGGTATTGATTCTCTCCTTAATTTCTCCGTAAAAAACGGCGCCTCGGATTTACACCTATCTGCGGGGGAACAACCCCGGGTGCGCATTGACGGTGATATCCGGAAGGTCAACGTTCCCGTGATGGAGCACAAGGACGTGCACGCCATGGTGTATGACATCATGAACGATAAGCAGCGAAAGGAATTCGAGGACAACCTTGAGGTCGACTTTTCCTTCGAACTGCCAGGCGTCGCACGCTTCCGGGTAAATGCATACAACCAGAATCGTGGCGCTGCTGCCGTATTCCGGACCATCCCCAGTGAAATCCTCTCCCTCGAACAGCTTGCCGCGCCTAACGTGTTCAAGGATCTATGCCTGTTCCCACGCGGTATCGTTCTCGTCACCGGCCCAACCGGTTCGGGGAAATCGACCACCTTGGCGGCGATGGTCAATTACATCAATGAAAACCGCAACGACCACATTCTAACCATCGAAGATCCCATCGAATTTGTCCACCAAAGCAAAAAATGTCTGATCAACCAGCGTGAAGTCCACCGGGACACGCACAGCTTCAATGCAGCCCTACGCTCCGCTCTGCGGGAAGATCCAGACGTCGTACTGGTCGGCGAAATGCGCGATCTTGAAACCATCCGTCTCGCCCTGACGGCTGCAGAAACCGGTCACCTCGTATTCGGTACACTCCACACCAGTTCCGCCGCCAAGACCATTGACCGAATCGTGGACGTATTTCCTGCGGCAGAAAAGGATATGGTTCGCGCCATGCTTTCCGAATCCCTGCGTGCCGTTATCTCACAAACTCTGCTGAAAAAGATCGGCGGAGGCCGAATAGCGGCTCACGAAATCATGCTCGGCAGCCCTGCTATTCGAAACCTGATTCGCGAAAACAAGATTGCCCAAATGTACTCTGCGATCCAGACCGGACAGACCCAGGGCATGCAAACGCTGGATCAAAATCTGCTGCAACTAGTCAAACGCGGTCTTATCGCCAAGGACGAGGCGCGCGCACGTGCTCAAAACAAAGCCGATTTCATGTGATTTAGGGCCCTCAAATTAACTGTGCTGCCAGAATTAGGAATGTTCAACTATGGATCGTCAACAAGCGGCCAACTATGTTCAGGGATTGCTACGCAAAGCCGTAGAACTTGATGCTTCGGATCTGTTCGTCACCGTCGGGGCCCCGCCCAGCGCCAAAATCAACGGTGAAATCACGCATCTCGCCGAAACGAGCCTGTCCACCAGCCATACACAGATGCTGGTGCGCTCCATCATGAGTGACAAACAGGTATCGGCTTTCGAAGACAGTCGTGAAGCCAATTTCGCCATTTCATTACCTGGGGTCGCCCGATTTCGAGTCAATGCCTTTATGCAGCGCGGCAGCGTGGGTATGGTGTTGCGGATGATTCGCTCGGAAATTCCCAAGTTTTCCGAACTGATGCTCCCTCCGATACTTGAAGAAATCTCAATGACCAAGCGTGGTCTGGTGATCTTTGTTGGTGCGACCAGTTCCGGTAAATCGACCTCCCTCGCGGCAATGCTGGATTACCGGAATGAGAACTCGGCCGGCCACATCGTGACCATTGAAGACCCGATCGAATACGTGCATCGACACAAGAAATCCCTTGTGACCCAACGCGAAGTCGGCGTAGACACCGAGAGCTTTGGCACCGCGCTCAAAAACACACTGCGTCAGGCGCCCGATGTCATTCTGATCGGCGAAATTCGCGATCGAGAAACCATGGATCACGCCATTGCCTTTGCGGAAACAGGTCACCTGTGTCTGGCCACCCTGCACGCCAACAACACCAATCAGGCGCTGGACCGGATCATCAACTTCTTCCCGGAAGAACGTCGACTGCAGTTACTGATGGATCTCTCCCTGAATCTAAAATCCGTAATTTCTCAGCGCCTGCTCCGCAAGGAAGAGGGCAGTGGTCGAGTACCCGCCGTTGAAGTACTGATCAACTCACCCCTGATTAGCGACTTGATCTTCAAGGGCGATGTCCATGAAATCAAGGAAGTGATGAAGCGCTCCCGTGAACTGGGGATGCAGACCTTCGATCAAGCGCTACTCGATCTCTATGATCAGGGGCTCGTCAGCTACCAGGAAGCACTACGCAATGCAGACTCACAAAATGATCTGCGACTGAACATCAAGCTCCATAGCAACCGCGGGCTCCCCAAAGGACACGACGTAGGCGACGAGGGCTTAAGCGTAGAAAAAGACGACTGATATCCGACGCAAGAAAGGAATCGCGGCGCTCTTCACCCAACACCGTGAATTGGACAAGCGGGATTTTACCCGCCTCTACCGACAACCCCCGGGTGCAAGGACCCCCTCATCATGAATGAAACCCCGCTTGATCCCTATTTGAAACTGCTTGCCGACAAGGAAGGCTCGGATCTCTATTTCAGTACCGGAACGATGCCTGCCATCAAGATCCAGGGTGAATTACGCTTCATCGGCAAGGATCGACTCAAACCCGGGCAAATCGAAGAGCTGGCCCGGGCCGTCCTATCACCGGATCAAATCGACCTGTTTCACCGTGAAATGGAGTTGAATCTGGCACTTAGCCGCCCTTCCCTTGGCCGATTTCGGGTCAATGTGTTCATGCAACGTGGCGAATGGGCCATGGTTATCCGTTTTATCAAAAGCGATATTCCTCGGGTAGCGGACCTGAATCTGCCTGCCGTCATCGAAAAACTGGTCGAAGAACGCCGCGGCCTGATCATGGTGGTCGGTGCCACGGGCTCCGGCAAATCGACCACGTTGGCCGCCATGATCGATTACCGTGCAGAAGCACTCCCGAGTCATATCCTGACTATTGAAGACCCCATGGAGTTTGCCTTTCGGCATCGCAATTCCATCGTCAACCAGCGTGAAGTCGGGGTAGATACCCTGAGCTATGGCGCCGCCCTCAAGGAAGCGCTGCGTGAAGCCCCCGATGTCATCATGATTGGCGAAGTCCGGGATCGTGCCACGATGGAGCATGCCCTCGCCTACGCAGATACCGGGCACCTCTGCCTGACGACACTGCACGCCACCAACGCACACCAAGCCCTGGATCGCGTCATCCGATTCTTCCCTTCGGATTCGCGCGATCAATTGTTGATGGATCTTTCACTGAACCTGAAAGCGATCATCTCCCAACGATTGGTCATCAGCAATCAAGGGCATCGGGTGCCTGCCGTCGAAATCATGCTGAACACGCCGTTCATTGCTGATCTCATCAAACGTGGCGAAATCGACGCCATGAAGGATGCCATGGAGAAGAATGAACTCGAAGGCTCTCAAACCTTCGACATGTCGTTGCACGCACTCTGGAAGAACGGTCGTATCGACCGGGAAGAAGCGCTCAAGAATGCGGACAGCCGCGCCAACCTGGAGTGGCGCATGAACTTTGGCGGCAGCCGAGAAGAAATGCGGGCGACTGCCAGTCGTGCGAGCAGCACGCACGTCAAGGCCAGTGCCAGCCACGATGGCGATCTCCCATCCCTGGACTAAGCACCCCATCGCTATCAAGGTCAAATCAACCTGACCTTCACGATATTGCCGCCACCGGACTGGATTCACTTGCTCCGGCACCTGCAACAACGGATAATGCCGCCCTGCTGCGGGTGTAGTTCAATGGTAGAACTTTAGCTTCCCAAGCTAATAGCGTGGGTTCGATTCCCATCACCCGCTCCACCAGATCACGCCACAGCCATTGCCTGGCAAACCGAATAGGAATAATTGCCATTCGGCTGATAAGCATCCGGATACTATATTTCATCCTGCCCCACTGGGGCCGGTGATTTTCGGAATCACTCATCGCATTCGAGAGCAACCCACTTGGCCCAAGCCGATTGCATCATTGTTGGTAGCGGTATCGCCGGTCTCGCCACCGCCTTGGCACTCCGCCAAAACGGGCTGAGCGTCACGATCATCGAACGACAATCGATCGGTCGCGAGGCCTCATGGGCAGGTGGAGGTATCGTCTGCCCACTCTATGGCTGGCGGTATCCTGAACCCGTGATGCGGCTGGCCGCCCTGGGCATGGCCGCCTACCCACAGTTTATCGAAACGCTCGGCGCGCTGAGCGCCATTGACCCGGAATATCACCCTAGCGGGATGCTCATCCTGGACCCATACAGCCAGGAAGATCAGCCCACAGAAATCCTCGACTGGGCTAGTCGCCACCAGATCACCGCAGAACTCACGGCCGCCCGGCGGCATTTCCCGCACCTCAGCGAACGCGAAGCACTGTGGCTCCCGGCGATACACAATACGCGGAACCCACGGCTACTACAGGCGCTGACCGACGCCGTAACACGCGCGGGCGTTCAACTCGTCGAGCAAACTGCCGTTCAGAATATTTTGGTTGAAAACAAGCAAGTTACTGGCGTAAAAACGGCAGCGGGAACGCTACTGGCCCCTCGAGTTCTAGTGACTGCCGGCGCCTGGTCGGGTTCGTTCACACCCGGCCTTACGCCCACCACAGTTTTCCCCGTTCGTGGTCAGATGCTGCGATTCGATCATGCGCCCGCAAACGGGCTATCGACAATTCTCATGGAGGATGGGGTATATCTCATCCCTCGCTGTGACGGCTCGGTCATTGTCGGCTCAACGGTGGAGCATGTCGGATTCGACAAACACACCACGGACGAGGCGATCCAACGTTTACACCGAAAAGCCATTGCCTTGTGGCCCAACCTGGCACACGCGCCCGTCACGCACCAGTGGGCCGGTCTCCGGCCGAGCACAGCAGATGAAATCCCGTACTTGGGCGCACACCCTGAAATCAAAGGGCTTTTTATCGGCACCGGCTTTTACCGCAACGGGCTGGCCATGGCGCCAGCCGTTGCGGCGCTCATGACAGAGCTCATTTTGTCGCGCCCTCTCTCGGTGGATCTGTCGCCCTACCGAGTGAATCGACCTGTCGCTCCGCGAACGTAGCGGTCACAGCCGACACATAGCCAGCAGATTACAATGCTTCGTCGTTGATCTCGCCGGTACGAATCCGGATCGCGCGCTCGACAGGGGAGATGAAAATCTTGCCATCCCCGATCTTGCCGGAATGTGCCGACTTGATGATCGCGTCGAGAACAGCATCCACCTGCTCGTCGGCCACAACGATCTCAAGTTTGATCTTGGGCAGAAAATCCACGACATATTCGGCACCACGGTACAACTCTGTATGTCCTTTTTGCCGACCGAAACCTTTCACTTCGATGGCCGTCATGCCACTGACACCAATCTCCATCAATGCAGCGCGGACATCATCTAGGCGAAATGGCTTGATGATGGCTTCAATTTTTTTCATACAGAACTTCCTTAGTCATTATTGGGTCGTAACCATATACAGGCCGTGAGAGAACCTCTGAGGGGATATTAAGCCATATCGAGCGGATCGACATCAATCGACCACCGAACACCGGACAATCTTCGCGTCCCGATCCATTCGTCCAGATGGTTCAAAGCGTCATGCAGCAATCCACGATCCTCGGCAAGCAGCAGTAATTGATAGCGGAATCGCCCGGCTCGACGAGCCAGCGGGGCTTCCACCGGCCCCCAGACAGAAAGCCCCACCCATTCGTCCGTGGATAAACCATTTGCCATCGTCTCAAGCAACCCTTGGGGGGGCGCTGCATCGGGTCCATCTGCCCGAATCAAAGCGGATGATCGCATCGGTGGCAGCCCCGCCTCCAAACGCTCCTGGAGCAGCTGTGCGGCAAAAAAACCATACCCCCTACGCAACAAAAGATTCAGCCCCGGATGATCGGGATGGTGCGTTTGAACCAACACCGTGCCCAGCCGATCCGCCCGCCCCGCGCGGCCTGCCACCTGAATCAACTGCTGCGCAAAGCGCTCGGATCCGCGAAAATCGTTGGCGAAGAGCCCCTGATCCGCATCCACGACGCCCACAAGAGACACCTCGGGGAAATCATGGCCCTTCACCAAAATCTGGGTTCCGACAATCAATCGGGCCGCACCGGAACGAATCCGGGCAAGGCGTCGATCCAACTCGCCCTTACGACCCAAAACATCACGATCCAACCGCTCGATGCCAAAATCCGGAAACAAACCGGCCAGCACATCCTCCAACTGCTCCGTCCCCAATCCTCGGGGAGACAACGTCGTCTGGCAATCCGGGCAGGAAGACGGCACCGCACGTTCATGCCCGCAATGATGACATTTGAGCAGATGTGACTGCCTGTGCCAGGTCATGAATGCATCACAATGCAGACAGGCAGCCACCCAGCCACAGGCATGACACAGGAGACTGGGCGCATAGCCACGACGATTCAGGTACAACAACACTTGCCCACCGGCCAAGAGATGCTGCTCCACGGCCTCAATCAGGGTGACCGACAAGCCACCACTCATGCGCTGACCACGCACATCTACCGGAGAGATGACAGGTAGACGCGCCCCGCCTGCCCGTTCGGGTAGCGACAAGCCTCGATAACGGTTCAACTGCAGGTTACGCAACGACTCCAGCGCCGGCGTCGCCGACCCCAAAATAATCGGAATATTCAGTGACCGTGCTCGCCAAATAGCCACATCCCGTGCATGAAATCCGAACCCTTCGTTCTGCTTCAACGAAGGATCATGCTCCTCATCAACGATCACCAACCCCAAATTTGCAAAGGGTTGAAAGGCTGCCGAACGCGTCCCGATCACCACCAGTGCTGTACCTGATTGAGCGGCGATCCAGCCCTGCAAACGATCCGAATCGGATAGCCCAGAATGCAACACCACCAGGGCAACACGCAAATGTGCCGCAAATCGCGCCACCAGCTGCGGGGTCAGGGCAATCTCCGGCACCAGAACCAGCACCTGTTTCCCAGCCGACGTCACCTGCTCAATCAGACTGAGATACACCTCGGTCTTGCCACTGCCGGTAACCCCATCAAGCAGCCACACCTGAAACCGCGCCCAATCCGCAGCGACAGCAGCCACGGCCGATTGCTGAGCAGCATTCAAAGGTTTGGGCGAAGCAGGCTCGACCGCCGGGTTTTGAAACGAACCGGTTGCCAGAGGCAGCGCAACACGCTCGACCCATTCTTTAACCAATACCGACTGCCGGACGGCATGAGCAAACTGGGTCAGTTCCGACTCGGCCACGCCGGGCGGATGCGCCGACAACATCTGCAACAATTGGCGCTGCCGACTACCGCGCACGGCTTCGGCCAATAGCGCCTCCCCCCCCGTCTCGGTCAATCTCAATCCAGGCCGACTAAGCAATCCGCCTTTACGAAGCGCCGGGGGAAAGGCCGCCAACACGGCCTCGCCAAGCGGATAGTGGTAGTAACTCGCGGCCCAGGCAATGCAGTCCAGCAATGCCGTATCCAGCAACGGAGTCGCATCAAGTTGGCTATCAATGCACTTGAGTGCCAAACCGGGTTCGGCCAAAACAGGTGCCCACAAAACACCCACCCGTTGACCTCGGCCAAATGGAACTCGAATGCGCACCCCAGGCGCCGGGCGTGCCCCATCAGGAACACAATAACTGAACAATCGGGGCAACGGCCCCGGCAGGGCCACCGACCAGGTCGGCCCAACACAGGATTCGTCTGTCAGCACGCCCAAGGCATGATCCGATCCCACTTTCCCCAATTTTGGCATCTCGCCCTCTTGTTCTTACTTGATTCCATGCACGCAAGGCACCATCATGCCTGCATGCACCGGAACGGCACAGTAACGTACCTACGACATTCGATAAAAGCATCAACAGCTGCTAGGCACCGGGGAAAATACGTCTGTTTGGCCAAGCGATCATCCTGCCCGATTCAAGTCAAAGGCCAAACTGGCTTTCGCCGAAAATCACAACCCGCCGGCAAAAATCAGCGTCAAAACAAGCCGCGATACGCGCGATGCTTGCGTCTTCAGATCAGCGCCTTATAATACAAGGCCTTTTTATTGCTCGTCCGCCATGAGTGCCGACCCGCTCGCGACACGATCAACGTTTTTCATTAACCAATTCAACAGGATAATCATCTTCATGCCATCAGTACGTGTTCGAGATAATGAGCCCTTCGAAGTTGCCGTCCGTCGGTTCAAGCGTTCATGCGAAAAAGCCGGCATCATCAGCGAACTTCGTGAGCGTGAGTTTTACGAAAAGCCGACGACCGAGCGCAAGCGCAAAAACGCTGCTGCCGTCAAGCGCAACCAGAAGCGTCTCTCCAAAGAACAATCTCGCCGTATCCGCTTGTTCTAATTGCCTCATGCCTCTGGCATGAGCGCCGTGATATCGACAGGAAGCCCTGAATGAGCGCACTCAAAGCACGTCTCACTGACGACATGAAAACCACCATGAAGTCGGGTGAAAAGCAACGTCTCGGCGTTATTCGCCTGCTGCTCGCCGCGCTCAAGCAAAAAGAAGTCGATGAACGCATCACGCTCACCGACGACGATGTGCTAACCATCCTGATCAAACAAGCGAAACAGCGCCGTGAATCCATGACGCAATACGAGGCTGCCGGGCGTGCAGACCTGCTGGCCATCGAGCAATATGAACTCGAACTCATCGAGTCCTACCTACCCGCAAAGCTCAGTAACGCAGAGATCCAGCAGATTATTGCTGAAACCATCGCTGCAACTGGCGCACAGGGTGTAGCTCAGATGGGCACCGTGATGAATGCCGTTCGGGAAAAAGTGGCCGGCCGCGCGGATATGGGTCAGGTCAGCCAATGGGTCAAATCCGCCCTTGGTGGCTAGCATCCCCCCTCAACCCGAGTGACGGATCAGCCAATATCCCGCATCCGTGGGAAGAGCGCACCGGCCCGAAATATTTCCGGCATAGCCGGGATGTCGCACTGGGTCGATCCGAAGAAATACACTAATTCCTTATGGCTTTATCAATAGCCGGAATAAACTATGATGTGAGTCCTTGGAGCGAACAATGCCGTCAGGCAAACGCCCCGGGCTATCACAACGAATCAGAACAGGTAATGGGCAATGGGTGATAATTTCCAGTTTTTGAATGTACCGCGACAGGATCCGGAAAAAACCCCGGCCAATGAACGGGTACAGCAATTCGACGAAATTTACGGTCAATTCACCCCCGAAAAAACTGCCGAGCAAGCGGATCGCTGCCTCGAATGCGGCAATCCGTACTGCGAATGGAAATGCCCGGTCCATAATTACATTCCCAACTGGCTCAAACTGATTGCCGAAGGCAACTTGCTCGAAGCCGCCGAGATGTCGCACAAAACCAACTCACTGCCAGAAATCTGTGGCCGGGTCTGCCCTCAGGATCGCCTCTGCGAAGGTGCCTGCACCCTGAATGATGGTTTTGGGGCGGTCACGATTGGCTCGATCGAAAAATACATCACGGACGAAGCCATCAAGTTGGGCTGGCGTCCGGATATGTCCCAGGTCACCCCCACCCACAAGCGTGTTGCCATTGTGGGCGCCGGGCCGGCGGGACTTGGCTGCGCCGACATTCTGGCGCGTCATGGTGTTCATGCGGTGGTCTATGATCGCCACCCTCAGATCGGTGGTCTGCTCACCTTCGGCATCCCCCCCTTCAAGCTTGAAAAATCCGTCCTCGAAACGCGGCGGCGCATCTTCGAAGAAATGGGCATTGAGTTCCGATTGAATACGACCGTCGGCCAAGATGTCATGGTTGACGACCTGCTCCAGGAATACGATGCCGTGTTCCTGGGTATGGGCACCTATACCGCCATGCGCGGCGGCTTTCCCGGCGAAGATCTCGGTGGTGTTCATGAGGCACTCCCCTTCCTGATCGGTAATATCAACCATGTCATGTCCTATCCGGGTGAACATCCCTACGTTGATGTCGCCGGTCAGCGCGTGGTCGTGCTTGGCGGCGGCGATACGGCCATGGATTGTACCCGTACGTCACTCCGCCAGAAGGCCGACCGGGTCACCTGCGTATATCGGCGTGACGAAGAGAACATGCCGGGCTCCCGTCGTGAAGTACAAAATGCACGCGAAGAAAATGCCGAGTTCCTGTTCAACCGTCAACCCATCGAAATTGTGGGCGAGGGTGGTCAGGTAACCGGCGTACGCTTTGTCAACACCCGCCTGGGCGAGCCGGACAACCGGGGACGCCGCGTCCCCGAAGTCATCCCGCACTCCGAGCACATTATCGAAGCAGACACCGTGTTGATCGCTTTCGGCTTCCGGCCTTCGCCAGCGCCCTGGCTGACCGAGATCGGCGTTGAACTCGACACGAGCGGCCGAGTGATCGCCAACAAGAACCCCAACGAGCCAGGCTTCCAGACCTCGAACCCCAAAGTGTTCGCTGGCGGAGACATGGTTCGTGGCTCCGATCTTGTTGTCACGGCCGTGTTTGAAGGCCGCAATGCCGGCTTCGGCATTCTCGACTTCCTCGGCGTCTAATCGCCCATTTCAGGCGCCACACACTCAATTTGTCTGCCAGAGATCCAATAACATGACCAGCGGCCTTAAGAACGATCGCTTTATTCGGGCAATATATCGCGAGCCCGTAGACTACACCCCCATCTGGATCATGCGACAGGCTGGGCGTTATTTGCCGGAATACCGCGCTGTTCGCGCCAAGGCCGGCAGTTTCATGGATCTCTGCCACTCGGCCGACCTGGCCTGCGAAGTGACCCTGCAACCGCTGGAACGGTTCGACCTGGATGCCGCTATCCTGTTTTCGGATATCCTGACCGTCCCGGACGCCATGGGGCTGGGGCTATCGTTCTCAGCCGGTGAGGGACCTGTGTTTGCCCGCCCCTTACGCTCACGCTCGGCCATCGAACAGCTCCCCATACCCGACCCCGAGGGTGAACTGCGTTATGTGATGGATGCAGTCAGCACGATTCGACACGCACTCGATGGGCGCGTTCCGCTGATTGGATTTTCCGGCAGCCCCTGGACCCTGGCAACCTACATGGTCGAAGGCGGCTCAACCAAGGAGTTCGCCCACATTAAGGGGCTGATGTACAGCGATCCGACCAGCGCACATCTTCTACTCGACAAGCTTAGTGATGCGGTGACCGATTACCTGAATGCCCAGGTTCGCCGGGGTGCGCAGGCCCTGATGATTTTCGACACCTGGGGTGGTGTCCTCTCTCCGGATAAATACCGCGAGTTTTCCCTGCGTTATATGGAAAAAATCGTCAGCGGCCTAATTCGGAACCATGAAGGCCAACGCATCCCCGTCATTTTGTTTACGAAAGGTGGCGGGCAGTGGGCTCAACACATCGCGGACACCGGTGCGGATGGCATCGGCCTGGACTGGACGGTGGATATCGGACAGATTCGCCAGACACTGGGTGATCAGGTCGCCCTTCAGGGTAACCTCGACCCGAGCGTGCTGTACGCAACGGACGACATCATCGAGCAAGAGGTCGCGCGCGTACTTGCCTCTTATGGTCATGGCTCAGGACATGTGTTCAACCTTGGTCACGGTATTCATCAACACATCGACCCAGCGCGCGTTGAAACCCTCGTCAATGCAGTGCACCGATTGAGCCGCCCCTACCACAGCACCTAAACGGCACCCGCCACCGGGTCAAAACACCAGGCAAAAACACAATAATCGGCGCCCCAGCGGGGGTACGGTTTATTTGGCAACACATTCCCAAACGCGGCGATTTATGCGCCCGTTAGCGGATCGATGGCACAGCGACTTCATCCATTAAGGATCGAAGTCGGCTTGGCGAGGCGCGGTTCATCAAGTTTCCTCGACTCCCCCCGCCCAAGGGGGCCTCCTTGATCCCTGGGCGCGCAAACAAAACAAGATCGAACGGAACCCCATTCGCTACCAAACTCAAGACCGGAACGCGTTCCTGGCGGCCACTGCGATACTGGTAGCGTCGATCCGACTCCGCAAAGGGGATATTCCGGGTCAGGAGGAAACTAATCACCTCCTCCGGCGTATCGGCAAACAAATGCAGTGTGACCGTAGACTCACGATCAGCCGTCCCCGACAAAACGGAGCCGACGAGTCGCGGAGAGTAAGTCGCCAAAAAATCCATAGCCTTCAGCGCCTCGGCACGTAATTCCCGCAGCACACTCTGCTGCTCCGGTCTGAAGACCAACTGATATTGGCGGATCTCCAACTCAAGCCGGGCGCAATCCACGTCGAGAAAACGACCATCCAATGACAGGCCCATGCGCGACGCTGCACGGCGCAATGCATCTGCGCGCGCCAATGTGGCATCCTCGGCACATATTCGGGCCGCAGTGCGTAACAAAGCCAATGAAGCGGGTCCTGGTTCAAGCGCCATGCACACCTCCATTGTCATACTTTCAGCTGCGTCCAGTTACGTATGGGCAGCCAAGCACCAAAAACCTAAGCACGGACCCACAACGCCCCCCGCTAAAGTGATTCTGCTCCTCGCTACATTGCATCAGAACAGATCATTCAGCAATTTCTGAGGAACGGCATCCACCGGAATCGGCAAGGACAGGGGCGTTTCGTCCGCCGAACTCTTCGTTGTATCAAAATACTCCCGTACGCCGCCCGGCGCCCCGGGCGCCAACTTGGCACCGGTTTCGGGATTGATCATCATTTCCACCACGCCCGGAGGGGGCACATGGGGCGCATTCGTGGGCGGCGGCAGCACCGCACGCATAAAGGAAACCCAGATAGGCAATGCGGCCGTGCCGCCCACCTCGCGGCGACCCAGGGGGCTATTGTCATCAAATCCCACCCATGCCGTCCCCACCCATCCAGGTCCAAAACCAGTGAACCAAGCATCACGTTGATCATTGGTGGTACCGGTCTTACCCCCAATATCTTCACGTTTAAGCGCGCGGAATGCACCCACACCTGTACCCATCCGCACAACGTCCCTTAATGCGGATCGCATCAAAAAGGCGTTCTGCGGCGATATCACCCGCGCAGCTACACTCGGATCAGGGCTATCGACTGGACAGTCATCGCACAGGTTTACGGATGGATGGCTATAAATCACAACGTTATCCCCATTATCCACCTCGGTCGTTGTGTACGGAGTGACCCGATAACCACCATTCACAAAAGTCGAAAAGGCACCAACCAGTTCCAATGGGGTCAGGGCATAACTTCCCAGCGCCATCGACGGGGTCGCCGCCCAATTCTGAGTGGGCAAACCGAACCGCGCGACATATTTCAGCACGTTCGCCGGACCCAGCGCATCGATCAGTCGGATCGAGACCAGATTTACCGAATGCACCAAAGCCATCCGCATACGCATCGGCCCACCGAATTTCTTGCCATAATTTTGCGGGCGCCAATCCACGCCTTCTTTCACACCGTTCTTGACAACAACGGGCGAGTCATTGATCAGAGTGGCCCAAGTAAATCCATGGTCAAGCGCAGCGGAGTAAAGGAATGGCTTGAACCCAGAACCCGGCTGGCGCTCCGCCTGAGTGACATGATTGAATTTGCTGTCGTGATCAAAATCAAAGCCCCCAACCAGGGCTTTGATGGCACCCGATTTAGGATCCAGCGCCACAAACGCACCACTGACCGCCGGAATTTCAGCGAGTTGCCAATGCGTTTTGTCCACAGCCTGAAGTCGAATCAGGTCCCCCGGCTTGAATAGCTCTCCCATATCCTTGGGTGCTGGGCCACAATGATTCTCCGACTGATAGTGACAGGCCCACCGAACGGCGTCCATATCCAGCGTCTGAGTTGAGCCATCGGCCATCAGTACAGTCGCGACATGCGGCTCGACGGTAAGAACCACCGCCGGATCCAGCCCGCCAACCACCGGCGTAGCCTGCAATTTCTGAAGCAGAGCCGCGCGATCATTCAGCAAATTTTGCCAGTGATCCTCCGGACCGCGATAGCCGTGGCGACGATCATAAGCCAGCAAACCATCGCGCAAAGCAGTGCGCGCTGCTGCCTGGGCCTTAGGATCAATCGTGGTATGAACGCTCAACCCCATTTCATAGGCGCGCGCCCCATACTCCTTGACGAGTTTCTGCCGCTCCATTTCCGCAACAAAAGGGGCCGGTGTCTGAATCTCCGAACTAGCGAACAAATGCCCAGGCAAGGGCACCTGCATCGCTTGATCATAGGACGCTTGGTCAATATGCCCCAACGCAAGCATCCGCCCTAAAACATATGCACGACGCGCCAGTGCCTTATCCGGATTTGAAACAGGATTAACCGACGACGGCGCTTTCGGCAAGGAGGCCAGCATGGCGGCCTCCGCTACAGACAACTGGTCCAATGATTTGCCAAAATAAACCTGGGCTGCAGCCTTGATTCCGTATGCGCGATTGCCGAGAAAAATTTTGTTCAAATACAACGTCAGAATCTGCGGCTTGGTCAAGGCGTGCTCGATTTTAATAGCCAGAAGGATTTCCATCAGCTTTCGGCTATAGGTTTTTTCCCGACCCAAAAAGAAATTCCGCGCTACCTGCATCGTAATTGTTGAACCACCCTGCCCTTTATGACCCGTCTTGATTAACTCATAGGCAGCGCGGAATAAACTTTGCAGATCCACGCCCCCATGCTCGAAAAAACCGTCATCTTCTGCAGAAGTAAATGCATCAATAACCACTTTCGGTATCTCGTCGTAGGTCACCGGAAAGCGGCGCTTTTCGCCAAACTCGGCCATCAGCCCACCGTCGGCATCGTAAATACGCATCGGAATTTGATACTGAACCGTGGCCAATTCCTGTACGCCAGGGACCTGAGTGTTGTATATATGATACAGAACACCCACCCCCCCAAGCAGGAAAATCGATAAAAAACCAAACACATACACAGTAAATTTGATAAGTTTCATTTAAATCAGTTCAGCTCAATGGTTTTGCAGGCGATAATCTATCGTTGCAAGAGTATTCGACAAGCTCACAGGTTTTGTCCTAGGATGCGTTAGTGGACTATAAAGTGCGTGTGTAACCTTAGCGCACACCCAAAGGGAAGGGAATGACCGTGGAATTATTTACTTCAAAAACCACTCGTATTGGCGTTGACATCAGCTCAACGACCGTTAAGGTGGTGATGCTGGAAAAGTATCGAAATAGCTACAGACCAACTGCCTTTGCAGTTGAGCCGCTCTCTCCAGGCGCGGTGCAGGACAAGGTAATCACTGATCCAGATATCGTAGCGGGCGCCCTCAGTCGAGCGCTATCAAGATCGCGGGCCAAAACGAAACATATTGTCATGGCCATCCCTTCAGGGGCAACCGTCAGTCGCATTCTCACGATTAGCAATCCCGGCAATGAATTCGAACTCGAAGAACAGGTCAGAATGGAAGCGGATCAATACATCCCGTTCCCGATCGACGAAGTGAGCCTGGATTTTGAGACCATTCAGTCTAGTATCGCCAACAAACTGAAGAAAAGGGACGAAGAATCGGCGTTGAAAGTCATTATGGCCGCCACACGCGCGACCAATGTCGAGACGCGGATCGCTGTGGCCGAGGCAGCCGGCCTCACCGTCGATGTCATGGACATCGAGTCCTTCGCCGTCCAAAACACGTACACAGAAATCATCGCGCACTCCCTCTCCGCCGAGGATCGCGCCCAGCCTGTAGCCCTGTTGGATATTGGCGCCAACTCAAGCACCATCAATGTGTTCAGTGGCGACAACATCATCTACACCAAAGAACACCCATTTGGCGGCAAGCAGCTCACTAACGATATTGCGGTCTACTATGGGCTGTCATTGGAAGAAGCAGAAGAGAAGAAGCGCAACGACAGCTTGCCCGAAGACTACCACCGCAAAGTACTACAGCCATTTATTGATAACATGGCCATGCAGGTTGAACGCTTCATCCAGTATTTCTACTCGGAAGCGAATGGTGGCGCCATTGGCCTGATCCTCTTGGGCGGAGGGGCAGCCAACACACTCGGCGCCATTGAACGGATTAACAATGAAACCGGCATTCGGACCCGCACAGCAAATCCGTTTACCGCAATCGGCCAAGGATCAAGGATTTCAGCAGAACTTTTAGCCAATCATGGCTCATCGATGCTGATCGCTTGTGGCCTCGCCCTACGGAGCTTTGACGCATGAGAAGAATCAACCTCCTTCCTTGGCGCGACGAACGGCGCCAAAAACTTCAGCGCAATTTTGTCGTTCATTTAGTTTCGTCCGTCGTGGTCGCGCTCGCAATTGGCGGCGGCATACACCTCTACATGCAGGATCAGCTGGATTTTCAAGATAAGCGCAACAACTATCTAAATGACGTCATCAAAGATTTGGATCGAAAAATACAGTCAATCAACGAGTTGAAGAAAAAGAAAAACGAATTGATTGCGCGGATGCAAGTCATCGAAAAATTGCAGTCCAGCCGACCGATCGTTGTTCACCTGATGGAAGATTTTGTTAAAACGCTCCCGGATGGTATTCAGCTCACCAAGATTGATATCACGGGCGATAAGAAGATCTCCCTGCAAGGCTATGCCGATGCCCAGGCGCGTGTCGCGGATTATCTGCGCCAGCTCAATGGTTCCGACTACATCAGCAACGCTGTAATCGTAGGTTCAGGGATTCTTGCGCACTCTCCCGGCAAGGATGCACCCTCATCCAACAGATATGTCTTCTCGATTACGGCCTCGGTGAAAACCCCCAAGTCCACCGACGGCAGCAAGGAGCAATAAGAGATGGATTTCAACGAACTCAAGAACCTTGACTTCCAGACCATTGGTCTCGCGTCACTCGGCACACGGATGGTAATTTTCCTGTTCGTCATCGTTTTACTGGTGGGTGCAGTTGTCTATTTTGACACCATGCCCCAGCGCGAGCTGCTTGCTCAGAAGAAACAAACCGAAATGAGCTTGCTGGATACGGTCCGTACGAAGCAAAAACTGGCTGCCAATCTCAAAGCCTATCAGGATCAACTGAAAGAAATGCAGACCCGTTTCGGTGAATTGCTCCGGCAGCTGCCAAACAAAAGCGAAGCCGAAAACCTGATTATTGACATCGCTCAGACCTCTTTAAAAAATGGCCTGAAAAATCAGCAAATTCAACCAGGAAACGAGATCAAGCATACTTTCTACGCGGAAACGCCCTACACCTTAACTTTGGAAGGAACCTACAACCAACTAGCCAAGTTCATTAGTGATACCGCAAACCTCCCCCGGATCGTGACTTTGCACAACCCCACCATCACGAGGGAAAAAAGCGATAAACAGGACATGAAAGTCCCACAACTCAGGATGACAATCGTCACCAAGACCTATCGGTATCTTGATCAGGACGAGGGTACAGGCAAATGAAACGGACTTACCCAGAAAACGGAAAAAAGCACGCGTACAAACTGCTCTTAGGCATGCTACCCCTGACACTCCTTCTGAGTGGGTGCGCGAATAGCATCGGCGACTTGAAGCATGAAGTCGACCAGATTATGACTCGCCCGGGTGGAAAGATTGAACCCATCCCCGAGATGAAGCCACTGCCAAAATATGCCTATGTCGAGTCAAAGAATCGAACACCCTTTGCACCCGCAGTGACCCAAACATCCAACAAGAATAATGGCATCTCACCCGATGTTAACCGGCCGAAGGAACCCCTTGAAATGTATCCGCTCGATGCACTCGCCATGAAAGGGGTGATTCAACGCCAGGGTAAAACCTTTGCACTCGTCCGGGATGGCGATGGTGTCATCCATGAAATACAGGTCGGCAACTACATGGGCCTGGATTATGGCAAGGTGACCAGTATCACTACTGACAAAATCACGCTCGAAGAAATCGTGCCCGATGGACAGGGCGGCTGGCGCAAGCAAACGGCAATCGTCCAGCAAAAAGCGACTCAATGATTCAAGGGGATATATAGAAATGAACAGCGTTATGGATGCAACTACTCGCCATCGGCTTCTGAGCACCGCCATACGGCAGTCACTGGGAATATTGTCGATTTCTTTAATCCCGGCTATCGCCATCGCAGGCAATCTTACCGGCATTAGCACGGAACGCACCGCAGATGGTTCCATTCAGGTCCACCTGAAGCTTTCCGAGCCCCTGGCTGCCAGCCCGGACAATTTCCAAATTGACAACCCGGCGCGTGTCGCAATCGACCTACCCGGGGTGAATAACCAGACCGGTGAACGTAGCCAGAAAATCAACCTGGGGCCCGTCAAATCCCTGATGATGGCCGAGGCTGGTGATCGTACACGGATCGTTTTCAATCTGTCTCAGTCAACTCCCTATGCCATCACCCCCCAAGGTAATGAAGTCACCGTGACCTTCAAGCCTGCAGCAGCCAGCAACACGACAGCGACTGGCGTGGCGATCAGCAGCGGTAGCAATCCCACAACGGCCATGGATCGCGGACAGATGATCGATTTTCGTCGATCGGCTGATGGCGCGGGGCGCTTGTTGATCAAGACATCTGGCCCTAATACGCCCATGAAGATGCGGCGTGAGGGCAGCAATATCATTATTGACCTGCCGAACACACGCGTGGATGCCGGTCGCTTCAATGTTCGCGATTTCGCGACACCTGTCGAAAATGTCGATGTACGCCCCATGGGGAATGGAAGTCGCATCACGCTGCAAACCCGCAATGCCGGTGAGCACCTGGCCTATCAAACCGATAACCGGTTGGTTGTTGAAGTCAAGGCCGTGCCGCAAAACCAAGGCGCGCAGAATGTTGGCGAGAAGAAATATACGGGTGAGCGTCTGACGCTGAAGTTCCAGGATATTGCCGTCCGCCCACTGTTGCAGCTTATCGCGGACTTCACAGGCAACAATATCGTCGTCAGTGATGACGTCAAGGGCTCGATCAGCCTTCGCCTTGAAAACGTACCGTGGGATCAGGCGCTGGATCTCATCCTGACCACGAAGGGATTGTCCATGCGCAAGAATGGCAATGTCATTTATGTCGCACCCACCGCAGACATCGTGGCGCGTGACAAAGCGGAACTGGAAGCCCGCCAACAAACACAACAACTCGCCCCCTTGGTCACCGATATTGTCCAGATAAACTATGCCCGCGCATCTGATATCGACAAGCTCCTTGAAGCAACCTCGAAAACAAAACAGGGGGGCTCAGATAAAGCCTCAGACGCGACACAACGTTTCCTGAGCAACCGCGGCAACATTACCGTTGATGCGCGCAGCAATAGCCTGATCGTTACCGATACCGCTTCGGCACTGGATCGAATCCGCGATTTGATCAAGAAACTCGACAAACCGGTCAAGCAGGTACTCATTGAAACCCGTATTGTGATTGCCACGGACAACTTCGCACGGCAACTTGGCGTACGTTGGGGCATTCAATCCGGCTTCAATCGGGCAGGCAGCACCGTTGGCCTAGGATCAACAGCGCCTGGCCTGACGCCTGGATCCAGTCTGCCCACAGCGGGAGCAGGTGCCGGAACCGCGGCAACCAACCCAGGCAACTGGATGGTTAATACGCCGATCAGCGGCACACCGACCGGCGGCTTGGGGCTGGCCATTTTGGGCTCTAATGTCCTGCTTGATCTTGAATTATCCGCCCTTCAATCTGAAGGTTCTGGTGAAATTGTATCCAGCCCGAAGGTCATTACGACTAATGGCCATACCGCCATGATCAAACAAGGTTCCGAGATCCCGTACCAATCCACCACCAGCACGGGTGGCGGCGCAGTCAATACCGTACAGTTCAAGGAAGCCGTGTTGCAAACCGAGGTGACCCCACAGATCACCCCGAACAACAATATCATCATGGACATCAAGGTTAAGAAGGACGAGCCGGATTACACCAATATGCTTCCAGGAACAACCAACCCGCCCATCACGACGCGTGAAGTGACGACCAAGGTTGAAGTAAAGAACGGACAAACCGTCGTTCTCGGTGGTATCTATGAGTTCCAGAACACCAACACCGTCAATAAAGTTCCGTTCTTTGGGAGCCTGCCAGGTATCGGCAACCTCTTCAGAGACAAGGAAAATAGCAACAAACGCTTTGAGTTGCTGATTTTCGTAACCCCGAAAATTATCGATGCAAACGGCATGGCACCAAGCGATTCCTCCGACTAATTAAAATACGGAGTACTCCACTGGAAGCCCCGTTCTGCGGGGCTTTTTTCCGTATGAGTTAAAGTACGCCAATGAATACACCAAACATCATCCTCATCGGCCCCATGGGGGCCGGCAAAAGCACCATTGGCAAACTGTTGGCACATACGCTCAACCGCACCTTTCTGGATTCGGATAAGGAAATCGAACACCGAACAGGCGCTTCCATTCCACTCATCTTTGAAATTGAGGGCGAAGCGGGATTTCGCGATCGCGAAGTCGCTACAATCCATGAAATCACGAAAGGGAATAGCTGGGTGATGGCGACGGGGGGGGGCGCCATTCTTCGAGAAGAGAATCGCGCCATTTTCGCAGAGAGTGGTTTTGTGGTGTATCTACATGCATCGGTGCAGCAACAGGCCGAACGAACGGCAATGGATACACAGCGCCCGCTGCTGCAAACTCCAGATCGGATCGGAAAATTGAGTTCATTGATGACCGAACGCGAGCCACTCTATCGCGCGGCGGCCGATCTGATCATTGAGACCGCAGGAAAATCACCGCGCGTCGTTGTTGATCTGATTCAGCAACACCTAAAAACCTCACCGGAGAGGTGAGCTACATAGCCTTGGATCAAGCCTGAAATGTTCAAAGCCTGAAAAAGGACTCACGAACAACTAGGGCGGCTAGCTGAACAATCAGCATCGAGGGTAGGTGCTACCGCTTGGGGCCTTGCGCCCCGGTATGCATTTAGCGCCCGTTGGTCGCCTTCTGGATTAACTCCAGATCCAACATCGGCGAACTTCTTTGGCAATAGTCGCGTGAAAATTCGAGCAGATCTTCCATGGCCGGAAGGCGGAATTTGTGCCGTTGACGAACAAAAGAGAAATCACGGAACAATCGGGGCTTCAGGGGTACAGCCTTAAGCAAGCCAAGTTTCAACTCTTTGGTAATGCCGGCCGAAGACATGATCGACAACCCCATGCCCGCCTGTACGGCGCCTTTGATCGCTTCGGGGCTACCCAGCTCCATGCAGACATCCCAGCCTTCGGAGTAACCTTGATCCACGAGATAACTCAGAACAATTTCACGCGTGCCCGAGCCCTCTTCGCGACAAATAAAATCGTAGGGCATGAGTTGCTCAATGCCCAGTTCAGCAGCGTCGGCAAGCACATGATCCGGCGGCATGATGACGACCAGTTCGTCGCGCCGGCAGGTCTCTACCAGAAGATTTTTGTTGGTGACTGTCCCTTCCACGATCGCCAGATCGACCACATTGTGCTCGACCATGGCAACAACCGTCTCGGTATTGCCGACCTTGAGCCGTATGGCCAAGTCGCGATGCTTCACGCGAAATTTCCCCAGCAGTGCCGGCAACATGTTCTCGGCAATTGTCATGCTGGCGCCCAGGTTCAAAGAACCTCCGACTTCGCCGGTCATCTCTTTTACACGGCGATCCATCTCATCGTACAGCTCAAACATGCGTTCCGAGATTTCGTAAACGACATGGCCGACGTCAGTCAGCGTGACGCGATTGTGGGTTCGATCAAACAACCGGGTATCGAAATGCTCCTCAAGCTGACGCACCTGAAACGTCACGGCTGGCTGAGTCATATGCAGGGCTTCGGCAGCCTTGGTAAAACTCAACAAGCGCGCAACGGTGTTGAATACCTTGAGACGTCGATCAGCCATGAGGTCATTCCCACTTTATGTTGTTAATCCAGATAGTGTATCAAGCCTATTTATCGTTTGCGACTCTATACGCCAGATAAGTATGCCCAGCGCGGTGTCACACAGAAATGCATTCGCCAACCAGTTGAACAATCGGCATAAACCGTTATGCTATCCAGCGGACTATCATCAGAGGACGAGAGATTATGCAACGCTTAGGGAAAACCGCGCTGATCACACTGGTAACAGTATCAATTTTAACCATGGCTGGGCTCAGTCATGCCGATGGTGTGACCCGCATCTACAAATGGGTAGATAAAAAGGGTGAAACCCACTTCAGTCAGCTGCCACCGCCCCATGGGCAGGCCCAGCAGATCAATCCAGACTATGCCTCTCCCGTTCCAAAACTTGAGGAAAACACCCCTGATGCGCAGGCTACAAAGCCCCCGAATCAGGAGAAATCCAAGCTGCCTGCGGATGCGACCATCATGGCCGTGAATAAGAAAGAGGCCGAGAAGGCTTGCGCCTCTGCCCAGACCCAGATCAAGGCACTCCAAAACCCCGAAAACCAGCTCATGACCCAGGACAAGGATGGAAAATTCCGTGCCCTCACCCCGGCAGAGATTGCGGACCGGTTGAAACAGGCCCAGGATGTGGCCAATAAGTCCTGCGTGAAATAACTTCGCGGATAACGGCACGCAAAATAACGTGTGTTTCGTGCCAAAATAGAGTGCACTGGCATACGCCCGCTTAGGCCTCGCTGTATTAGCGAGGCCTTCCTGTTAGAAGTGTCGCCCCAAAACTGATTTTTTTACATCACCGAGACCACCGTCCTCATGCGCAGCTCGCAATTCCCGCTCAACACCCTCAAAGAAACCCCGACCGAAGCTGAAATCATCAGCCACCAACTCATGCTGCGCGCTGGCATGATCAAGCGGCTGGCGGCTGGTTTGTATACTTGGACACCGCTCGGCCTTCGGGTGCTGCGCCGAGTCGAGGCGGTCGTGCGTGAGGAGATGGATGGGATCGGTGCGCTGGAATTGTTGATGCCCGCCATCCAGCCCGCTGAGTTGTGGCAGGAATCCGGTCGCTGGCAGAAATACGGCCCCGAGCTGTTGCGCCTCAAGGATCGGCACGGTCGGGAGTTCTGTGTAGGGCCCACGCATGAAGAAGTCATTACCGACTATGCGCGTCGAGACCTGAAAAGCTACAAACAGCTGCCGATCTGCTATTACCAGATCCAGACCAAGTTCCGGGATGAGATCCGTCCCCGCTTTGGCGTGATGCGCGCCCGCGAATTCATCATGAAGGACGCCTACTCGTTCCATCAGGATATCGACTCCCTGCGCCAGACCTATCAGGCCATGTACGATGCCTATGGTCGGATTTTCACCCGACTCGGCCTGAAATTCCGCGCCGTGGTCGCCGATACCGGTTCGATCGGCGGCAATGCCTCGCATGAGTTCCATGTACTGGCAGATTCGGGCGAAGATGCCATCGCCTATGCCACTGCGGGCGACTATGCCGCCAATGTCGAGATGGCGCCCACCTTCCCTGCTCCGGCAGGTCGGCCTGCGGCGACTCTGCCGATGGCGCACGTGGCAACCCCAGAGGCCAAATCCATTGCCGAAGTTGCGCGCTTCCTGAGCCTGCCCGCTGACAGGATCGTGAAAACCCTGCTGGTTCAGGGCCGGGAGGTACCGGTCGTTGCCGTGATCCTACGCGGAGACCATGAACTGAACGACATCAAGGCCGCCAAGCACCCGGCAATCGCCGATCCGTTCACCCTGATCGACGAAAAGGACGCCCCTGCCCTGGTCGGCTGCGCCGTGGGTTCCATCGGACCGGTCGGTCTGAGCAACATACCCATCATTGCCGATTTTGCGGCGGCCGATCTGGCGGATTTCATCTGCGGTGCCAACAAGGATGACGTACACCTGACCGGCGTGAACTGGGGCCGTGATCTGCCCGAACCGGAAACCGCTGACCTGCGTAACGTCGTGGCCGGGGATCCGGCGCCGGAAGGTCAAGGCACCATCGACATTTGCCGGGGCATCGAAGTCGGCCACGTATTCCAGTTGGGCGATACCTACAGTGCCGCACTGAACTGCGAATTTCTTGATGAAACCGGCAAACCGCGCACCCCGCTCATGGGCTGCTACGGGATTGGCGTTTCCCGTATTGTTGCTTCGGCCATCGAACAGAATCACGATGAGAATGGCATCGTCTGGCCGGTGCCACTCGCGCCCTTCACGGTTGCTATCGTGCCCATCAACGGGCATCGTGCGCCGGCAGTTCAAGAGGCGGCCGAGCACCTCGAAGCGGAGCTGACGGCACGGGGTTACAGCGTGTTGCTGGATGATCGCGGTCTGCGCCCTGGCGTGGCATTCGCCGATATGGAGCTGATCGGGATTCCCCTGCGCATCGTTGTCAGCGAGCGCGGACTGCAGAATGGGGAATTCGAAACGCGGCTGCGCTGGGAAAGCGGGAATCAGGTGATCCCCGCCGATCAACTTCAGGAATGGATTGCCACGGTAATCTAGGTCCGCGAGGGACTCACCTGTCGATCCAACAGGTATTCGGCCAAGTGAAAATCGCGCAGCGTGTCGATATCGACGGCGCGCTCCGGGGGCATCACCGCCGCAACTGTCTCTTCGCCAAGAAAACTACGGGTCTGTCGGAGCCAGTCCACGCGGGCCACATACACGGCGCCATTCAGCGAATACAGTTCGGGCAAATCCTGTCGGCGCATCGGACGCTGCTCCGGGGGCAGGAAGGATTGCAACCGTCCCTGTGCGTCGATACCAAACATCCACCAGGGTGAATCCGTCGCCTCGCTGACACTGACGCAGGCTGGCGCGCCCGTTGCCCAGCATCGTTCGAGCGCAGCGTCGATATCCGCCGCCGTTCTCAGCGGCGAAGTCGGCTGCAGCAGAACGACCCAGTCGTAATTTGGCAACACATCCAGCACCTGAAACACGACATCAATACTGCTGCTGTCATCGCGGGCCAATTCGGCCGGTCGCACCAGAGAGATATGGTCGCCCAGTCCCTGCGCCACGGACATAATCTCGGGATCATCCGAACTGACCACGACTTCGGACACATAACGGGATGCCCAAGCCGCATCCAGGCTCCATCCGATCAGCGGCTTGCCACGCAGAGGGCGGATATTCTTGCCGGGCAATCCCTTGCTCCCGCCCCGCGCCGGGATGATGGCCAGCACCCGGGGTTTGTCAGTCATGCCGCAGGACTGATGCGGCATCGTGTTGTGCCATTTCGAAGTCGTTCATCCGACCGATATCCAGCCAGTATTCATGCACCGGGAACATCCGGACATCGTGCCCCGCCGCCATTTCATTCTTGAGCAGATCCGGCATGTCCACTCGGGTATTGGCCATCACTGCATGAACAACCTGGGGCGCGAGCACATAGATGCCGGCGCTCACGAAAAACCGATGGACCGGTTTCTCGGTGATGTCGGTAATTTTTTGTCCTTCGTGCTCGATCACGCCATAAGGCACCTGGAAGTCGTACTGCCGGGTACAGATGGTGGCCGCCGGGGTATGCCGATCGTGATCCTGCAACAACGATTCATAATTGACGCGCGTCATGATGTCGCCATTGACCACGATGATCGGTCGCTGCACGGCATCTTTCGGCAGCAGACCAAGAGCCCCCGCCGTACCGAGCGGACTGTCCTCGTGAATGTACTGGATACTGACACCCCAACGGCTGCCGTCCTGAAAATGGTTAATGACCTGCTCACGCAGGTAATGGACCGAGATATAAAACCGGTAGAAGCCGAAATCGATCATGTCCTGCAGGATGTGCTCCAGCATCGGTTTGCCACCGACCGGCAACATCGGCTTGGGGCAATTGTCCGTCAGCGGACGCAAGCGGGTACCGAATCCGCCCGCCATCAGAAAGACGGGGTTTTCCAACCGCGGCCGCTTCATGAGATCCGAGAGGGTTTCAAGCCCGACCAGCACCCCTGCATCATTCACGATGGGCACTTGCAGCACTTGCGCGCTACCCAGCAGTTGCAAGGCCTCGGCACGAAGATGATTTTCCGGCAGCGTACGCGGCTGCGTATTCATCACCGCACTGATGGGTGCTTCCAGAGAAACGTGGCGGAGAATGCCGCGCCGAATATCCCCATCGGTCACCGTCCCCAGCAATCGCCCCTCGGCATCCACCACCAGGGCAATACGCTTTGCCCCTTCGTCGATCACCTCAATCGCCCGACGAATATTATCGTCCGGTGTCAGTAGAATGTGACGCCACTCTGGACTCATCTCATGCCTCCTCGATCCTGATT
Source organism: Halothiobacillus sp. (assembly GCA_024636015.1). Classification (GTDB taxonomy): domain Bacteria; phylum Pseudomonadota; class Gammaproteobacteria; order Halothiobacillales; family Halothiobacillaceae; genus Halothiobacillus. The sequence continues at coordinate 35,556 of JAGXHU010000016.1, forward strand.
GGCAAACGACCTGGAATAAAACGAATTCCAGCCGCAATATTTTTGACCACCGTCGCACCCGCCGCCACCTGCGCACCGGCACCCACCGCCACGCCTTGGATGAGGATGGCCCCGGCGCCGATAAAGACCCGATCCGCCAGCTGAACCTCGCCGCAGAGGATGGCACCCGGCGCAACATGGACATGCGCCCCGATACGACGGTGATGATCAACCGTCACGCGCGTGTTCAGCAGAACATTCTCATCGATCACGGTGCCCGGCTGCACGATCACCCCCGCCATCAGCTGCGTGCCTTCACCCAACACCACCTCCGACGCCACGATGGCAGACGGGTGAACCAGTGGCGGCATGCTCAACCGCCGATCGCGCAGCAGCGAAAACAATCGTTGCCGCAGTTGGCTGCGGTGCGGAAGCATACCCACCCCCAGGGTATAGTCGTACTGCATCGCGTCCGGTCGCCGCGTCCAATCGTCATCGCCGAGCACCGGGATGCCTTCCCACAGGGTGCCAGCCGGCAAATCCGGTGCCAAAATCCCCGCCACTTCGCGCCCCGTCGCCTGGAGCACATCCAGCACCACCCGTGCATGCCCGCCGTAGCCCAGGATGACGATGGGCCGATTCATTGAACCCTACTCATCAAGCAAGTCTCCGGCGCGATAATCGCGACGCGCCGTTTGCCCCAGCACATCCCAATAACGCAGGGGCGACACCCCCGAACCGGGACGCATGATGGCAACCTGTGCGGCCGTCAACACCGTACCCGACCGGATATCCGTACGCGCCACCAGACTCTTGCGGGCCACCTGGGCGACCGCCCATTCCGCCGGTTGCGGCCGCTTGATGCCATCACCCAAGGCCCCGGACACGGCACGAATATCACCCACAAGGGTGGTGAGCGCGGCCGGTTCCAGCGAGGCCGCATGATCGGGGCCTTCCATCGTGGCATCCAGCGTGAAGTGCTTTTCAATCACCCGTGCGCCCCGCGCCACAGCCGCCACGGACATGGCCGTACCCAGCGTATGGTCGGAGTAGCCGACGGGGACGCCAAATGCCGCATGCAGCGTATCCATGGCCCTCAGGTTCACCGCCGCAGGCTCGGCAGGATAATCACTGGTGCAATGGAGCAACGTGAGGTTCGCCCGTAAGGCAGCCTGCCCCTCGGGCGATGCATAGGCCGCCTGAAAGGCGGCCACCGAAGGCTTGTCGGTGGCTCCGGCAATTCGCCCGAAGGCAATGACGCCCAGTGCCATCTCCACCTCGGCCAAGGTCGCCATACCGGTCGAAACGATCAGTGCAGCGCCCGTACGGGCATGTTCCAGCAGAAAAGGCGCATTGGTCAGTTCGCCGGAGGGCAGCTTGAGCAGATTCAGCCCCAGCTCGTCGACCAGAAAACGTAGGCTGTCGGAATCGAAGGCCGAAGACAGAAAAGCAATACCCTGCCGTTCCGCCGCATCCTTCAGATCTCGATGCAACGCAGGGGAGAGTTCCAGCCGTTTGAGCATGGCATATTGCGATTCTGCGGCACCCGTCGTTCGCTGCTGATAGGCGGCTTTCGGGGCATCCCGCGTCGCCAGGCTTTCCGCCTTGAAGGTCTGAAATTTGACCGCATCCGCCCCCGCACGCGCCGCCACCGCAACCAGTTCGAAAGCCAGGTCCGCCTGACCGTTATGGTTCACGCCCGCCTCGGCAATCACCTGCACGGCGGGGACGTTCCCTGGGTCCATCGATGAACTCATACACACTCCGGTGGAAGATCGTAAAACGCTTTGCGCCGCAACGTGGCCAGATCAACGGATCGCAGAATCGTCATCATGCGCCCGCTGGCATCGCCCGCACCATAGGGATTCATCATCTGGGGCAAGGCGGCCTGGAAGGAAGCCGACAGACTCTGGCGAATGGCCGTCTCGATCTCGGCCGACTGCGGCGCACAATCGATCACGCTGGCCGCGCGCAGGCGGCCCTGTTGGCGATCGCCGATATTCACCGTCGCCGCGCCGAAGCTCGGCGCCTCGATAATGCCACTGGACGAATTGCCAATCACGACCTGCACCTGACGCAGCAGAGACAGATACCGCAGCTGGCCCAGCGAAGAATACACCCGCACCCGGTCGGCATGGCGCCCGGCATAGCTTTCCAGCAATGGGATGATCGCCCGCCCCCCCGGATCGGCATTGGGCAGCGTGAACACAATCGACGCATCGGGGAAGGCATCCAGTGCCATCAGCAGAGAGCGGCACTGGGTCGCGGCATCCTCGGTATCGAGCGTCGCCGGGTGAAAGGTGACGAGAAAACACAAAGATCGCAACGTAAGGCCAATCGATGCTTCCAGATCGGTTCGCGACAACAGAGACGTGCGGCGCAGATGATCCAGCCCCGGCGCGCCCACCTCGAACACGCGATCGGGTTGTTCGCCCATCTGGATCACGCGCCGCCGGTAGGGCTCGGCCGCCGTGAAATGCAGATGGGCCAGCTTGGTGATCGCGTGGCGGAACCCTTCGTCCAACGCACCTTCTGTCACCTCGCCCCCGTGGATATGCGCGATGGGCAGGCGCAGGATAAACGCCGCACTGGCCGCTGCCAGCATCTCGAACCGGTCGCCGAGAATCACCACAATATCGGGTTGCAAGCGGGCGAAGGTCTCGGAAAACCCGATCGTGCCAAGGCCGGTCGAGCGGGCGATAGCCGCCGACTCGTCCGACGTCAGATCGATATCCACCCGCGCCGCAATGGGAAACCCATCCTTCTCGATCACATCGACGGTTTGGCCGAATATCGGTACCAGATGCATCCCCGTCACGATCAATTGGAGTTCCAGGTCGTCCGCACGATGCAGGTCGTGAATCAACCAGTACAGCAGACCGTAATCCGCCCGCGTTCCGGTGATAACGGCAATGCGACGCTTCATGCCAGCCCATCGCCCCGTGCGGAACTGGGGATATTCACCACAGTGACCGCCAATCGTTCGGTGATCGGCAGAGCGCCACGCGGGCACTGCGCGTACATCGGGAGGCGATGCATGGGTGTCCATAACGGACGCGTCATCACGCCTGCATGGTTGGTCGCGGCTAGGAATGCATCGCGGGCGCCCTCATCGGCCAGACGCAGGGCATTGAGCCAGTAATTGCTGCGCGCGCCATGATTTACACCCTGGGGCTCGACCACAAAATCCCAACCCGCTTCCCCGCACCATTGCTGGTACGCTTCGGCCACTGCGCGCTTGCTGGTCAGCAGGCCAGGCAGACGCGCCATCTGGGCGACGCCAAACGCGGCATTCAAGTTCGGCAGCCGGTAGTTGAAACCGACCTCATCATGTTCGAATGCCCAGAGATGCGGTTTTTTCGCCGTCGTGGTCAGATGTTTGACCCGGACAGCAAGCGCTTCGTCATCCGTCACGATCATGCCGCCACCGCCCGTGGTAATGACCTTGTTGCCATTGAAACTGAAGACGCCCAGTCGCCCGAACGTACCGGTATGCCGCGCGCCCACGAAACTGCCCAGCGACTCGGCGGCATCCTCGATCACCACTAGTCCGAATTCATCACAGACGGCGACTATCGACTGTATCCGTACCGGATGCCCCAGCGTGTGCATGGGCACGCAGGCACGAATACGCCGACCACTGGCACGATCATAGGTGCCACCATCGGCCCGAATCTCGGCATGCTGCTCCAACCAGACGCGCAGGGCGACGGGGTCCAGCCCCAGAGTCGCCTCCTCGACATCGACGAACACCGGTTCCGCCCCGCAATAATGAATGGCATTGCAGGTGGCAATAAAACTGAGCGACTGGGTAAGCACCAGATCGCCGGGTTGAACGCCCGCCACCCGCAGTGCCGCATGCAAGGCAGCCGTCCCGTTCACGGTCGCGACCGCATATTTCGCACCGACGAACCGGGCGACTTCGTGTTCAAACTGAGTGACAAAAGCGCCCACACTGGAGACGAACGTTGAGTCGATCGCTTCGTTCACGCGCTTTTTTTCCAGATTGCCCATCACCGGCGCATGCAGCGGGATCGGCGCATCTGGTTCGCCATACAGTTCACGGACGAAGCGGATGAACCCCTCAGACATTGTAGATATCGACCTTGTAGCGACGCAGATTATCCGGGTTGGTGAACCATTCGATGGTGCGCGCTAACCCTTCACGGATATCGACCTGCGGCTTGAAACCGGTCAGCGCTTCAATCTTGCTGTTGTCGCACCAGAGTCGGAAAACTTCGGAGTTTTGCGGACGCAGGCGCTGATCATCCTGCACCACTTCGATATCGCTGCCCATCAGTTCCCGGATCAGATGCAGGGTGTCGCGGATCGTGATTTCGTAATTCGAACCGATATTGACCACCTCGCCAATGGCCGCATCGCACTCGGCCAGGGCGATAAAGCCGCGACAGGTATCCTCGACATAATTGAAATCGCGGGTCGGGCTCATGTCGCCCAATTCGATCCGGGGCTTGCCCGATGCGATCTGGCTGATGATGGTGGGGATCACCGCGCGGGCGGACTGACGCGGACCATAGGTATTGAAGGGCCGAGCCACTGTCAGCGGCAGCGAGAAGGCATTCTGAAAACTTTGCGCAATGGCATCCGCCCCGATCTTGGAGGCGCTATAGGGCGACTGGGGTTGCAGCGGATGTTTCTCGTCGATCGGCACATATTGGGCGGTGCCATAGACTTCGCTGGTCGAGGTATGGATGACGCGTTTCACCCCCGCATCCAGTGCGGCCTGGCAGACATTCAAGGTGCCACGCACATTGGTGTCTACGTAACTGTCCGGGGCGACGTAGGAATACGGAATCGCGATGAGTGCCGCCAGATGAAACACTACATCAACGTCTTTCATCATGTGCCGGCAGAAATGGGGATCGCGGACATCGCCCGAAACCACCTCAATCTCGGCCAGGCACGGCGCACCCTCCAGCCAGCCCCAGTCATTGAAGCTGTTGTACTGTGCCAGGGCTCGAACGGTATAACCGCGTGCTACTAGCATTTCCACGAGATGCGAACCAATAAAGCCGTCCGCGCCGGTCACCAGGGCGCGGGAGGATCTCGATAAGGTCGTTCCAGACATGACACCATCCATTAGTAAACCAGGGGCAAATCTCCGAAGATCGGCCCAAACCTCAGCCAGGGCCAATCATTCAAGAATTCGGGCACGAACACAATAACACCGGGCAACAATCCAGAGGCGTTACCCATTCAATCCCGCCTCATACGAGTCTGTCTCTCGATGCCGGCATTCCCGATCTATGACCAAATCCCGCACAGTCGGGCGGCGCTTCGTTATGATAGCCGCTCAAGGATTCGTGAATCGACACCCAAAGCGTTCATTATGACCGATATGCCCCCCGCGACCGTGACCATACCCGACCACCTGACGCCTGGTGACAACCCGCAGGAACTCGTGCAAACCCAGGCGGGCGACTGGATTTTTCCGGCGCTCAATGGACTGCATTTCAGTCCCTCTGCCGAACAGACGATCGTTCCCGGCACCAGCCCGGCACAACAGGCTTTGCAGGCGCATTTCCGCAACCGCCTGCATCAGCAGGATCGGCTCTATGTCATGATCGGCAGCGATTCCGGTCAGCTTATCCGCTTCGTTCAGGAAAAGTCGCCTCTGCCCCGGGGTTCCCGCTGGCTGTTCATCGAACCTGAACCCCTGGCGCGCATCCTGAAACGGACGCCGGCGGTTGCTGCCCTGCTGGACGATTATGTTCACCTGATCACACCCGAGGAATGGGACGAGGCCACCGAACTGCTGTTGTTGAACGATTATTTTCGCATCAACGGGGTGGCATTCGAACGCTCGTTGGCCGCGCTGGATCACCCGACGCCGGACTACCTCGAACTCGTCGATCAATTCGATGCCGAACTGACCCGACGCCGATATGTCGTCACGGCCAACCTCGGCACGGCGCCCTTCCTGAACGCACAGCTGGCCAATACACCCAGCTTTTTTGCCAACCTCGTGCCGCTCAAGGGCATTTTCAAAGGGAAAAAAGCACTGATCCTGGCGGGAGGGCCATCACTGGACGACCAGATCGACTGGATCAAGGCCAACCGATCCCGTCTGTTTCTCATCGCCGTATCGCGCATCAGCGCACGACTGCTGGCCGTCGACATCCATCCGGACCTGATCGCTACAGTCGACCCCTACCCGGTCAGCCTGACGGTCAGCCGCCACATGTTCGGTTTCGGCCCTCAGACCATCCTGTCGCCGGCAATCATGCCTACCCCGGCATCGTGAACCGATGGCCACACCGGATGCTGCACACCGATCTGCTGCTGCCTTGGGACGAACCCGTATCCCCCGACGAACAGGATAAACC
>JAGXHU010000017.1 GCA_024636015.1 Halothiobacillus sp.
CCCTTGTGTTGGGGGGCGGCGAAGTGACCCTGCAGGAAATGGCCAAGCTCTATGCCATGCTGGCCAATCAGGGCGTGCTGAGCCCTTTGCGCCTTCGCCAGCCCACCTCGGGCAAGGGCCGTCCTGCTAGTCATGAGGCGGGTACTGGTACACGAATGCTGAGCCGTGCCGCCAGTTTTATGGTGCTGGATATCCTGCGTCAGAACCCGCCGCCGCTTCTGGCCCCGACCGGCCAACCCAGTCGGTTGCCCGTAGCCTGGAAAACCGGTACGTCTTCGAGCTTTCGCGATGCCTGGAGTGTGGGGGTGTTCGGACCCTATGTACTGGTGGTCTGGGTGGGAAATTTTGACGGCAGCCCAAACCCGGCCTTTGTGGGGGGGGAAATTGCCGCACCCTTGTTTTTTAATATCGTGTCGGCACTGAAGGCAGATAATCCGCGCTTGCATGCGCTGCCCGAGTCCGTACCTAAGCGGCTGCGTAAGGTTTCAGTGTGTCTGTCGAGTGGTGCTTTACCGACAGCCTGGTGTCCCCGCCGTGGGGAAAGCTGGTTCATCCCCGGCGTGTCACCGATCGCGGTGGATGACGTCTACCGGCCAGTGATGGTGAACAAGGTTACCGGTGCGGCCGTTTGTCCGCCTTTTGATACTGCGCGGGATGTCCGCAAGGTGTTCGCGTTTTGGCCAAGTGATCTACAGCATCTTTTTACGCTGGCCGGTATTCCTCGTACGCAGCCGCCCCAAAATGCTCAGTGTCGGCAGTCGAGCGGTGTCGTTGGGGGAATGCCACCACAAATTACCAGCCCGCTGACCGGAAGTATTTATGCGCTTCGGTTGTCCGACCCCACTCAGGCACGAATCCCCCTCGCTGCCACGACCGATGCCGATGTGGCCCGAGTGTATTGGTTTGCCGGTCGGAGCTATCTCGGCCAGACTGCGGCGGGCCAGACCCTCTTTTGGTCACCCGAGCAGCCGGGCAGTTATACCCTGCGGGCCGTGGATGATCACGGTCGCGTTGATGAACGGTTGCTCAGGGTGGCTCGCGTGCCATGATCCCCGATACATAAATCCGGGGATATTCGTGGTCGTCGATTTGGATGAGCGCGCAGACGTTTTCGGTCGGCCGCGTCTAGGTGCCCCAGGCCGTCACGGGGACCTTCCATTTCTTGCCATCGATGCTCAACAGCACCAGCGAATAGCTGCCCGATTCCAGCTTCAGCGCATCATGGTGGGGCAGGGTGATTGTTGCCTTGGCGCCCAAAACACCAATGAGCGCGTATTTCGTCGGCTTGAAACTGGAGTAGGCGAAGTCGTTGTTGATGTCATTCTCTGGCAAATCGCTCAGCGTCTTGCCATCCCAGGATTCGACCTCCTGTCCGGCCTCGTTCAGTATCGATGCCTGGATGACATAAGCCCCCTGGGTATCTGGCCCGGCGTTCACATAAGCATCGAATTTGACATCCCCGTCCGGCGTCAGGCTCACTTCCGACAATGCGATGTGGTGAATCTTCGGGTTGGTTCTGGCCGTCAGTGGGCCGTACACGGCACCGCGCAGATAACCATAGAAGCCGACGGTGAATATAATGGCTAGTACGCCAAAAATCTTGCCCAGGCGCATCAGGGCGGGGATGGGCAGAGGGCCGCTGAATAGCCAGGGGAACCAGCGACGTTTGGCAAGGCCGGGATATTGGCGCGCAATCCAATGGTCCAGTGACCACCAAGTGCCGCCACCCGCGATCATGATGCCCAGCCCCATCGCGAAACTGTCCGAAGCCATGGTCCATTCATCGACGCAGGTGGAACCCAACCACCCGAACATCAGCATCAGGGAAATGGACAGGCCGACACTCACGAGGCCGAGAAAACGGGTCATGAAACCGAGGATCAGGCCCACACCAACCGCCAGTTCAACGAGCGTAAATAGGATGATGGATATATACAAAAGGGTTGGATGGTGCAGTACGTAGCTCAGCGCCTGATCGGTACCGAAGATGGCGCCGGGGATGGCGTGATTCATCTTGTACGCCATGTAGCCATGCGAGCTGGGATCCAGTTTGCCGACACTGTAGATCAGGCGTCGGCTCGCGCCGCCCCAGTAAATCCAGCCTTGAACGAGGCGCACGCCCAGCATGGCCAGCCCTAGCAGCGCCCAAAAGTCCGTGGGGCGCAGCATGGGGGGTGAAGAAGAACGAGTGTCTTGATTTTCGGTCGATGAGTCAGTCATTCAGTAATCTCCAGAACCAGCAAAATGGGGTTACCACGGTTTGTATTGATCCCGTGCTCAGAATTCTCAGGGCTCCTGCGTGGCTTGCCCACCGCCGAAAACCCATTACGGTGGATGTTCGGGGTAGATGCTGCGCTACTACTGATGTGTGTGCGCTAAATATTATCGTGGATAGTAATTTTACCCACTGTTTATAAGTTTATCCTTATTTTGGCGCAATAAAACCGAGGATTGTAGTCGGGCATTATGGGGTAAGTTATGAACGTGGCAGGTCGGAAAAAATCAGTAATAATTTTCTGACTGCACGCCGCTGGGGGATACCACGGTCAACCTGATTGACGGCGTGCGATTGCGGCGTCTACAGTGACCGAATGACGGCATGATTACCGAGCTTGCGATCCGCTTGCCCGGTTACATTCCTGCTCATCCCTCACCCTCTGTTTCAAGGATATTTTCAGATGAGTGATACCATTTTTTCACGGATCATCCGACGCGAGATTCCCGCCACGATCGTGTTTGAGAACGATCGCATCCTGGCGTTTCGGGACATTAATCCTCAGGCACCTGTACATATCCTGATTATTCCCAAGAAGCCGATTGAGACGCTGAATGATGTGGTTCCGGAGGATTTTCCGCTGATCGGAGAGCTGTTTGCGGTTGCCACGGAACTCGCGCTTGCTGAGGGCATTGCCTCGTCGGGCTATCGCACTGTATTCAACTGTAATTCAGAGGGGGGGCAGGAGGTGTATCACCTGCATCTGCATTTACTGGGCGGTCGTCAGATGATTTGGCCGCCGGGTTGATCAACGCGTGAGCGACTGAACAAGACAATTACCGAGGGCGCTCGCGCTTGAGTGTCTGGTAGTTGTCGAATCGGCGGGCATCAAGCTCATGTGCTGCTACTGCCTCGAGTACCGCGCACTCGGGTTCCTGATCGTGGCTGCAGTTGGCGAACCGGCAGCCCGCCGCCAGATCCAGAATATCCGGGAAGGCGCGATCAATCGCCTGCTGATTTTGTGCCGCCACGGCGAAATCGCGCACACCCGGCGCATCGATCAATCCGCCCGGCATATCGTCGAGCCGGTACAGCGTGCTGCTGCGTGTGGTGTGTTGACCTTCCTGGCTGTGCTCTGAGAGCGCCTGGATGGCGGCAGTCGATGCCTGGGACGTGATACTGCGTGCCAGAGAGGTCTTCCCGACACCGGACAGGCCGATCATCATCGAAGTATGGTCGGCCAATTCGGCTCTAAGTTCGGGAATGCCCGCCCCGGTCTTGACGCTGATCGGTAAGATTTTGATTCTCTGTGCGCGCCAGATTTCCAGGGAGTGTTCCAGTTCCCGGCGCGTCGCTGTATCGGCTGTGTCGAGTAAATCGATCTTGTTGAGCAGGATGATGGGTTCGGCAGGAAGATCGAGTGTCGCGACGATGGTTCGTTCAATGACGCTCGGATTCATCCAGGGCCTGGGCGACACCACGATCAGGACCTGATCGATATTTGAGGCCATCAGGCGCTGTTTGCCGTGGGTGTCCGGCCGGATCAGGGTATTGATTCTCGGGTGAAGTTGTTCGATGACGATACGGTCGTCCTCGCCGGCCAGCCAACCGACGCGGTCACCGGTGGTCAGTGCGCCAAGCGTGCGTCGGGCTTTCCCGCGCAAGAGGGCGCCGGTGGCGGTTTCGACGATGAGTTCGGTGCCGTGGTGCGTGACGACGACCCCGGGTTCAAGATCGAGCTCAGCGCTGGCTTGCCGCGTGGCAATGTGGTGTTTTTGACGATCGGTCAGTCTGGATTTCATTGAGGCCGGGGATTACCGAAGTAGGAATAGGGTCGCAAGCCCTAAAAAGATGAAGAAGCCGCCGGAATCTGTGATGGCGGTGATGAGCACGGAACTGCCCAACGCCGGATCGCGCCCCAACTTCATCCGCACGACGGGGATGGTGACACCAAACAGGGCGGCCGTCAGAAAATTCAACGTCACCGCTGTCGTCATGACCAACGACAGCGCGGGTTCTTGATAGAGCGCCAAGGTAATCAGCCCTAACAGGCTCCCCCAGAACAGACCGTTGATCAGGGCAATACGCAGTTCCTTGCTGTACAGCAGGCGGATGTCATCGTTGCCCAGTTTGCGGAAGGCAAGCTCCCGCACAATCATGGTGATGGTCTGGTTGCCGACATTTCCGCCCATCCCGGCGACGATGGGCATGAGCGCCGCCAGGGCAACCAGTTGCTCGATGGCACCGTCGAACAGGCCAATCACCCGCGAAGCAATCAGCGCGGTTACTAGGTTTACGGCCAGCCAGGGTGCACGGTTTTTCACGCTGCGCATGATCGGCGCGAAGATATCCTCTTCCTCACGCAGACCGACCTGGGCCAAACGTTCCTCGTCGCTGGACTCCCGAATGAAGTCAACGACGGCATCCACGGTGACCCGGCCAATCAGCCGATTGCTTTCATCGGTGACCGGGGCGCTGATCAGATCGTAGCGTTCGAAGGCATCGGCGGTGCCGCGTGCCTTGTCCTCGGGATGAAACCGGACAACTTCACGGGCCATTACCCGGCTGACTTCCGCATTGGGATCGCTCAAGAGCAGGGTTTTGAGATGCAGCACACCTTCGAATTGGCCGTATCGATCAATCACAAAGATCTTGTCCGTGTGGTCGGGCAGATTGTCCATCCGACGCAGATAGCGCAGGACGACATCAATATCGACGTCGGCCCGAACGGTAACCAGATCGAAGTCCATGAGTGCCCCCACGGTATCCTCGCCATACGACAGGGCGAATTTGAGCTTCTCGCGGTCGGCCAGGGGCAGGGTGGTGAACACTTCCTGCATGACATGTTCGGGCAGATCCGGTGCCAAGTCAGCCAGCTCGTCGGCGTCGAGCGTGTTGGCTGCCTTAACAAGCTCGTTCTGGTCCATGGCATCGAGCAGGCTTTCCCGGACGGCGTCAGAAACCTCTAGCAATACCTCGCCGTCGAAATCCGAATGCACCAGTTCCCAGATGGTCATCCGTTCATCGTGCGGCAGGGCTTCAAGAATCAGCGCGATATCGGCCGGGTGCAGCCTTTCCAACTTTTTCGTCAGGCGGGTCAGATTCTGTTTGTGGACGATTGTTTCGACGAGGGTGTGATTGTTTTCCTGAGAGCGATCGACCAGATCTTCCACGAGACGGTTTTTCGCCATCACGTCGCGAATGTCCCGAATGAGGGTCGCGATCTCTGTCTGGTGTTCCTGATCGATCACATCGGTCATGCGTGCGTTCCTGGCTTGGGCCGTATTATTCCTGTGGCGCGGTGCCGCTCAAGATCGTTCTTTGAAAGCCGGGATCGTTACGAGGGCGGTTGTTCCTCAGTCTTCCAACAGCTTGTCGATGGCGGTTGCCAGACGATAATCTTTGTTCGTCAGCCTTCCGGCATCATGGGTGGTGATGCGAATATCCAGTTGATTATACCCAAGCGTCAGCGTTGGGTGGTGCTGGTGTTTTTCGGCTAGATAGGCGATCGCATTGACGAGAATCACACCACTTTTGAAATCACCCGGTGTGAGCGAGGTGATCAGATGTGCGTTTTCAATAAGCCAGCGGGTATGAAGGTTGTTCTGGACGTCCATGGGGTGTTTACCTCGTGCATTGGTGGGCTTCGGTTCGATGGGTGTGCATTTCATGTTAGGCTGCATTGCAAATTGTAAGCCACTGAATCCTTGAAGAGTGTACGTATGAATACGGTTGACCCCACTGAGAGTCTTGTCTGGATTGATCTTGAAATGACGGGCCTCGATCCAATGACGGACACCATCATCGAGATGGCCACGATCGTAACCGACAAGCACCTGAATATTCTGGTTGAAGGGCCGGTGATCGCCATTCACCATCCGCAATCCACACTCGATACCATGGATGAATGGAACCAGCGTACTCATGGCGAGAGTGGCCTCATTGCCCGGGTTCTGGCTAGCCAGGTGAGCATGCGTCAGGCCGAATTGCAAACGCTGGAGTTCCTACAGTCCTGGACGGTCCCGGGCAAATCACCGATGTGCGGCAACAGTATCTGCCAGGATCGGCGCTTCATGGTTCGTTTGATGCCCCAGCTGGAGCAGTTCTTCCACTATCGCAATCTGGATGTTTCAACAGTCAAGGAACTGGCGCGTCGTTGGCATCCCGACATTCTCCAGGGCGTGAAGAAAAACGCGAGTCATCAGGCACTGGACGATATCCGGGGTTCCATCGGTGAACTCGTCTACTACCGTACACATTTCTTCCGAAGCTGATTGCGGCCCCTAGATCTGTGGGGGAAGTACGGTTCAGGTTCTCCTCGCCCACGGACTTCGGTTATATCGGTTGATCCGCTGCTGGATTCTGCGGGCAGGAAATCGGTACATCATCCCGGTTCCCCCAATCCGACCAAGCCCCCGGATAGCCACGTACATCGTTAAATCCCAGATGCTTTAGCACACAGAACAGCAGGCTGGAGCGGCGGTGACTCTGACAATACACCGCGATCGGTCGATCGTTCTGGTTCGGGCTGATCCCGTGTTCTGCCAGCAGCGCCAGCAACTCGGTATCGGGCCGCAGATAACCCGGCTTGGCCGGATCAAAACACCATGACCAATCGAAGTGCAGTGCGCCGGGGATATGGCCTGCGTGTTTCGATCGCCGGTCCGTGCCGACGAATTCATCCGTGCTTCGCGCATCCACGATCAGCCACTGATCGAGCCCTGCCGAAATATCTTCCGCCTGCGTGTGATGTCGGCTCAAATCATAACGCAGGGTTTGGGCGGGTTTTTCCGGTGGCACGGGAAGCCGGCCTGCTAAAGTCGTCAGCGCGGCACGGCCACCATTCAGCAAGTAAATCTTCTCGAACCCCCCGAGCGCCAGCGTCCAGGCCAGGCGACTGGCCGCAAGCCCGTTTTGCGCGTCGAACAGGACGATTGGTCGGTCGGGGGAGATACCCGTGTGGGCGAGGGCGGCATTCAGGGTATCGATGTTCGGCAGCAAGCCGGCAATGTTGTCCCGGTTCAGCACGATTCGATCGAAATCCACCCGATGGGCGCCGCTCAGTGTCACTTCGGTATCTGCACTCGCTACGTCGATCAGAATGGGACCTTGACCATCAGGGTAGGGTTTGTCGAGCAGTACGTCCAAATCGGCGCGATCAATGAATTTCATCTTTATCTGTGTGTCCTGGGTATAACGATCAGCAATCCTCAAAGATAATCCATGGCCCGCTTATTTTCACCCTGGCATGACGTGTCGTGACATGAGGCGAGATTCTATCCGTTGCGGTTCGCGCGCAGGCTGTGCGCAATTCACGGTATGATGCGGCCCAAATAAACATTCATGGTGTGGGGGTGAAGCGCATGACATGCAGAATCGGGGTGGCTGGTGTCAATGGCCGAATGGGGCGCGTCTTGGTGGAGGCAACGGTACAAAATACCGAGAGCACACTTGGCGCCGCGTTTGTTCGCCGAGGCAGTGCGGTGATTGGGCAGGATGCGGGCCTCGTTGCTGGTGTCGGGGCGTTGAACTGCCTCGTTCGGGATGATCTGGCCGCAGCCTGCACCGACTTTGACGTGCTGATCGATTTCACCTCGATCGATGCTACCTTGAGCCATCTGGATATCTGCCGTTCTGCGGGCCGTGCCATGGTGATCGGAACGACGGGTTTTTCCTCGACCCAGAAGGCCCTGCTGCAGGTGGCCGCCCGCGAAATCCCCATTGTCTTTGCGCCGAACATGAGTATCGGGGTCAATGTGCTGCAGCGCGTATTGGCGCAGACGGCCGCGCTCCTGGGTGAGGGTTATGACGTGGAGATCATCGAGGCGCACCATCGCCACAAGGTCGACGCGCCCTCCGGAACGGCATTGCGCCTGGGTGAGATCGTGGCACGTGCGTATGGTCGTGATCTGGCCGAGGTGGCGGTTTATGGCCGTGAAGGGCATACCGGTGCACGGGACGCTAAAACCATCGGATTCTCGACCATCCGGGGCGGGGATGTGGTGGGCGATCACACGGTGCTGTTTGCAGGTATTGGCGAGCGGATCGAATTGACCCACAAGGCTTCCAGCAGAATGACCTTCGCGCAGGGGGCGGTACGTGCCGCGCGCTGGCTCAAGGATCAACCACCCGGTCTGTACGACATGACCGATGTTTTGGGACTTAAATGACGTGGCGTGTCGATTACCCGCCGCTCATGGACAAAAATAGCCCTGATCGGGCATAATTCACGCCCATATCCTACTTCGAACCTGGCAGCGCTTCGGCGCCGAGCTTGGGGTCTGCACAGTAAAAAATATCAAAATGAACGGGTTGTCTTAGGCAGCTTGTTCGCCAATCGGTTAGACGGGAGATTTTTCTTGAAACACACAGCGCTACTGGCTCTGGCAGATGGCAGCCTATTTTATGGCACGTCCATTGGCGCCACAGGTTCAACCGTGGGTGAGGTGGTGTTCAATACCGCATTGACCGGTTATCAAGAAATCCTGACAGATCCTTCCTATCGTCGCCAGATCGTCACTCTGACCTATCCACATATCGGCAACGTCGGGGTCAACCACGATGATGCCGAGTCGCTTTCCGTGCATACCGCTGGGTTGGTCATCCGAGATTGCTCGGCGGTTGTGAGCAACTGGCGCGCGCGCGAATCACTGCCGGATTACTGCAAACGCAATGGCCTGATTGCCATTGCCGATATCGATACCCGTGCACTGACCCGCGTGTTGCGGGACAAGGGTGCGCAGAACGGCTGCATACAGGTTGGAGATGATCTCGATCCGGAATGGGCGCTGGCCGAGGCGCGGAGCTTCGCCGGTCTGGATGGCATGGATCTCGTGCCGGAAGTGACCACGCCCTCGACGGTCGTCTGGGAGCATGGCACCTGGTTCCTGGACCCCGAGAATCCCCCCGTCAGGCCCGCGCTGACCCGCGAGATCGTCGCCTGGGATTTCGGCATCAAGCACAACATCCTGCGGATGCTGGTGGATCGCGGTTGCCGCATCACACTGGTACCTGCATCCACCTCCGCCAAGGACGTTCTGGCCATGCACCCGGATGGCATCTTGCTTGGCAATGGTCCCGGTGACCCTGCGGCCTGTCATTATGCGATTGAGGCGATTACCGAAGTACTGGCACAGGATGTCCCGATTTTCGGGGTGTGCCTGGGGCATCAGCTATTGGCCTTGGCCAGCGGTGCGAAAACCGTGAAGATGAAGTTCGGCCATCATGGAGCCAATCATCCGGTTCAGGATCTGGACAGTGGCAAGGTCTTCATCTCCAGCCAGAACCATGGTTTTGCTGTGGATGAGGCCAGTTTGCCCGCCAATCTCAAGGCCACGCATCGCTCCCTGTTTGATGGCAGCCTGCAGGGCATCCGCCGCACCGACCGCCCGGCATTCAGTTTCCAGGGGCACCCCGAAGCGAGCCCTGGTCCGCATGATCTGAGCCTGCTCTTTGATCAATTCATCGACCTGATCGATGCGCGCAAGCGCTGAGTCGAGTATCAACCGATCTGCCTGAATCGTCGCACCCCGTCAGCTAAATTGTGAAATACCCATGCCAAAACGTACCGACTTAAAAAGCATTCTTATCATCGGCGCCGGCCCTATCGTGATTGGCCAGGCCTGTGAGTTCGATTATTCGGGTGCCCAGGCCTGCAAGGCGTTGAGAGAGGAGGGCTATCGGGTCATCCTGATCAACTCGAACCCTGCCACGATCATGACCGATCCCGATATGGCCGATGCGACCTACGTCGAGCCGATTAACTGGGAAACCGTGGCAGCAATTATCGAGAAAGAGCGCCCTGATGCCCTGTTGCCAACGATGGGTGGCCAAACCGCGTTGAACTGCGCGCTTGATCTGGCTCGCCACGGTGTGCTCGAAAAATTCAATTGTGAACTGATCGGTGCCAGTGAAGATGCCATCGACATGGCCGAAGACCGGGAGCGCTTTCGCGAGGCCATGACCGAGATCGGCCTGTCTACGCCGAACTCCTACGTTGTCCATACACTGGATGAGGCCTTCACCGAACAGCCGAAACTCGGTTATCCCATCATTATTCGCCCCTCGTTCACGATGGGCGGCTCCGGCGGCGGGATTGCCTACAACCGGGAAGAATTCGAGGAGATCGTGCGTCGTGGGCTTGATTTGTCGCCCACCAGCGAACTCTTGATCGAACAATCGGTACTTGGTTGGAAAGAATATGAAATGGAAGTCGTGCGTGATCGCAACGATAACTGCATCATCATTTGCTCGATCGAAAACTTGGACCCGATGGGCGTGCATACCGGTGATTCAATCACGGTGGCACCGGCACAAACCCTGACGGACAAGGAATACCAGATCATGCGGAATGCCTCCCTGGCGGTATTGCGCAAGATCGGCGTGGAAACCGGGGGGTCAAATGTACAGTTTGCCGTCAACCCGGTGAACGGCCACATGATCGTGATCGAGATGAATCCGCGGGTATCGCGTTCCTCGGCCCTGGCTTCCAAGGCGACGGGATTCCCGATTGCCCGGGTTGCTGCCAAGCTGGCGGTTGGCTACACCTTGGATGAATTGCGCAATGAAATCACGCAGGGTGCCACGCCGACGTCCTTCGAGCCGACCATCGATTACGTGGTCACCAAGGTGCCGCGATTCACCTTCGAGAAATTCCCCCAGGCCGATAGCCGCCTGACGACGCAGATGAAATCTGTGGGCGAGGTGATGGCGATCGGCCGCACCTTCCAGGAATCGATCCAGAAGGCCCTGCGCGGTTTGGAGATCGGTGTCGATGGTTTCGACGAGGTGCTGGATCGCGATCTGGATCCGGAAGACGCCGAGGACGAAATCATCCGCCAACTGCGCGAGCCGCGTCATGATCGTCTGTGGTACGTTGCGGAAGCCTTCCGCCATGGGTTCAGCCTGAATGATGTCTTCGAGCATTCCAAGATTGATCCCTGGTTCCTGACCCAGATCGAACAGATCATCCAGCGTGAGCAATCCTTGCGCGGCCAGTCACTGGTGCAACTCGACCATGGTGCGATGCTGTCAATCAAGCGCATGGGCTTCTCGGATCGCCGTCTGGCTCGCCTGATGGATGAAACCGAAAGCACAGTGCGTACGCATCGCCATGCGCTGGGTGTTCGCCCGGTTTTCAAGCGGGTAGATACCTGTGCGGCCGAGTTCCCGACCGATACGGCCTACCTCTACTCCACGTACGAGCAGTATTGCGAGGCAGAGCCCAGTACACGCGACAAGATCATGATTCTGGGCGGTGGTCCGAACCGGATTGGTCAGGGCATTGAATTCGATTATTGCTGTGTGCATGCCGCTCTGGCGCTACGGGAAGATGGCTTTGAGACCATTATGGTCAACTGCAATCCCGAGACGGTGTCGACGGATTACGATATCTCCGACCGGTTGTATTTCGAGTCGCTGACGCTGGAAGACGTGCTCGAAATCATTGAGGTTGAGAAACCAAAGGGTGTGATCGTGCAGTTCGGTGGCCAAACGCCCCTGAAACTCGCCCGCGACCTCGAAAAAGCTGGCGCGCCCATTATCGGGACGACACCGGATGCCATCGATCGGGCAGAGGACCGCGAGCGGTTCCAGGCCATGATCCAGGATCTGGGCCTGAAACAGCCCCCGAACCGTACGGCGCGCTCTTCCGAAGAGGCGGTGCATCTCGCCACACAAATCGGGTATCCCCTGGTAGTTCGGCCCTCCTATGTGTTGGGTGGCCGTGCCATGGAGATCGTGCATAACGAAGAATCGCTCAAGCGCTATATGCGTGATGCTGTCAAGGTCTCCAATGACTCGCCGGTCCTGTTGGATCGCTTCCTGGATGATGCGGTCGAAATGGACATCGATGCGGTCAGCGATGGCGAGAATGTTGTGATCGGTGGCTTGATGGAGCACATCGAAATGGCCGGCATTCACTCTGGGGATTCCGCCTGCTCGCTGCCGCCTTATACCGTTGCAGCACCCGTGCTCGACAAGGTTCGTGAGCAGGTTACGGCCATGGCGAAGGCCTTGGGTGTGGTTGGCTTGATGAACACCCAAGTGGCGATTCAGGGTGAAGATATTTACATTATCGAGGTCAATCCCCGGGCTTCGCGGACGGTGCCCTTTGTCTCCAAGGCGGTGGGGATGCCCTTGGCCAAGATCGCTGCCCGCGCCATGGCGGGGATAAGCCTGCCCCAGCAAGGTGTGACACGTGAATGCGTGCCGCCGTTCTATGCGGTGAAGGAAGCTGTGTTCCCCTTCATCAAGTTCTCCGGTGTTGATCCTTTGCTCGGTCCGGAAATGAAGTCGACCGGTGAGGTGATGGGGATTGGGCGTGAGTTTGGCGAGGCCTTTGCCAAGGCACAGGCCGGCGCCGGCAACTCCCTGCCGACCAAAGGCCTGGCCTTTGTATCCGTGCGCAAACACGACTACGCGGCGGCAACCGATGTGGCTCGTGCCCTGACGAAACGGGGTTTTACGATTTGTGCCACGCGGGGCACGGCGCGTCATCTGGTCGAGCAGGGACTGAGCGTTGATGTGGTGAACAAGGTCACCGAAGGTCGACCCAATATCGTTGATATGATCAAGAACAAGGAAATTGCCCTGATCATCAATACCACCACTAGCAGCAACCAGTCCCGGCACGACTCCTTCCAGATTCGCCGTGAGGCGCTTCATCAGCGCGTTCCCTATTTCACGACCATGGCCGGTGCCGAAGCAATGGCGTTGGCATTGGCCTATCTGCAGCAGCCCATTTCTGTGAATCGGCTGCAGGATCTCCACAAGGAGTGTATCTCTTAATGCAAACACCAATGACTGCCGCTGGCGCGGCCAAACTTGAAGTTGAACTCAAGCAACTGCGAAGTATCGAACGTCCCCGCATCATCAAGGCGATTGCCGAGGCGCGTGATCTGGGCGATTTGAAGGAAAACGCCGAATACCATGCTGCCCGAGAGGAGCAGGGGTTCGTCGAGGGCCGGATCAAGGAAATCGAGGCGAAACTCTCACACGCCAATATTATTGATATTAGTCGGATGCCGCCGGGTGAAAAGGTGATCTTTGGTGCGACCGTCCAGGTACTGGATGCGGATAGCGACGAAGAAATTACCTACAAGATCGTGGGTGACGATGAAGCCGACATCAAGTCAAACATGATTTCAGTACATTCGCCCATCGCTCGGGCGCTGATTGGGAAAACGATCGGAGACGAGGTGGCGGTGGCTACACCAGGTGGTAAACGCACCTTCGAAATCATGCATGTGGACTATATCGCCTGATCACTGGGCCGTTTCTGCTAAGGTAACCCGTTCAAATGCTCGACCCCAAACTTCTCCGGAATGATCCGGCGGCCATGGCCGCGCAACTCCTGCGTCGTGGATTTATCTTCGATGTGGCAGGCTTCAACGCGCTTGAATCCGAGCGAAAGCAGGTTCAGGTAACCACGGAGCAGCTGCAGGCCGAGCGCAATGCGCGCTCGAAAATGATCGGCAAGATGAAAGCCTCCGGTGAGGACACGGCTGAACTGATGGCGCAGATTGGGGACATGGGTTCCCGTCTTGAGTCCGCCAAGGCGCGACTGGACGAGATTCAGATCGAACTGGATCAACTGATGGCGCAGGTGCCTAATATCCCTGCGCTGGATGTGCCCGAAGGTAAAGACGAAAGCGATAATGTGGAATTACGACGCTGGGGCGAGCCCGCGCGGTTTGATTTCCCCGTTCGTGATCACGTGGCATTGGGTACTCATCTTGCGGGCATGAGCTTTGAGAAAGCCGCCAAGATTACGGGTGCTCGTTTTGTGAGCCTGTCGGGCGATATTGCCCGTCTGCATCGTGCCCTCGCGCAGTTCATGCTGGATTTGCATACCGAGCAACATGGCTACACCGAGGTGTATGTCCCTTATATCGTCAACAGTCAAAGCCTATACGGCACGGGGCAATTGCCCAAGTTCGCCGACGATCTCTTTGCGCTGAAGGGCGAGTCGGATTGGTATCTGATTCCGACGGCTGAAGTACCCGTCACCAATTTGGTTCGGGATTCCTTGCTGACGGCGGCTGAGTTGCCGAAGAAATTTGTCGCACATACGCCGAGTTTCCGTTCCGAGGCGGGCTCCGCTGGTCGCGACACCCGAGGCATGATTCGGCAGCATCAGTTCGACAAGGTCGAGTTGGTTCAGATTGTGCAGCCCGACGAATCCGATGCAGCCCTCGAACAATTGACCGGACACGCGGAAGCCATTCTACGGGCGCTAGAACTGCCGTACCGTGTGATGAGCCTATGTGCCGGTGATATGGGCTTTTCGGCAGCTAAGACCTACGATCTCGAAGTGTGGTTACCGGCGCAGGATTGCTATCGGGAAATCTCTTCCTGCTCAAGCTTCCGGGATTTTCAGGCCCGGCGCTTGCAGGCCCGGGTCCGGGATGCCGAAGGCAAGCCGCAACTCGTGCATACTCTGAATGGCTCTGGTCTGGCGGTAGGCCGAACCCTGGTTGCCGTGTTGGAAAACTATCAGCAGGCCGATGGTTGTATCCGTATTCCCGAGGTGCTCCGCCCCTACCTTCGGGGGGCCACGATGATTAGTCCCGCATCGGTCGCCGCCGCCATATGATGACTTCAGTACCCTCGAAAATCTTTCTCAATGTTCGGGAAACTGTGATCGAAACGTTGGGATTGAGTATGCCCCCGAGTGTGCTTGACCAGGATTCCCCATTGCTCGGTGAGATTCCAGAGCTTGATTCGATGGGGGTGGTGCTTCTGTTGACAGCCCTGGAAGCCCGTTTCGGGCTGACATTATCTGATGACGAGATTGATTCCGAGTGGTTTCGCACCTTGGGTACTCTGACAGAAGCGATCGAGGTACGCCTACCTCAGGCAGACTAAATCCCTTTTCCTGTTTTGCTCCGAGTGCCGTGTTAGAAAATTCCGTTTCTGGTCGATTGACCGATTGAGACTGATTCGCCCCAGGATCGGCGCATTTAAGTGTCCGATGACGGACGCTACCAATTAGTCATTGATCAGGTGGTATTTTTCCATCAATTCGTCCTTGGTTTCCTGATTGTCCGTATCAAGAATGATGCAATCGACCGGGCAAACCTCGACGCATTGAGGGGTGTCGTAATGGCCGACACACTCGGTACATAGGTTCGGCGCAATTACATAGATCTCGTCGCCCTGAGAAATGGCGCCATTCGGGCACTCCGGTTCGCAGACGTCGCAGTTGATGCATTCATCGGTAATCAGTAGAGACATTAAAATTCCTCCCAAAAAAAAGTAATCGAGGCTCGGGACCGTTTTTTCCGGTCTCGTCTCGGGTATGTCGGATTTGCGGGGACGATCGCCCGGAGATTGCCCACGGCACGATTGATCGACGCCACGCGGTCAATATCGATGATAGGCCATGGCGTGGCCGGTATCTCGATGAGGTCGAAATCCCACCGGTGTGACCGGTGCCGCTTGCGTGTCAACGTCGCTTGAATCGTGATCTAACCGTAGATTCTACCGAAAGTGGCAGACATTTGCCTCAGTTGTCATGAATACGGGCCAGTGCCTTTGCGACATGAGCGGGTACAAACCCTTCTACATTGCCATTCAGCCTGGCCAATTCACGCACAATACTCGAGGAAATAAACCCGAGTTCTTCGGCGGGGGAGAGAAAGACCGTTTCGATATCAGGGGCAAGACGTCTATTTACGGCGGCCAGTTGAATTTCATACTCGAAATCTGAAACGGCGCGCAACCCCCTAATGATAGACGTTGCGTGATGGGTATGGGCGAAATCAACCAGTAATACTGAAAATGGTTTGACTTCGATTTGCGGCAGGTCAGCCAAGGCAATACGGGCGAGTTCAGCCCGTTCTTCCAAGTCGAAAAGCGGGGATTTCATTGATGCGGCCGCAACCGCGACGATCACTCGGTCGAAGAGGTGTGTTGCCCGCCGTGCCAGATCGATATGGCCCAGCGTGATCGGGTCGAAGGTACCGGGGTAGATGGCAATACGCATTAGTGCACCAGCATGTTGGTGCCGAGGATAACAAGCACAACCGAAAAGATGCGCTTGAGTGTCTTGGCCGGTAGTCGTTGGGTGAGGCCCGCGCCGATGGGGGCGAAGATAAAGGTCGGTATCACGATACCAAGCAGGGCGGGCAGGTAGACGTAGCCAAGTGACCAGTCGGGCAGTCCCGCCTGGCCCCAGCCTGTCAGTATGTAGCCCAACGCGCCTGCTGCAGAAGTGGGCAATCCTATCGCGGCACTCGTGGCGATAGCATTACGCGCCGCCACATTGCACCACAGGAAGAAAGGGGTCGTCAGCGCACCACCACCCATGCCCATGACCGAAGCAGTTGCGCCCACGGTCGTACCAAAGATATTCAGGGGAATGAATCCCGGAAGATTGCGTTTGGGTGAGGGTTGACCGCCCACGCCCATTTGAATGGCGATCAGAATCTCGATGACGCCGAATACCTTTTTGAGGACTTCCCCAGGAAGTAAATGGGCCACTGATGAGCCAATGACGGCGCCGGTAATCACGCTGATGGCAATCTTGAAAAACAGAGGCCACAGGACTCCGCCATGGCGATGATGGGCCAGTACAGATGAGATCGAAGAGAAAACGATGACTGCCAGCGATGTTCCGATGGCGATGTGGACCAGATGTCCAGTGTCTGCCAAGCCAATGAACGGAAACAGCATCAGAAGTACGGGGACAATGATGAGTCCGCCGCCGATACCCAGCAGTCCGGCCAGAAGGCCGGAGAACGCACCCAGCAAGGCAAATAAAAGGTAGGCAGTCAAAATACACGGATCCTATGGAATGGGAACGGGCGCTAAGATAGCCAATTACGTGACAAATCCCTACTCAATCGTTTCTATCTATCAAGATAAAAGACTGATTGGCCAGATTTGCCCTTTTACGCGCCCCGCAAGTTTGTGGCGGGACGGTCAGGGCCCTGCGCTCGAGCTGGGCAAGGGGGTGTCCGACCAAACAACGGGTCCGATGTGTGCGTTTCAGCTCCGTTTCTTGGGCGGAAGCAAGTCCGTGATGGTGCCTTCGGCCATCTCGGCTGCAAAACCCAGCGTCTCAGACAAGGTTGGGTGGGGGTGGATCGTCAGGCTGATATCCGCCATGTCTGCACCCATTTCCATCGCAAGTACCGCTTCGGCAATCAGTTCGCCGGCATTGGGGCCGACGATGCCCACGCCCAGCAACCGATGCGTGTCCGTGCTGAATAGCGCCTTGGTGATGCCCTCATCTCTGCCGAGGCTGAGTGAGCGGCCCGAGGCGGCCCAGGGGAATGCGCCTTTTTCATATTCGATGCCGTCGGCCTTGAGCTGTTCTTCGGTCTGTCCGGCCCAGGCAATCTCTGGATCGGTGTAGGCCACACTGGGGATCGTGATCGGGGTGAAGGCCGAGGGCAGGCCGCAGATCACTTCCGCCGCGACTTTGCCTTCATGTGTGGCTTTGTGTGCGAGCATGGGTTGGCCGACGATGTCCCCAATAGCAAAGATATGCGGCACATTGGTCTGCATGCGCTGGTCCACAGCGATAAAGCCGCGTTCGTCTACAGTCACACCTGCGGCCTCGAGTTGCAGCTTTTTGCCGTTAGGGGCGCGACCAACGGCGACGAGAATCTTGTCAAAGCGATCTGTGGCCGGGGCGGCCTTGCCTTCGAAGCTGACTTCAAGGCCATCAACGTGCGCGGTAACGGCCGTGACCTTGCTGCCCAGGAAGATATTCTCGTAGCGCTTCCGAATAACTTTGAGCAACGGGCGGGTCATATCCTTGTCCGCACCGGGAATGATGGTATCAGCCAGCTCGACGATGGTGATTTTCGTTCCCAATGAGGCATAAACCTGTGCCATTTCCAGACCGATGATGCCGCCACCGATGACGAGCATGCGGGCGGGAATGTCGGACAGATCCAGGGCATCGGTGGAATCCATGATGCGCGGATCATCGTGGGGAATGAAGGGCAGCTTGACCGGTTGCGAACCCGCGGCGATTACCGCATGGGCAAAGCCGACTATCGTCTCGGAGCCATCGCTGGCCTTGACGGTGAGGTGATGAGGGCTCGTGAACTGACCAATACCGTACAGGATTGTGACCTTGCGCTGTTTGGCGAGTTGCTTCAGTCCGCCGGTCAACTTGCTGATCGCGCCGTTCTTGAAACCACGCAGTTTGTCCAGATCGATGGTCGGTTCGGCAAACGTGACGCCCTGGGCGCCCATGTCCCGGGTCTCGTTCAGAATATTGGAGACGTGCAGCAGGGCCTTGGACGGAATACAGCCGACATTGAGGCAGACGCCGCCAATTTGTTCGAACCGTTCCACCAGGATTACCTGTTTGCCCAGATCCGCTGCGCGGAAGGCTGCTGTATAACCACCAGGGCCGGCACCCAGAACGAGCATGTCGCACTGATGATCGGTCGCGATGTCCGCCGTGGCTGCGGATTTGGCCGGGGTCTGATTTTTTTCCGGGGATGTGGATTCCGCTGCTGCTGCAGCGGCGGTGGCTTTGGAGGTGTCAGTGTCGGCCGCAGTTGCCCCTGGGGCAGCTTCAGCCAGCTCTAATGTGGCGATAGGGTCGCCGGTGCCGACTTTTTCGCCGATCTTGACCAGGACATCGATGACCTTGCCTGCCCTGGGCGATGGAATTTCCATCGTTGCCTTATCTGATTCGAGTGTCATCAGGGAGGTTTCGGCCGCGATCACGTCGCCGGGGGCAATCAGGATCTCGATGATCTCGACCTTGTCGAAATTACCGATATCGGGGAGCTTCAGGATTTCAGTCGTTGCCATAGGATGCGTGCCTTTTACAGAATCAGTTCGCGTAGATCGGTTAATACGCTCGAGAGTGCCGTGATGAAACGCGCACCCTGGGCACCATCGATCACACGGTGATCATAGGAGAGGGCCAGCGGAAGCATGAGGCGCGGTTCGAAGGCTTCACCATTCCAGACCGGCGACATTTTGGCGCGGGATACGCCCAAGATGGCGACTTCTGGGCCATTCACGATCGGTGTGAATTGGGTGCCGCCAATCCCCCCAAGGCTGGAAATGGAGAAGCAACCCCCGGACAGATCGTCCGGGCTCAGTTTGCCGTCGCGTGCGCGCTTGCTAACCTCGGCCAGTTCGGTAGAGAGGGTGAACAACCCTTTTTGGTCGACGTCGCGGATCACCGGAACGACCAGACCGTTGGGTGTATCTACGGCTACGCCGATATGGATGTATTTCTTGAGAATCAGATTCTCGCCAGACGGATCAAGCGAGGAATTGAGTTTCGGCTGTTCACTTAATACCCGGGCAACGGCTTTGAGAATAAAGACCAATGGGGTCAGTTTGACCCCCGCCTTTTCCGCGCGGGCTTTTAGCGACTGTCGGAAAGCCTCAAGATCGGTGATGTCCGTTTCGTCGAATTGTGTGACGTGCGGGATATTGAGCCAGCAAGCGCTGAGATGCTTGCCGGAACGTTTCTGGATGCGTGACAGCGGCACGGTTTCTGTTTCGCCAAACTGGCTGAAATCGATGGTGGGTAACGGCGGGATACCGGCACTACCGGCGACTGTGGTCGACGTGATTGCGCCACTTAATGCCTGCTTGATGAAGGCCTCCACATCGGCGTTCTGAATCCGGTTTTTGATGCCGGTGCCGACGACCTTGGTCAGGTCGGCACCCAGCCGACGGGCGAAAGCACGTACGGAGGGGCTGGCGTGGTACAGCGCGCCGCTTGTCGGGGCATTCATCGGGTAGTTTCCGGTGGATGGAGCGGGTACAGCCGCTTCTTTCACGGGCGTGGGTGCCGGGGAAGACGTTTTAGGGGCTTCGGCAACCGGGGGGGCGGAAGGAGGTTCGGTCGGCGCTGCTGCTTTAACCGGCTCGGCGGCTTCTTCCGTGGGCTCGATTTCGGCAATCACATCCCCGATATTCATCTTGTCGTCGGTCTTGACCATGATCCGGCGAACGATCCCACTGAATGGCGCGGGGATTTCCATCGTCGCCTTGTCGGATTCGAGGGTGATAAGTGATTGTTCCTTCTCGACTCGATCGCCCACAGCGACCAGGAGTTCGATGACGGGGACATCCTTGTAATTGCCGATATCCGGCAGAGTGACTGACTTCACGGTCATGCGTGATGGCTCCATAAGCTTGAATCATGATCTCCGCGCAGGGCGTGCGCGAAGAGCGAATGGTTCGGATCAGAATTAACGGGCACTGGGCATGGCCAGACTGGCATCGATACCATAACGGCCGATTGCATCGTTGACTACCTGGGCGGGCAGGGTGCCTTCATCCACGAGCGCCTTGAGTGCAGCGACCACGACATGCGCGGCATCGACTTCAAAGAAGCGACGTAAGGCTTCCCGGGTATCCGAACGGCCGAAACCATCAGTGCCCAGGGTGACATAGCGGCGCGGCATGAACGCACGGACTTGTTCCGTATACAGGTGAATGTAGTCGGTTGCCGCAATGATGGGGCCTTTGGTGGGCGCCAATGTCTGGGTGAGGTACGGAATTTGGGCGGGTTGATCCGGGTGTAGCCGGTTGGCACGATCACAGGCCTGACCTTCACGCGCAAGTTCGCTGAAGCTGGGGGCTGACCAGACATCCGCCGTGACGCCCCAATCCGCTTCAAGCCATTGGGCGGCTTGTTCGACCTCCCGCAAGATCGTGCCTGAGCCCAGAAGCTGCACGCGCGGTTTGTGTTTGGCCTTGGATGTCCGCAACGGGTAGATGCCTTTGAGGATGCCTTCTTCCACGCCTTCCGGCATCGCGGGGTGTGGGTAGTTCTCGTTCATCGCGGTGATGTAGTAGAACAGATCCTTTTTCTCGGCGAACATCTCCTGCAGGCCTGCCCGGATAATGACGGCCATTTCGTAGCCATAGGTCGGATCATAGGATTTGCAGTTCGGTACGGCACTGAAGAAGACGAGGTTGTGTCCATCCTGGTGCTGCAGCCCTTCGCCTTCCAGTGTCGTGCGACCTGCGGTGCCGCCGATGATGAAACCGCGGGCCCGCATGTCGCCGCCCAGCCAGACGAGATCGCCCACCCGCTGATAGCCGAACATGGAGTAGTAGATGTAGAAGGGGATCATGGCCTCGCCGTAGTTGGCATAAGCCGTGGCCGCAGCGAGCCAGGAGGACATGGAACCCGCTTCGTTGATCCCTTCTTGCAATACCTGACCGTTGGTGGCCTGCTTGTACCAGGAGACCTGATCCGCATCGACTGGTTCATACAGCTGGCCGGCCGGATCATAGATGCCGACCTGACGGAACAACCCTTCGAGACCGAAGGTCCGGGCTTCGTCGGGAATGATCGGCACAACGCGCTTGCCCAGCGCTTTGTCGCGCAGGATGATGGCGAGAATCCGACCGAATAGCATGGTGCTGGACATCTCGCGATCGCCGGTCCCCTTGAGGATCATGTCGAAGGCTGCGAGCGCGGGGATGGGCAGAGCGGCCGAGCGGTCCACCCGGGTCGGCAGATAGCCGCCGAGGTGTTTGCGTCGTTCATGGAGGTACTTGATCAGCTCATGGCTGTCTTCGGGCTTGTAAAACGGCACATCGTTTGCAAGCTGGCTGTCGGAGATGGGTAGACTGAACCGATCGCGGAAGTACTTCAGCCCGTCGATATCGAGTTTCTTCTGGTTGTGCGCTGTCATGGCGCCTTCGCCGAACGGTCCCATGCCGTAGCCCTTGATGGTCTTGGCGATGATGACGGTTGGCTGCCCCTTGTGCTCGGTTGCCGCTTTGTATGCCGCATACATTTTGTGGGAGCTATGTCCTCCACGCGTCAGTGAGAAAATCTCGTCATCGGTCATGTTCTTGACGAGTTCGGCGGTTTCCGGGTATTTGCCGAAGAAGTTTTCACGGACGAAGGCGCCGTCCTTGGCCTTGTAGGCCTGGTATTCGCCATCAACGACTTCCATCATGCGTTGCATGAGCTTGCCGGAGATATCCTTGCTCAGAAGTGCATCCCAGCCCGGACCCCAGATAACCTTGATGACGTTCCAGCCTGCGCCACGGAATGTGCCTTCGAGTTCCTGGATGATCTTACCGTTTCCGCGAACGGGGCCATCAAGGCGTTGTAGGTTGGCATTGACGACGAAGACCAGGTTGTCGAGTTTTTCCCGGACCGCCAAGCCAATCGCGCCGGTGGATTCCGGCTCATCCATCTCGCCATCACCGAGGAAGGCCCAGACCTTGCGGCTATTGGCCTTGGACAGGCCGCGACCGTCCATGTACTTCATGAACCGGGCCTGATAGATCGCCATCAGAGGGCCCAGGCCCATGGATACGGTTGGGAATTGCCAGAAATCAGACATCAACCACGGATGGGGATAGGACGATAGCCCGTTCTTGTGGGCCTCCTGACGGAAGTTGATCAGTTGCTCTTCCGTGATGCGGCCTTCGAGGAAGGCGCGCGCATACATGCCGGGGGAGGCATGTCCCTGGAAGAACACCATGTCGGCCCCTTCGGGGTGATCGGGTCCCTTAAAGAAGTGGTTGAAGCCCACTTCATACATGGTTGCGCTCGACTGGTAGGACGCAATATGGCCGCCGACCGAGGTGTGTTTGTTGGCTCGGGCAACCATCGCCATCGCATTCCAGCGTACCAGCGCGCGCAGGCGCTGTTCCATCTGCCGATCACCGGGGTAGGGCGGTTCCTTCTCGGTGGGAATGCTGTTGATATAGGGTGTGGTCGCGGAATAAGGGGTATCGATACCGTGCTTGCGGGCCGCTTCAATCAAGGAGCCGATCAGATGACGCGCCTTGTCCGTGCCTTCAAAGGCGACAACGGCCTCCAGGGCATCGAGCCATTCGCGGGTTTCTTGCGGATCATGATCTTGAAATTGGGTCACACGGATACTCCTTCGGAAGCGAAACAAATACGGCAGCACACCCCTGTGTCTGCTGCACGCTCTGGCCGGCTGACGCCAGTGTAGCCAGGCAGGTTTTAAAACAAACGGTTAAACGGCGCCCAAGTCCAGGACTCATCACGCGCGATGTCTTCGGCCACGCCGATATTCAGCAATGGCCAACAGGTATTGAACCAGACAGATGCGTGCATTATGCGTAAATTTTCCGCCTTTTCCTATCGGCGGGACGCACGAAGGCTAGGCACAAGGTCAATTTTGTCGAATGGGACATGGGTGTCACGTGTCCGCGTGATCCGGCTTTAACGTTTTAGGCTGCCGAGCAGCGAGCGCAGAAGTTGTCGGCCAAGCTGGCTGCCGATGGCCCGGGCGGCACTTGTGACAAACGCTTGCATCGGGCTTTGTCGACGTCTTCCTGACACCGATTTTTGCGCTGATTGCCGGGTTTCCGTTTGGGTTTGCTCGGCTTCCGCCGCAGACACGGCAGCTTGCTGGGCCTGCTCACGGCGAGTCTTGAGCCGCTCGAAGGCGGATTCGCGGTCCACGGGTTGATCGAAGCGACCCTTGTAGCGGGAGCGGAGCATGATGGCGCTACGCTCCTCGGCTGTTAGCGGACCGATTCGACTGACAGGCGGTCGCAACAGGATCTGATCGACCGGCGTGGGCATACCCTTGATATCCAGGGTGGACACCAGAGCCTCGCCCACACCCATCGTGGTAATCACGGTTTCGACATCCACGTCCGCATTGCTGCGAAAGGTCTGGGCAGCCGCACGAACGGCCTTTTGGTCCCGCGGTGTAAAAGCGCGTAGCGC
>JAGXHU010000018.1 GCA_024636015.1 Halothiobacillus sp.
GCCCAGCAGGGCAAGGCTTTTCGACGGCAACTGCCACCAATTGTA
The DNA here is from genome assembly GCA_024636015.1 of Halothiobacillus sp. GTDB lineage: Bacteria > Pseudomonadota > Gammaproteobacteria > Halothiobacillales > Halothiobacillaceae > Halothiobacillus. The sequence goes on from JAGXHU010000018.1 coordinate 46, forward strand.
ATTCGGTGAATCCCAGAGACGGTTCGTTGTCCGGATCAGCATGGCCAAGAATTTTAGCGCGCTCCAAAGTAACAGTGGAATCGCTACCAGACTGATCTGGCCGCGGGCCGCCAGCATGCCGCCAATTGACGTCACGGCGGCGTGTTCCTGTCCACTGGTCAGCGGTATGTAATGGTTGACCCACTGCACAACCGCCTGCGTCGCCACATCACGCTCGACGAACAGCGATCCGGCGGTCACCAGCAGGATGACCAGAGGCAGGAATGACAGCAGCAAGTAATAGGCAAAGGTGGCGGCGCCCTCGTTACCATCCGCTTCCACCCAGCGTGCGTAAGCGCGGCAGAGAACCCGCCACGCGGTTGACTGCTTAACTTTGAGCAATAACGTTCGCATGGATTTGACCTTCTTTGTCCAACCGCCGGCCACCAAAGCAGACGGCTGGAGGCAAATGGTGTCGTTGATGTTCGCCAATGCCGCTGTTTTCACATGGCGACGATTCGCTTGTGTTGCCGCTGCGAACATATCCAGTGGGCCCGCCGACGATGGCTTCGCTGTTCACGTGTTCTGCCTTCAACGGTCTCTCAGCCGGCCGAGTGTATGGTCGAGGGATTTCTTGAGTTTTTCAGCCGCTCCATCAATCGCCTGGCCAATCGACTCCGCCTCATCCGAAACCGCAATGGGTTGGTGACCTTCGAGGCGTGCTTCCATCAGGCAACGCTTGTCATGGCTCCCGCCCTTGTTGCTGTTCTCATCGCTGAGATGCACTTCGACGCGGGTGATATGCTCCGCCAGATGGCCGAGCGTGCTTTCCACCGTCGCTTCGGCCTGTTTGGCCAGTTCTTCGCTACCTGCGATGTTGTTGTCTGTGTTGATTTGTATTTTCATGATTTAGTTTTTTCCTTTCGCCTGTCTTGGGGGCAAGATCCACTATTCCCGGTCGAAATGCACGACTTTTCCGCTCTTGAAATGCAATACCAACTGCTTGCCTTCAAAGGAAAAGGTCGCCTTTTTCCCATCCCGAATCGCCTTCGATTTAATCTTATCGCCATCCACTGAAAATGACCCTTGGAGATTTCGGACCTGCCCGACAAATGGAATATCGGACCACGCCAGGAAACTTACTTTTTTTCCCCGGCGGAAGGTGAGCCGGATCCTGACCTCGCCCATTTTTGCGTCCACGCCTTTGGCAATCCAAGTGCCGTAGAGTCGCTCGGGCGGATGGGAGGGCTTCTGGCCTTTCCCGACTTCAGACGCATGAGCGGCCGGTTTCGTACGCTCAACCGGAGCTCCATGAGCAAGTGCTCCGCCCCATACAGCGGCTGCGGTGAAGAGGGCAATGATGACTTTGTTAAAGGTATTCATTTTGGATTGTTCCACTTTCAGTTCCTCATTACTTCGCCAGCTGCTTGCGAATGGATTCCAACTCTTTCCGGCGCTTCGCAGTAGTCTTGGGATAGGCCATGTCGAGCTCATTGAACGCATCCAGGATGGTTTGCAAAACGATCAAACGGGCATTCTTCTTGTCATCGGCTGGAATGATGTGCCAAGGCGCGTGATCGGTGCTTGTCGCGTTCAAGCAATCCTCATAAGCGGCCATGTAATGCGCCCAGTATTTCCTCTCGTGAAGGTCCGCGGCGCTGAACTTCCAGTTCTTGTCCGGTTCATCGAGGCGATCGAGGAATCGCTTTCTCTGCTCATCCTTCGACAAGTGAAGAAAGAACTTTATGATCCGCGTTCCGTTGCGGTGGAGATGGTTTTCCAGATCCACGATGGAGCGATAGCGCTCCTTCCAGACGGTATCCTCGTTGAGCAGTGCGTCCGGCAGTCCCTGCGTGCGCAGGATCTGCGGATGCACGCGGACGATCAGCACTTCCTCGTAATAGGAGCGGTTGAAAATGCCGATACGGCCGCGTTCCGGCAGGGAGCGGGTGGTGCGCCACAGAAAGTCGTGCTCCAGCTCGGTAGCACTCGGGTGTTTGAAGCTGAACACCTGGCAGCCTTGCGGATTGACGCCGGACATAACGTGCCGGATGGCGCCGTCCTTTCCGGCAGCGTCCATCGCCTGAAAGATCAGCAGCAACGAATAGCGGTTGGAGGCGTAGTGAAGGCGTTGCAGTACGCTTAGCTCCTTGACGTTTCGTCGCAGGAATTTGTGGTATTTTTTCTTTGACTTGTACACCGGTTTGACCTGCGTTGGCCACTTTGCGAGGTTGACCTTGTCGCCTTCGTGTACACGGAAATCATTCGATTTGATTTTCATCTTCACCCTCTCAGTCAGTCTGCTCCGCCGCCAGGCGCTGTTTATTTATCTGGCTCATCTCCCCGATTCTTCTCATGAACTCACATCATCTCTTTGATCCCGAAACGGAGCAGCCACCAGTTGACGGGGTAGCTGGTGATAAAGCCGCACAGCATCGCAATCTGCATCATGAACCAGAACTCAACACTATCAACTTCAAGTCTGACGCCGAATACGTGCGGGAAATAATAGAGGTTAGCAAAGGCCATGAAGCCGTACATTCCGATCTGCCAAGCCGTTAGCGACAGCGCATCCGCTTTTAGCGCCGCCTTGACACCCGCCTTCGGCGTTAAATGACGCATCGGCACGATCGTGAAATATTGAAACGCGACACCAATCACGAAAGCGAAGATAAAGTCGAGCACCCAGACGGCAAACACCTTTTCGCTGAAAAGCCAGTGCCAACCGAACCACACGGCGATTGCGGGGAAGGCAAAGGCCAGCCACTCTGCGCAAATATCGCCGAGTGTACAGCCGCTGCCGCAATGAAGCGTGGCCTTGCCGACCATCACGGGAAATGGCGTCGCGCTCTTGACCGAGGAGTCACGCGCTTCGGTTTTCTCGTTCATAACCGCCGCCATGGTTGCGCGCCGTCCGTAGCGGAAATAGGCCCAAACCGTCAGCACCGTTCCGAACAACGCCACGACCGGCCAGACGACATTCATAATCCACATGTGTTGCGGATGACGCATCTCGTCAATCATGATCACCCCGGCAGAGGTGAAGCCGAGAATCAGCGCGAACAGGGAGACGAGGTGGAGCCCGTACGGAATCATGATTACGCCCCCGCCAACGCGTCAACGGATGGAATGTCTTTGCAACCCGGGTCCTCGTCGCGTTGATGAGCGCGCTTGACGAGTTGCGGTGTCAAATCGGTCGGTATCCTGGCATTGGGCTTACCCTCGATCTTCGCATCGGGAGCCTTGGGTTGTTCGGTATCGGGTTCTAACATGATTGCGCTCCTGTCTTTGCTATGCCGCTGATTTTTTCAGCTACGGACTGATTCTCGGCATGCTCATGTCCCTGGTAACACGGTGTTTAGTTCATCTTGCTCTCGCCCGATCCACTACTTTTCGTCCCAAAAACCAGCACCTCGGTACCAGATGCAAAAGCCGGCAACGCCGCACCAAAACCTGGGGCGACCCTGCATGTTCTCGCGATCGTCTTTGTCTGGCGGGGGCATTTGCCCGGATTGGGTGGCGCGCCGAACCGGATCTTCGAATCAGTGCTTGAACTGCGGCGCCGGTGCCATCGGGTTTGGCGGTGGCTGCGCTTGGAGATCCGCTACGGTCCTTTCGAGATCGGTTAGCAGCATGCCGGCCATGTCGCGCGAGAAACCCTCGCGCACGACAATACGGAGCACGGCGATGTCCTGTGCGTTGGCGGGCATCGTGTAGGCGGGCACCTGCCAGCCGCGTTCGCGCAGCCGATTCGAGATGTCAAAGACCGAATACTTGGTACCGTCCTTCAGCGCGAAGGCGAATACCGGCATGGCGGAACCATCGCTCAATAATTCGAACGGACCCATCGCTGCGATCTTGCCCGAGAGCCACGTCGCATTTTCTCGAAGCGCCTGCATGATGCGCGTATAGCCGCTGCGACCGAGGCGCAGGAAGTTGTAGTACTGGCCCACGATCTGATTGCCGGGGCGCGAGAAGTTGAGCGTGAACGTCGGCATGTCACCGCCGAGATAGTTCACGTGGAAGACCAGGTCTTCCGGCAGTTCCTCCTTGTCGCGCCAGACTATCCAGCCGATGCCCGGATATACCAGGCCGTACTTGTGTCCCGAGGTGTTGATGGATTTCACCTGCGGCAGACGGAAATCCCAGCACAGGTCGGGTTCGAGGAACGGTGCGACGAAGCCGCCGCTCGCGGCGTCCACGTGCAAGGGGACGTCGAAGCCGGTCTTCTCGTTGTGCGCCACAACGGCGTCGTGTATTTCCTGGATGGGCTCGAATTCGCCGGTGAAGGTGGTGCCGAGAATGGCCACGGCACCGATTGTGTTTTCGTCCACGCACGCGATCACGTCTTCGGGGCGAATCACGTAGCAGCCATGCTCGATCGGGATGTAGCGCGGCTCGACCTCCCAGTAGCGGCAGAATTTTTCCCACACGACCTGCACGTTGGAACCCATGACGAGGTTAGGTTTGTCGGCGGGCTTTCCCGCCGCCTTGCGCCGCGCGCGCCAGCGCCACTTCATCGCCATGCCTGCGAGCATTATTGCCTCGCTGGAACCAATCGTTGACGCCCCGACCGCATCCTCGTGTTCGGGCGAGTTGAACAGGCGCGCCACCATGTTGATGCAGCGCTCCTCGATCGCAGCCGTCTGAGGATATTCGTCCTTGTCGATCATGTTCTTGTCGAAGGTCTCCGCCATCAACTTTTCCGCTTCTGGCTCCATCCAGGTGGTGACGAAGGTCGCGAGATTGAGACGCGCGTTACCGTCGAGCATGAGTTCGTCATGGATGAGCCGGTACGCGACATCCGGAGCCATTTCCCCTTCGGGCAGCGCGTATTTGGGTACGGGCGCGGTGGCGCTCCGTCCGGCGTAGGCGGGGGTGAGCATCGCTTTTTCTTCAGCGAGTTCGGCGAGTTTGACTTTTCGGGTAAGCATGGGTCAATCCTTGCTCTGGTAGGTGTACATTGTGGCCAAGCTGGCCGGCGCCCGCAAATCAGCGCACTCGGGCATCTGGTCGAGTCCGCGTCTGCTTATTTATCGGGTTCATCTTTACGCCGCTCATGCGCCGCCCTCTCCCATTCTTCAACGGCTTGCACGTCCTTGCGCCCCAAGTCCTCATAGAGTTGATGGACTCGCTTGACGAGTTGCGGCGTCAAATCGGTCGGTGCCTTGGCCTTGTCTTCCGGCTTGTCTTCCGGTTTGTCTTCCGGTTTGTCTTCCGGTTTGTCTTCCGGTTTGGGCTCGGTTTTGTCCTCGGACTTGGCCACTGCCTTGGCTTCAGGCTCGACCTTGACATCAGCTTTCCGAATCTCCCGCTCTGCCTTCTCCCAATCCTGAGCTGATTGACCGTCCCGTCGACCCTGCTCCTCATAGAGTTCATACGCCCGTGTGGCGATCTGCGGTGTCAGATCAGACGTTGTTTTGGCGTCGGCTTCAGGTTTTGGCTCAACTGCGGGTTTGGGTTCAGCATTGGCGTCCGACTTCTGCTCAACCTTTGCTTCCGGTTTAGGGTCAGGAGCTTTGGTTTCAGGTTTGGCATCAGATTTGGATTCGGGCTTAACTCCGAGTTTGGCATCGGCCTTCGTGTCAGGCCTGCTCCTGTCTTTTGCTTCCGGCTCGTCCTCGACTTTGGAACTAGATTTGACTGGATCAAGAATCCGATAGGCGAGCAGTTTCACGGGGTCGGTCACGAAGAACCACAGCAGCGCATAACCCCACACGAACCCGGCCCATTTCCAGCCCAGCGGTGTCATGAACAGCCCGTACACCGCGATCAACGTGGCCACGGTTTGTGTACCGAGTACCGCCATCCATAAAATCCGCGCCGGGCGTATCGACCAGAATGGGCCGCGCGTGCGCGTCTGGAAAATCGTCAGATGTCCGGCTACCGACAGCATCAGATACATCATTGTCTGGAGATGCGGGTGGTCGAGGTGATAGACCCGATCACCCAGGAAAAACAGGCCAAACGCGGCGATGGGGCCGACAAGACCCAGCACCGTGGCAACCCCCAGCACCATGCGAATGTTCCAGGCCTCGGGCTGGTCCTTGTAGTGCACGTTGTCATAGGCAATGGACAGGATGGCACCATCATTGAGCAAGGCGAGCATCACGATCATGACCGCCGTCACCGGATAGAAGTTGAAGATCAGGATAGAGAGCGTCATGAACAACAGCACGCGCAGCGTTTCGGCGATGCGGTAGATCGCATAGCTGTTCATGCGCTGGAAAATCTTCCGGCTCTCCTTGATCGCGTCAATGATCACCGACAGGCCCGGCGTCATCAGCACGATGGCCGCTGCCGCGCGTGCCGCGTCCGTCGCGTCCGACACGGCGATGCCGCAGTCGGCCTTCTTCAGCGCGGGGGCATCGTTCACCCCGTCGCCGGTCATACCGACGATGTGGCCGCGTTTTTGCAGGACATCCACGATGTGGAACTTGTGTTCGGGAAACACCTGGGCGAAGCCGTCGGCATTCTCGATGGACTCGGCCACCTCCGTGGTCTCCTCCTTTTTCGCGTCGCCGAGGCTGGAGGCATCGAGGATATTGGCGCCCATGTCCAGCTTTTTGGCGGTCTCCTTGGCGATGGCCAGTGCATCGCCCGTCACCATCTTGATTTTCACACCCATTGCCAGCGCAGTCGCGATGGTTTCCTTGGCATCTTCGCGTGGCGGGTCGAACAAAGGCAACACGCCAACAAGCATCCACTTGCCTTCTTCATCTGCCCGGGCGACGCCGAGTGACCGAAAGCCGCTCGCCGCAAAGTCGTTGACCGCCTTGTCGACGGCGGACTTGATTTCATCGGCATTGGCCGCCAGCGCCAGGATCACCTGCGGCGCGCCCTTGGTCACCTTGAATTGCTTTCCGTCCGCGCCTTTGACGGTCGCTTCGGTGCGCTTGTGCACCGGATCGAACGGCTGGAAATGCACCACCTCATAGGCCTTTAACGCATCCTTGTCTTTCAGGCCGCCCAGCACGGCCAGGTCGATGGTGTCCTTGTCGTCCGCGCGCGACGCCAATGCGGCGTCGAGGATGACCTGCTCTGCAGAGACATTGTCCACGCTGAACGGATCGCCCAGCGTGAGCTTGTTCTGGGTCAGCGTGCCTGTCTTGTCCGCGCACAATATATCCACGCCGGCCAGTTCCTCAATGGCAACCAGGCGGCTGACGATCGCCTCCTTCCTGGCGAGCAGACGCGCGCCGACCGCCATCGTGACCGACAGCACCGTGGGCATCGCCACCGGAATCGCTGCAACGGTCAGCACCAGGGCGAACTGCAAGGTGGTGAGAATCGGGTCGCCGCGGAAAATCGCGACGGCAATGATTGTAGACACCAGCGCCACGGCGAGCATGATTAGGTAGTTGCCGATCTTCAACACCGCCTTTTGAAAATGGCTGACGGTGTGCGCGTCCTGCACGAGTTCTGCGGTCTTGCCGAAGTAGGTGTTCGCACCCGTGGCATACACCAGCGCGCTGCTCTCACCCCGGCGGATAATCGAACCGGAAAACACCGCGTCACCCGGCTTGCGTGAGGCGGGCAACGACTCTCCGGTCAGCGCGGACTGATCGACCGATATGGGATCGCCGTCCAGCAAGCGCACATCCGCTGGCACAATGTCGCCCAGGCGCATGCGAATAATATCGCCCGGTACCAGCTCGCGCGCTGCAGGGTTTACCCACTTCCCATCGCGTAACACCCGGGCCTTGATGGCCAGCTGGGCTTTCAATGAGGCGATGGCATTGCCTGCCTGATGCTCTTCCCAGAACCCGACCACGGCATTCGCCAAAAGCAATAAGAGAATAATGCCAAAATCTGGCCAATGCCGGGCTACCGCTGAAAGGATCACGGCCGCTTCGATCATCCACGGGATGGGGCCCCAGAAATAAGTGAGGAATTTCAGGAACGGATTGGTCTTTTTCTCTTCAATCTCGTTCGGCCCGTATTGGGCCAGCCGTATCTGCGCCTCCGCTTGCGTGAGGCCATCCGGTGATGACCCCAGATTTTTTTCAACTTCCGCCAGGGGCAGCGATTTTAAATCGTCCGTCCCCTCTGGCTTGGCCTTCGTGTCGGGCGTCGATTCGGGCGCCTTGGGTTGGTCGGTATCGGGGGCCATAATGGAAATTCTCCTGTCTTTGCGATGCCGCCAGCATGTAGAAAATCGCGTTATAAATTCCCCAAAAACACAAGGTTGGGCTCATATCGCCCTCTCCGCCGTGTGATTGAATACGACGGGGTATTGCACTGGCCGCCAACCAATGGCTGAAAATGGACCTAACGATTCAAGGTTGGGCCCCCTTGCGTAGCGCCCAACCGATCATGACCAGCGCCCAGCCATCAAACAGCAGGCTGATGCCCACATACAGACCGACCAGCCACAGGGAAGTGGCGGGCCAGCCAATTAAAAACAGCACGGCCAACAGGGCCGAGACGACACCATTGAATGTCATCCACCCCCAGCCCTTGGCGGGAAAGATCGACTGGGCGAAGGTAAAGCTGTGCATCGCATCCAACAACAGATAAATGGCCAGCAACAACCCGACAGCAGCCACACCGGATACGGGATAGAACAGCATCAGGCCACCGACAAGGAACAACAGGACAGGTTTGATCCAGTTCACGACATGCGTCGGGCTGTGCTGATAGGTATGTATGGCCCATAAACCACCCCCGACAAGCAATAGCCAGCCAACGAAAATTGCCGTACTCAGGGACATCACAACGGGCAGTAAAATGCCTGCCGTTCCCAGCACGATCAGCAGGACCCCGGTGACCAAGGTATACGGCCCAAATTTATCGAGGATTTTTTTATCAATGGGTAAAACGTTCATCATCATCTTTCTCCTGGATCATCCTGTGTCTGCAGCTTTATGAGGAGCAACCTCTGGAAAGGGCATTTCTTTAGTCGCGAGCGAAAGTGCAAGACTCTTTACCGAAGGATCCATGCTATCGACCATCGAGCTCGGAATCAGGATCGTGGCACCCCGTTCCTTGGTGGTCTCGTAAATGATGTTCATGGCTCTGAGTTGAAGTGCTGCGGGATGGCCCGCGTAAATCTCGGCAGCTTCAACAAATTTCCCCGCGATCGCAGCTTCTGCAGAGCCCAGAATCACCCGTGCCTGCTTCTCCCGCTCGGCCTGGGCTTGACGAGACATGGCATCCTGCAATGCCTCAGGCAGCGCAACGTCGCGGATCTCGACCGAACCGACGGTGATACCCCAGGGAAGTGTCTTTGCGCCGATCTCGTTTTTCAGCCGCTCGTCGGCATCCTTGCGATCGGATAACAGGGCGGCAAGCATTGAAGACCCAATCATTTCACGCAATGAGGTTTGCGCAACCTGGTCGATGGCTGAGCGGTAATTGGTGATGGCCAACGCCGCTTTTTCGGCGTCATGCACATGCCAGAAAATGATCGCATCAACATTAACCGGCACCGTGTCCCGGGTCAGCGCCTGCTCGGCATTAAAGCCCGTGGTCTGAATACGTTCGTCAATAATGGCAATCACATTATCGAGGATAGGAATGATGACGAACAAACCGGCTCCTTTGACACTTTGCAGTTTACCCATCCTCAGAATGACAAACTTCTGCCAGGTATTGGCCATCTTCAAGGACATCGCGACAATTACGGCGACGATGAAAAACGCCAGCGCCAGATAGAGACTCACCCAGTTTCCGACGGCAAGGCCTAACAGCATAAGAACCAAGACCAAAAATGATGTAATCGTATTCATGCGTGTAACTCATTATGTGTTCTAGTAGTGATCGAAATTACGCCATAGCGCCGACTATCTCTGTGCAGTAGCGCACCAACACGCGTCATCAAATCATCTCTGCCACAGAACACGCTATCTCGGTACGGAATGAGCCGCGCCGTATAATCCGAGTGTGCCTCCGGAAACACGGACACTTCAAAGAAGCCCTTGAGCGTCCCACTGACTGGAAACAGATTAAAGAGCGACCGATACCTCATCAACGGCTTGTCGACCTGATCTAACCGTAGGATTCGGGATCTAAAACGTCCGCTTCCCGCCACAAAGCTGCCTGTTAATATTTGAGCTGAAGTGGGCGCGCAGGTACTGAGGGAAGTTGTTTCTGATCGAGCACTGGTTTGTCAGCCTGCCCCATGCCAAGGTGATGATTGAGCCTTGGCGACGGGCCGTAAATCCGCGATTGGAAATGGAGCAATACCTCATGAGTACACAAGCACTGATAAACACCGCAAACGCACTAGTGGCAGACGACAAAGGTCTGCTGGCGATGGATGAAAGCAATCCAACCTGCAACAAACGATTTGCGCAATTGGGCATTCCGCAAACGGCGGATGCCCGGCGCGCGTATCGGGAATTGATCATCACCACACCCGGTCTCGGGGCATGTATCAGCGGCGCAATCCTTTACGACGAGACCATACGCCAGGCGACGAGAGAGGAAATTCCTTTCGTTCAAGCTGTTATCGATGCGGGCATCATTCCCGGGGTGAAAGTGGACGCGGGGGCAAAGGAATTGGCCGGTCATCCCGGCGAGAAAGTCACCGAAGGCTTGGACGGGTTGCGTGGCCGCCTGAAGGAATACGCACAAATGGGCCTTCGTTTTGCCAAGTGGCGTGCTGTGATCGTCATCGGCGATGGCCTGCCCAGCCGGGCCTGCATTGAGGCCAATGCGCATGCGCTGGCCCGCTACGCCGCGCTGTGCCAGGAAGTAGGACTGGTTCCCATCGTCGAGCCGGAAGTCCTTATGGACGGCGAGCATACCCTGGCGCGGTGCTTCGCCGTGACAGAGCAAGTCCTGCATACGGTCTTCGACCAGATCAACACCCAGGGCGTGATACTGGAAGGTATGCTTCTGAAACCCAACATGGTGCTCCCAGGATTGAGCTGCTCCCAGCAGGAAACCGTAGAGGCAGTGGCCGATGCCACGGTTCGGTGTTTCCTGCGCGCCGTGCCTGCTGCCGTTCCAGGGGTTGTGTTTCTGTCGGGCGGTCAATCAGCCGAACTGGCTTCAGCCCGTTTGAGTGCCATGAATGCGGGATTCAAGTCGCACGGGCCTTGGGCGTTGTCATTTTCGTATGGCCGCGCCCTTCAGCAACCGGCCATGGACATATGGTCGGGGCAGGCGGCCAACGTAAAAGCGGCCCAACAGGCCCTGCTTCATCGGGCACAATGCAACCGGGCCGCGCGACGCGGCGAATACAGTGCCACGATGGAAGTCAAAGATTAATGAAGCACGTGCGCTAGGCAAGCACCTCCGGGACACCCTTTTGAGCCTGAGCTAACCCGTCCGCTCAGGCACCCAAGTGTATTGGCCGCTGAAATCGAACGCGGGTCATCGCGATAGTGCTTTGCACAACAATCACGGCTTATTGCCACCCTTGGCCGCATCGAATAACGTGCAGTCCATATCCAGCAGGAACACCACCTCGTTCGCCCCGCTCATTTTGACGTCTTAGCCAACACCGGGTTGTGCCAGCTTCCGTCTGCGGCAATGAGTGCGTCCGCCTGTTTCGGCCCCCACCCGCCGGGCTTGTATGAATAAGCCCGATGGTGCGTCTCAAGGATGGGATCGACCACCGCCCAGGCAGCTTCCACTGCATCCTCACGGGTGAAGAGCGCGCCATCGCCGGCCATGGCATCACTCAACAGTCGCTCGTACGGTGTTTCCACCCCGGGTTGTTCTTCCAGCAAATACAGCTCGTGCTGGTCGCCGACGAACTCTTTGCCGGCACGCTTCACGCGCGCGGCGAGTGCGACGGCCGAGTTGGGGGAAAGCCGGAAGCGCAGATAGTTGGCATGCCCCTCCGTTGGTGCTGAATCATCGAACAGCCTTTGCGGTGGCGGTTTTAATTCCACCAGAACCTCCGCCGCCGATGTCGCCAGACATTTGCCGGAACGCAGGTACCACGGCACGCCCTGCCAGCGCCACGAGTCGATGAACAGCCGCAGGGCGCAGAACGTCTCGACGTCCGATCCCTTCGCCACCCCTAGCTCTTTCCGGTAGCCCGTGTACTGGCCGCGCACCACATCGTCCGACTGCAAGGGGCGCATGGCTTGAAACACTTTGGCTTTCTCATTGTGCACGGCGCCATAGCCCTGATAGGCCGGCGGCTCCATGGCCAGCAACGCGGCAATCTGGAACATGTGGTTCTGGATGACGTCGCGCAGGCAACCGGCGCTTTCGTAAAACTTTCCGCGCCCCTTGACACCGAAATCCTCAGCCAGAGTGATCTGTACGCTGGCCACATGGTCGCGGTTCCAGATCGGTTCGAGAAACGAGTTGGCGAATCGGAAATAGAGGATATTCATAATCGCCTCTTTCCCGAGATAGTGGTCAATGCGGAAAATCGAATCTTCTTTAAATACCGACAGCGCAATACGGTTGAGTTCCCGCGCCGAGGCCAGATCGCGTCCGAACGGCTTTTCGACAATGACGCGGGCCTGATCGGCCAAGCCCGCCGCACCGAGCCCTTTGATCACATTCGTGAACAGCGCGGGGGGAATGGCCAGGTAATGCGCCGGATGCTTGGCATCGCCCAACGTCTGCTTGAGTTCTTCGAACGTGCCTGGATCGTTGTAATCTCCGCCCACATACCGGAGCAGGGAAAGAAGGTGTTCAAGCGCATCCCGGTCATCGATCTTGCCGGCTTGCTTGATGCTGTCCTTCGCCCGTTTACGCAATTGCGCCAGGCTCAATTTCGAGCCGGCAACACCCACGACCGGCACGTTGAGGACGCCACGCTTGGCCATCGCATAGAGCGCAGGAAAAATCATCTTGTGGGCCAGGTCGCCGGTCACACCGAACACCACCAGCGCATCAGAAGACGTCGTAGGGCTATGCCCCATATCAGGATTCATTTTTCTTCTCATCGTGCCCGCCAAACTGCTTTCTCATTGCGGACAGAATCCGGTTGGCATAGTCCGCATTGCCGCGCGATGAGAAACGCTCGAATAGCGCCGCATTAATGACCGGTGCCGGCACACCCTCCTCGATGGCTGCCAGTGCCGTCCAGCGGCCCTCGCCCGAATCCGACACTCGCCCTGAGAATCCGCTGAGATCCGCGTCCTCAACCAGCGCCGCTGCAGTCAGATCAAGCAGCCAGGACGCCACGACACTGCCGCGCCGCCAGACTTCCGTGATCTCGGGCAGATCCAAATCATACTGATAAAATTCCGGGTTACGCATCGGCGCGGTCTCGGCATCACTATCATGGGTGCGTTTACCGGCGTTGGCATTGTGCAGAATATTCAGGCCCTCGGCATACGCCGCCATCAAGCCATATTCGATGCCGTTGTGGACCATTTTCACGAAGTGTCCGGCGCCGTGCGGTCCGCAGTGCAGATAGCCCTGATCAGCGGTGGCGGCGGGTTTGTCCCGACCCGGGGTCGGCGTTGCCGTGCCCACGCCGGGGGCAAGCGCGGCGAAGATCGGATCAAGGTGCTGAACGATGTCTTTCTCACCGCCCATCATCAGGCAATAGCCGCGCTCCAGGCCTGCGACGCCGCCGCTGGTGCCCGCATCCACATAATGCATCCCGTGCTGTTGCAATTCGGCGGCACGCCGAACATCGTCGCGGTAGTAGGAATTGCCGCCATCAATGACGATATCGCCCGCTTCGAGTAATGGAACCAGTTGCGCCAGCACCTCATCCACAACCGTCGCCGGCACCATCATCCAGACCGCACGGGGTTTGGCCAGATGGGCGACAAAATCCTCAAGGGAGTTCGTGCCAACAGCACCTTCGCTGCGGAGCACCTCGACGGCTTCGGGATGACGGTTGTACACCACGCATTGGTGTCCTTCCCGCATCAGCCGTCGCACCATATTGCTGCCCATACGTCCCAAGCCGATCATGCCAATTTGCATCTTTAAGTTTCCTTATTTGAGGTGGGTGATCCCAATCTCGCCTGCTGCATTTCTTCCGCTACAGATCATGCCAAGTGAAGAGACCAACGTGAAAATTGCTCTCGGTACCCTGCGCACGATCACCCTCGAGATCTCGCACGTGCGCTATTACTGCCGCGTCAGTTTCTCTGCATCGATAACGGTGCATGCGGCGTCCAGGCTATTTCTGGCCTGCCTTGTTCACAAAGGTCACCGGCCAATTCTGGACTTGCAGCCAAGTCTGCTGGACATCAGGCGGCAGCTTGTCCATGTGCTTCAGGAACAGCGCCAGCGTCCAAATTTCCTTGTCGGTGAGGGCGTATTTCCACGAAGGCATGCCCGTCAATCGAATACCATGTTTGATTTTCCAGAACGAATATCCCTCAGGGTCGTCCTCCACCCCATCAGTCGCCAATTGCGGCGGCTTCGGATATTCGCCTTCCGCGATGGGAGAAGGTGAGGCAATCCCCTGTGCGGAACCATGGCAAATCGCGCAGTTCTGTGCGTACAGATGGACACCATTCATGAGATTCTGATCAGTCAGTGCGACGGGATTGGGACCCTTTGGGGCATCGCGACGCAGTGTCGCGTTTAACGAGGTCTGGGCCATCCAGAGTTCCAGCCAACTGGGTTTCCCATCAGCATTAGCCGGAATGTACCCGCTTTGCACCAAGGCGTAAGCACCCACCAAGCCAACAACGATCGCCAACAGGACGCCCGAAACCACACCTTTCAACATAGCGCCTCCTCATTCAGCGGCAGAACACGGCCGATAACAAAAAACGTCGTGATCGCACCGTTCATTCGACAAAGCGTGGGTTGCGAACCATCTGTAGCGCAATGCAGGCAATACATCAGCCGACCAGCAGTGCCTTTGCGCGCGCGCAAACGGTGTCGACAGTAAAGCCGTACTCGCGCATCACAAGCGCGCCAGGCGCCGATGCGCCAAAGCGATCCACGGCGAGCACATCGCCGCGGCTGCCGACATAACGATGCCAACCCTGAGACACGCCGGCTTCGACCGCGAGCCTGGCGCCAACCGCCGGCGGCAATACCGCGTTACAGTATTCGAGAGGCTGGGCATCGAACAGTTCCCAACTTGGCATCGAGACGATGCGCACCTGGATTTTTTCCGCCAGCAATTTCTGCTGCGCAGCCACGACCAGTGCGACTTCAGAGCCGCTGGCAATGAGAATCAGATCCGGTTTGCCGTTCTGGGCATCGCTCAGCACATAGGCGCCACGGCGCAATCCGTCCGCCGCGGCATAACGGCTGCGATCGAGCGTGGGCAGCGCCTGTCGGGTTAGCACCAGCAGCACCGGCCGATTGGGTGTTTCCAGTGCGACGCGCCAGGCGACTGCGGTTTCGTTGGCATCGCCGGGGCGGATCACGATGAGGTCCGGAATCGCACGCAGGCCCGCCAATTGCTCCACAGGCTGATGGGTGGGGCCGTCCTCGCCGACGGCGATACTGTCGTGCGTGAACACATGCACGACGTGCAGTCCCATCAGCGCGGCCAGCCGGATCGACGGACGCATGTAGTCTGAGAAGATCAGGAAGGTCGAGCCATACGGAATAAAACCGCCGTGCGCGGCAAGGCCGTTGACGATGGCGCCCATCGCATGTTCACGCACACCGAAGTGCAGGTTGCGTCCGGCATAGCTCCAGCCAGCGCTGTCGGAGCCTTGTTTGTCTGCATTTTTCAGCAGCGGCGGATTGAAGTCGCCCATGCCTTTCAAGGCCGTTTTCGTCGACGGGTCGAGGTCGGCCGAGCCGCCGGTCAGCGCGTGCAGTTTGGGCGCAATAGCGTTCATCACCTTGCCGGATGCATCACGCGTGGCAAGGCCCTTGGCATCGGCGTCGAATACCGGGATGTCCGTATCCCAGCCCGACGGCAGTTCGTCGCGCAAACGATACCGAAGCTCTTCTGCCATATCCGGGAACGCCTTGGTGTAGGCACTCATACGGTCGTTCCACGCAGCCTCGTCCTGCGCCCCCCGCACCACCGCTTCGCGGAAATGCGCCAGTGCCTCGTCCGGTATCAGGAAGTCCGGCTCGGTCGGCCAGCCCAGTGTCTGTTTGGTCTTACGCACGTCGTCCACGCCGAGCGCTGAGCCGTGCGCCTTAAAACTATCCTGCTCAGGCGAGCCGAAACCGATATGGGTCCGCACCAAGATCAGCGACGGCCGTGCAGTTTCCGCGTACGCAGCAGCCAGTGCGGCGTCGATCGCTTCCACATCGTTGCCGTCCGCCACCGAAATGGTGTGCCAACCATAAGCCTCGAAGCGCAGCGCGCGATTCTCGGTGAAGCTGATATCCGTGCCGGCGGACAGGGTGACGTAGTTGTCGTCATAAAGGCAGGTGAGCTTGCCGAGCTTGAGATGACCGGCAAGCGAGGCCGCTTCGGAGGACACGCCCTCCATCAGGTCCCCATCGCTGACGATGGCAAACGTATGGTGATCGATGAGCGCGTGACCGGGCCGGTTGTAGCAGGCCGCAAGCTGCGCCTCGGCGATCGCCATGCCGACCGCATTGCCGAAGCCCTGCCCCAATGGACCGGTGGTGGTTTCCACGCCCGGCGTGTGTCCGCGCTCGGGATGCCCCGGCGCCTTGCTGCCCCACTGACGGAACTGCTTGATGTCGTCCAGCGACAGGTCATAACCGGTCAGGTGCAGCAGACTGTAGAGCAGCGCCGAACCGTGTCCGGCCGAGAGCACGAAGCGGTCGCGATTGAACCAGTGCGGATTTTTCGGGTTGTACCTGAGCCAGCGTGTCCACAGCACATAGGCCATGGGCGCGGCGCCGAGCGGCAGGCCCGGATGCCCGCTGTTGGCTTTCTGCACCATGTCTACCGACAAAAAGCGAATGGTGTTGACGCATTGCTGGTCGAGCTGTGTCGCTACGATCATGGCCTGGATCCTCCGGGATTGCCTTGGGTCAGCGCAGTGCTCTTCGAGGTGATGCGCGCCAGCAGATCGTTCCAGGACTGGGTGAAGGATTGCGCACCCTCGCGCTGGAGCCGGGCCGCAAGTGTCGCTTCGTCCACGCCTGCCCGGGTAAATTCGGCAAGCGTGGCTTCGGCGTCGCCACCGTCGGCCGGCAGGGCACTTTTCATCACACCGTGCCCAGCGAAAGCGAGCAGGGTCTTCTCGGGAATGGTATTGATGGTATCTGGCGCTGCGAGCGCCGTAAGATAAAGCGTATCTGGCGCTGCCGGATCTTTGGTACCGGTACTGGCCCACAGCAAACGTTGCGGACGGGCGCCTGCGGCGGCCAGTTTCTGCCAGCGCGGCGAAGCCAGCAGATCACAATAAGCTTTATAGGTGCGCATGGCGATGGCGATGCCGAGGCGGTTGTGCAGTACGTCCAGTACCTTGTCCTTGATGGCGACGTCCCACCGGCTGACGAAAATCGAAGCCACTGACCCCACCACCGGATCGAGACCGGCAGCGATGCGCCGTTCGATGCCGCGCATGTAGGCTTCGGCGGCGGCGAGATAATGCTCACGTGAGAACAATAGCGTCACATTTACCGGCACGCCGGTGAAGATCGCTTCCTCGATTGCGGGAATACCGGCGGGGGTGCCAGGTATCTTGATGAAGAGATTCGGACGTTGCGCCCGCCCATGCAATTGCACGGCCGCCTGAAGCGTTCCGGCCGTGTCGTCCGCCAACAGGGGTGACACTTCCAGCGACACCCAACCGTCAACGCCATCGGTGGCATCGTAGACCGAACGAAACAGATCGGCAGCCTGGGTTAAATCCTCCAGCGCCAGCTCAAAAAAAAGCGCTTCGCCCGACTTGCCGGCAAGCGCTTTCTGGCGGATGGCCGCGTCGTAGAAATCACCCTCCTTGATGGCATGCTCAAAGATCGTCGGATTGGAGGTCAGCCCGGTTACGGAAAGCTCGCTGATATAACGTGCCAGCGTGCCGCTGCTCAGCAGTTCGCGGGTGATGTTGTCGAGCCAGAGGCTTTGACCGAGATCGTGCAGTCGTTGTGTGGCTTTCATGGTGTGGCGTCTCCCCTTGTTGGTTTCCATCTTCGATGGCATTGGGTTCTGCTGATTTCAGAATTGCAGCACGTGCATGAATATTTTTTGCCGCGCGCTGTACGGTCGCCAGTGAGATGACGACTTGCCTATCCCCTGGAGTGGTCTGCTGAAACCGAGCACGCACACTGCAAGTCCGGCTAGCTTTTTGCGATCCCTGTTATAGCCAACCCACCAACAGCAAGACGATGATGATGATCAGCACCAAGCCCAAGCCGCCAGCGGGCCTGTAGCCCCAGGACCTGCTATGCGGCCAAGCAGGAATAGCACCGATCAACATCAGAATCAGAACGATCAACAGTATGGTTCCCAAGCTCATGGCTATCTCCTTAGTGTGGTATCCGTTCGGCGGCGTAGCGGGCAGCTACGCAGACCAGATTGATCACTGTAGGTGGGTGCGCACAAAGTATCTGTTCGGTGCCGTACATTAACGTTGCATATAGATAGCAGGAGCTCCTTTTCGGAAACAGGCATGGTCAAAGTCATTGATGGTAAACGCGACAAGCATGACTCCAACGACAAAATATGCCTCAGTTTTCAATATTCATTCACCCACACGCTGGCAATACGGATGGGTTGTTATGCACACTTCATGGACACCACACTTACTTGCAAGCGCTGAGCGCCGATCCAGCGCAACCAGAAGCCCGACAGATTTTCCCTTAATGACCCAGGTTTATCGCGACTCTCGAACGGCTCACTCAGGCAACTGGTTGAAGATTGACGTGGGTAACACAATGATCGACGACCGGATAGATAGCTTGCCGACCTGATCACGAATCAATTTGCAGACATTTTTTAACCACAGATTCTAGAGCACGCTTGTACGCTCCATGCCGCATGCGCTCTGGTGATTACCAAAACCTATCAATGTGCTAGGCAAAATCAATTGGCCTTTGTGGATATGAAAGAGCTATACCTATAAGGTCATTGTAGAAGTACGTCTTGAGCACAAAAGGAGAAACGCTATGTCTGAAAGCAAATGCCCATTTGTACACAAAGCAGGAAACGGTACGTCGAACCACGATTGGTGGCCGAACCGGTTGCGTCTCGAAATCCTGCACCAGAATACCCCCGATGCCAGCCCGATGGGCACGGACTTCAACTACGCCGAAGAATTCAAGAAGCTCGATCTTGCGGCCGTGAAAAAGGACCTCACGGCCCTGATGACCGACTCGCAGGACTGGTGGCCGGCGGATTACGGCCACTACGGACCGTTCTTCATCCGCATGGCTTGGCACAGCGCTGGCACCTACCGCACCGGTGATGGTCGCGGCGGCTCAGGACATGGCAACCAGCGTTTCGCCCCGCTCAACAGCTGGCCCGACAACGTCAACCTCGACAAGGCGCGCAGGCTGTTGTGGCCGATCAAGCAGAAGTACGGCAAGAAAATATCCTGGGGCGATCTCATCGTTCTCACGGGCAATGTCGCGATGGAATCGATGGGCTTCAAGACCTTCGGATTCGCTGGCGGACGCGTGGACATCTGGGCACCTGAACTGGACGTCTACTGGGGCAATGAAGACACATGGCTGGGGGATGACGCACGCTATTCCGGCGAACGCGACCTCGAAAATCCACTCGCTGCCGTACAGATGGGCCTGATCTACGTCAATCCAGAAGGCCCGGGCGGCAACCCGGATCCACTCGGGTCGGGACGCGATGTACGCGAAACCTTCGCGCGCATGGCGATGAACGACGAGGAGACGGTGGCGCTCACCTGCGGCGGTCACACCTTTGGTAAATGCCACGGTGCCGGTCCGGCCGCCAACGTGGGGCCAGAACCTGAAGCCGCGCCCATCGAACAAATGGGCCTGGGCTGGAAGAGCAGCTTCAAAAGCGGCAAAGGCGGCGATCAAATTGGCAGTGGGCTGGAAGGTTCATGGACACCGACCCCCACCACGTGGGACATGAGCTATCTCGACATGCTGTTCGGCAACGAATGGGTCGTAGAGAAAAGCCCGGCGGGCGCCTGGCAGTGGACGCCCAAGCGAGAGACCGACAGCAATCAGGCACCCGCTGCGGGCGATGCCTCGAAAAAAGTCCAGATCATCATGACCGCTGCGGACATGGCGATGCGCATGGATCCGATCTATGAACCGATTGCACGGCGCTTCCACAAGAATCCAGCAGAATTCGCCGACGCCTTTGCCCGCGCCTGGTTCAAGCTGACCCACCGCGACATGGGCCCCCCTTCACGCTATCTCGGCCCCGAAGTGCCCAAGGAAGAACTGGTCTGGAAAGACCCCATTCCCGCGGTTGATCATCCGTTGATCAACGATCAGGACGTCGCCGCCCTCAAGGCCAAAGTACTGGCGTCCGGGCTGAGCGTTCCGGAGCTGGTTTCGACCGCCTGGGCCTCGGCGTCAACGTTCCGCGGCTCCGACAAGCGGGGCGGCGCCAACGGTGCGCGTATTCGTCTCGCCCCGCAGAAGGATTGGGAAGCCAACCAACCCACGCAACTGGCCAAGGTGCTAGGCAAGCTCGAATCCATCCAGCGTGCGTTCAATACGGGCGGCAAGAAGGTCTCGATGGCCGACCTCATCGTGCTGGCCGGCTGCGCCGGTGTCGAAGCGTCTGCCAAAAATGCGGGGCATACCGTGACGGTACCGTTCTCACCCGGCCGCATGGATGCCTCGCAAGAACAGACCGACGTGGACGCCTTCGACGTACTCGAGCCAATCGCCGATGGCTTCCGCAACTACCAGAAGGGAAAATATTCCATCTCAGCCGAAGAATTGCTGCTTGATAAGGCGCAGTTGCTGACGCTCACCGCGCCCGAAATGACGGTATTGGTGGGCGGCATGCGGGCCCTCAATGCCAACTTTGAACAGTCCCCGCATGGTGTATTCACCACACGGCCGGGGGCGCTCACCAACGACTTCTTCATCAACCTGCTCGACATGAGCACCGCGTGGAAACCGGTTTCAAATGAGGGAGATGTGTTCGAGGGAACCGATCGGGCAACGGGTAAAGTCAAATGGACCGGCACCCGTATCGATCTGATCTTCGGCTCGAACTCCCTGCTACGGGCACTGGCTGAAGCCTATGGCAGTTCGGATGCACAGGAGAAGTTTGTCCATGATTTCGTAGCAGCCTGGAACAAGGTGATGAACCTCGATCGCTTCGACCTCGCATAATCGAGGACCACGCCCAGCCGGGCACGTTCTATCGCCTGATGAAGCGCACAGATCGTGCACTTCATACAGGGCTGGCCCGGAATAGGTGACCGCGGGGCCGAAAGCCCCGAGATCAACCCTATGATGAAAAAAGCGGCTTAATCGCCGTCAGGACGGGACGATCTGTGTCCCGCCCGCCCAAAACTCAAGGAGTACATCATGAGTGCAATGAGTACGACCTGCACCGACAACAGATACCGCCACGCGCGCATCGCCCCACCCTTTCTTACCCTCCCCTCACATCCGGTGGACAGCGCGACCGGTCGCAACCGCTGCTCGGTTTCTTCCCACGAAGTCAGCCCCCACGCGCTGGACTGGGCCGCGACCACGAAGGCCAATTTCACATTCACTTCGAATTGGATTCAATAGGGGAGACATGGAAGGCGTGATGGAGGACATCCATACCGATACACGTAATATTTTGCAGACCGTGACAGGTCTATCGATCGGTTAACTCTAAACTCGCGGGAAAAATAGTAGCCCCCTAAAAACCAAAATGCGTGCAAAACGATACGAGCGGGTAACGAGATAGACCCATACGGAATTCCTTGAACAACCCGACGCATGGATTTACGGCCAGTTATCCGTCGGCTCAGACTGCAGCAACTTTACGGATTTCGGTCCTGTCGCTGCGGGTCATCTCTTTCATTTCGTTGTCCCCGCTTCCCGTTCTGCTGCGCGTCCCTGCCTTGAGGCTCAACGCCCTGCCTTGAGTCTCGGGGTTGCCGCTCTCGCCCATCCGGGCCTTGCTGTCTGGGTTGATTTTGGGGCCCGAACCGCTGCTCCCGGGCAGGTGGATTTGACCGTTCTAGGCCAGTGCCATCTCTTTGCGGTGACATCTGACGCGGAGCCGATGGGTTTCGCTCCTGCTGGACATGCGTAGGCGGATTGGAATGCTGGAACTCCATCTGCCGTTGGTTTCTATCTTGCGGCACGTTCTGGGGCCGCTGCTGAGCGGGGGGCGCATACCCGCGCTGTGCTGGCTGCTCCATTGGCTGCTCCATTGGTCGATTCCTTTGCTGATCTCTGGGCTGATCTCTGGGCTGATCTCTGGGCTGATCTCTGGGCTGATCTCTGGGCTGATTCCTAGGCTGCTCCCTGAATTGCTCTCTAGGTTGGTCCTGATAAAGTCGGCGCCCGACAGAATCATGCGGCTGATAGCGATATTGCTCGCCACGCAGTGCGGGTTGTTGCGCCAATCGAGGGTAACGCTGTCCAGAATACTGCCGCTGGTAGAGGGGCAATGGAGCGGGTGCAGGGGCTGCCGATCGATTCCAATGATCCCATCCAGACCGCTGCCGTTCCCACTGAGGCCCCCAATGCTCGCCCCAGTGCGGCGACGCATCTCGATGCCACCCACGGAAATAAGCAGGGGGATGCCGGTAGTAACGCACGGGTACACGCAAAATATACAAAGGCACGGCATCGGGCGCCACATAGACCCAGGGCCCGTTGTACCAGGAACCCGCATACCAGCTATTGTTCGAGAAAACCCAGTACACGCCATCATAAAAGAAGTAGTTGGAAGACACGTCCGGCGCGTAGTAAACGGGGTATCCGGGAATCGGTACCAAGTCCGGGTACACCGACACATTGACCCCGATCCGGACTTCGGAAGTCTGCGCAACACCATACCCAGAGTCATAGCTTGAATAGCCCACTGTATTGGTTGGATAGCCTGTCGCCATACAGCCACCTATCAGCGGAACGGCGGCCAGACCAAAGACAAAACGCCATCGGTTCATCGCATTCATCACTTACTCCTTAAGCTCACGGGTCCACCACAACTTATTGATTAATTTACAGTAACCGTCATAAAGTCGCTTTCCTTGAATGGGTCTGCTTAACCGCATCCTTTCCATTGACGACCGCTATGAAACCAAATACGAGGGACACCCCCCAATACCGTCCAAGGAGGACCATCATAGTGCGAGCGCAGGAGATTCTCATGCACAAAGTTGCCAAAAAATAGAATTTAGATTCCGAATGGGTGAATCTAGCCACCTGGTGCCACAAAGCGGGCCCAGGAAGCCGTTTCCATCTCGAGTCCTTAACCCGGTTGATGCCGCAATCGCGAGGAATTTTTCCGGATACACGGGAGAGCGTGCCCTCGCTAAACGCTAGAAACCAGATCACCGATTCGTCGATTCACGCCCCAACAACTGTGCAAATTCGTCCGATGGGAGCGGACGGCTATACAAATATCCTTGATACAGATCGCAGCCCATGTCTTTCAGAATGGCCAGTTGATCTGCTTCCTCAATACCTTCGGCAACCACCGTCAAGCCCAGTACTTTGGCCAATGCGATGATGCGCGCCACAATGGCCTGCTGGCGCGAGTCGCTCGCCAATTTAAGGATAAAACTGCGATCCAGCTTCAATACGGTGGCGGCCACATCAGTCAGGTAACTGAGCGATGAATAACCGGTACCAAAATCGTCCAGCGCCACGTTAATACCCATATCGATCAGGGTATTCATATTCTCGCGCACGACGGGTGAATCGCTCACCACCGTACTTTCCAGTATTTCTATTTCCAGGCGGGTGGGCGATAAATCATATCGCGATAACGATTGCTGAATCTTGGTACATAACGCGCGATCAAGCAGCTGGGATGTGGCGAGATTGATGGACACTGGAATCGAGGGCAAGCCCTGCTGATCCCATTCCGCCATTTGAGCACAGGTACGCGCCAGGACCCATTCGCCCAGTTGATCCCCCAAACCCATTTCATCCAGCAGAGGAATGAATGCCCCGGGCGGTAACAACCCCCGCACCGGCGACTGCCAGCGCACCAGTGCCTCCG
This sequence comes from Halothiobacillus sp., assembly GCA_024636015.1. GTDB lineage: Bacteria > Pseudomonadota > Gammaproteobacteria > Halothiobacillales > Halothiobacillaceae > Halothiobacillus. The sequence continues at coordinate 23,933 of JAGXHU010000018.1, forward strand.
CACCGCTTATACGCTGATCTGTCAGGGAAACCTTGGGTTGGTAATGCAGCACCATTTCATCCTGATCGATGGCCGTGTACAAAGCCTGCTTCAATGCGAAACGCTCGCTGAGGCTGGCATTCATATGCTGCGAATACCACGCGAAGCCCTGATTCGGGTCGCGTTTGGCTTCATACATGGCCGCATCGGCCATCTTCAGCAAATCATCGAAATCACGTGCATTGTCTGGGTACAGCGCGATGCCGACACTGACTAACGTCGTTACATGGTGTCCTTGAATTTCCATGGGCACTGCCAGCACCTCAGTCAGTTGATGCGCAACTTGGCTGGCAATGATCAGAGCATCCTGAGGGGCCAGGTCGGGCAATAAGATAACGAACTCATCCCCGCCAAAGCGCGCCACTGTATCGCCAGGCCGTACCAACGTCCGCAAACGTTGTGCACTGATCTGCAGCAAGGTATCGCCAACCACATGCCCCAGCGAATCATTGATTTCCTTGAATTTATCCAGATCGGCCAACAGCAGCCCCGTCACTGTCCCATCCCGCGCCGCACGTTCCATTGCCTGTTCGGCGTGATCGCGCAACAAGGAACGGTTGGGTAAATTCGTCAGGGGGTCATGATAAGCCTGGTGGCGCAATGCCTCCTCCGCAGCCAACTTGGCGACGGCAACCGACAGCCGATCGACCAGGCCACGCGTCGCCTCGGCCACCTCATCTGACAATCCCCGCGGGGAAGAAAAGCCAAGCATGACCACGCCGACACACCGGGTTTTAAGGTACACCCCATAAACACAGACATGCTGGATTTGTGAAAGGTCACACGTGTCAAAACACAACAATAGAGCGTCATCGTGTGGATCGATAGGCAACCAATGACCGGGCTCAATCCGGGGAGCCAATGTCGTCAATGCACGAGTCTCGTCGAGCGTGGCCTCACGTAGACCCTCGGGTGTAAACAACCGCCATTTATCTTGACTACCAAAATGTGCGACAGCCACATGCTCGGCCCTGGCGATGCTGGCAAGATCGTCCAGCAACAAGCGGATCACGTCATCAATGATCGACGCATCCAAAATGGTGCGATCAAGCCGCGCAAAGGTTTTCTGTACATGGAATTTGTCACTCAACGCCATCGCCATACGGTTGAATGCATCGGCCAGCTGGCCAAACTCGCTAACATCCCGGGTATCCAGCCGATCGTCAAAGTGACCATCCGCCAGACGTCGCGCACCGGCGATCAATTCATTCAACGGGCGCAGTTGTCGACGGATCTGCGCCACGGCTACCCAGGCCGCGATCCCAAGCACCAACACAGCGAGCGCCAGATAAAAACGTTTCAATGCGTCGAGCGCGCCCAAGACGCCCACACGATTCTCCACGACCGCCACCACGATACCGGAATTGGCCAGCCCCCCTTGCAAGCCTAAGCGCCAGTAACTGCCCAGATACTGCTCGCTCTCCTGGGTAAACTCAAAAACACCCTGCGCACGCCCCTGATCGGGCTGCAATAACGAGCCAATCGCCACACTGTGCAAGGTTGGCGTGCAAAACAAACGCTGAAGATCATGCGTCAGTACACAGAAATTCTCGGGAGACATTTCGTTTTGCCATATCTGACGGGGATCCAGTTGCGCCGTCAGGATCTGATGCGTTTCCGGTCGCTGAATCAGCATATGTATCGATGGAGGCACCCCGGCGCCAAAGCGCATTACCACACCACCCCGAGCCAACTGACGTTGTGTGGCATCAGGGAGGCGGGCTATTTCCGAATGAGAGATGGACGTCAGATCGTGCAGGAGCCCACCGGGCGCAAAATCCGCAATGGGGTAGATTTCTGCGAGATGGGTCAACACCTTGGCCTGCTGGTTCAACCGATCGACAATGGCGTAACCCAACGATTTGCTCGATAGTTGTAGCCGCCCTTGCGCCTCCTCGACAAGCATGTGGGACGCGGTGAAATAGACATAACCTGCCAGACCGATGATCGGCAGCAGGGCCACCAACATGAACCGCAGAAAGAGCTGCCGCCCCACCCGGCTTTTAAGTGCATCCCTGAATAGCACGCCCTTAATAACCTGACGCCAGACCGATGTAACTCCCATTGCCGGCCCGGATAACGTTGTCCTGAGATACACCCGCATTCAACTGCGTCGAAGAACGACCGTCCAAGCCCATGCTATAGAGATCGAAGTCACTGTTGACGGGGTGCAAACTCTTATCCTTAAGGATTTTCCCAATCTTGGGCCGGGGCGTGACGTCAATCGGCACGTATTTGTATGCATGCCCCCAAGGATCAAGCGGAATGGTTTTCCCCAGGCCAGAGAGTGTCGCGGGATAGGTGAATTGCCCACCATAATAATGTTCCAGATCCAGCGAGAGACTGGAAATTTCCGCGACCGCTTGGTTGACCTTCAACCGCTCCATATATTTCTGATACGCCGGGACGGCGATCGCGGCCAAAGCGGCCGCAATGGCCATCGCAATCAGCAGCTCCAACAGCGTAAATGCCCACTGGGCACGCCTATTTATAACTTTTCTTCTTGATATGTCGCGTGAAAGCATTACTTGATCTTATCGTATTCCTGAATAAATAAAACCAACAATTTCCACCTTTGACGGTAACGCGCAGCCCTCGGAAAAACATGACTTTTCAATTAATTGTATGGCCCGAATCCGGTCACACCACTACGCCGTATCCCCGCCAAAATTCACATCGGTGATGATCAAGTGATTGACCCATGCATGGATTTACTCCACACCAAACCAGTACTGCCGACCGGATGCACACATGGGCCGCAACAATGAACGCGCACACAAAAAACACATCTACCGAAGCCCTCCATGCACAGACGTCCACCCGAATCGACTGGTTTGGGCTTCAATGAGCTTATTTTTGCCTTTTCTGGTGCGCTAAACCCTGTTTCAATACCGCTCCGGCAAATCCATTTGCCCTATCCGTCTGTGGAGCCAATCCGACCGTGCGTTTTCCGAAATTACCCAAGGGCGAATTCCAAGCCCAAATCGAATCCCTCACCCTTGAGGGGCGTGGTGTCTGCCATATCAATGGCAAAGCCACATTCATCAGCCGCGCCCTACCCGGCGAAACCGTACGATTCGTCTACACCAATCGAAAAAAGCACTTTGATGAAGGCGACACCGTTGCGGTAGAAATTGCCTCTCCCGACCGAATAATCCCGCCCTGCCCCCATATCGATCAATGCGGCGGCTGCTCCATGCAGCACCTCACGGCGGAAAAACAGCTAGCCGCGAAACAACAAGCGTTGCTCGACAATTTGGAGCGCATTGGAAAGGTCATGCCGGAAACGATTTTGCCGCCCCTTTCCGGTGCGACTTGGGGCTATCGACGCAAGGCACGACTTGGGGTGAAACACGTACCCAAAAAAGAACGTGTTCTGGTCGGTTTTCGTGAACGGCACACGCATTTTCTGGCCAATCTGGACGCTTGCGCCGTGCTGGATCCCCGCGTGGGCGAGCGGCTAATCGATATTGGCACCATGATTTACAGTCTGGATGCCCGAGAACGGATTCCCCAGATTGAAGTCGCTTGCGGCGATGAACACGTGGCCCTGGTATTCCGTCACCTCGACCCGCTGAGTCCATCCGACAAGGAGAAACTCCGGGCCTTTGGTGAAGCGGAAGAATTCGACATCTACCTGCAACCCGGCAGCACCGACAGCGTCCACCCGCTCGACAAGAACCAGATCACCCCACTGACCTATCGTCACCCCACGTTCGATGTCGTCATCGAATTCAAGCCGCTGGACTTCATCCAGATCAACGGGGAAATCAATCGGGCCATGGTGATCCAAGCCCTGAAATGGCTAGACGTGCAACCGGGCGACCACGTGCTCGACCTCTTTGCCGGACTCGGAAACTTCACCCTCCCCCTCGCCCGGCAAGCTGCGCACGTCACGGCCGTCGAGCTTGACGAGGCCATGGTTCAACGCGGCGCCCAATCGGCAGCCGCCAATGGCATCACCAACACCGAACACGTGGTCGGCAATCTGTTTGAGCCCGATCAGACGCATCCATGGATGCAACGAACCTACAACCGCGTCCTACTCGATCCCCCGCGTGCCGGCGCCGAAGCCATGATGCCGGAAATCGCCCGATTCGCCCCCAAACGGATCGTGTATGTGTCCTGTCATCCCGGCACCCTGGCGCGCGATGCCCATATCCTGGTACACCAACACGGTTACCGCCTGCTGGCCGTCGGCGTCATGAATATGTTCCCGCAAACCGGCCACATTGAATCGATGGCCGTATTCGAGCGGTCGTAGGGATAAGTTTGTTTGCCAAATCCACCCCAGATTGCTAATATCCGCGCCTTCCTGAGCCCTGTGCCCCAAAAGCCAGCGGTCTCAAAACCTGGAGCGGTGTCCGAGTGGTTGAAGGAGCACGCCTGGAAAGCGTGTATACGGTAACCCCGTATCGAGGGTTCGAATCCCTCTCGCTCCGCCAGACAGTATGATTAAGCCCATGATTTCATGGGCTTTTTTATTGCCTAGGCAAAATTAGCATGCCAATCGGCACGCCATTTCACAATCGTTCGTGAAAACGGGGTAGAACCCGAGCCACGGGCATCGATCCTCACATCTGCCCGTTCAGATGGACCAGGGTTTTTGCTAGGGCATAGGCTTCCATGTCGATGACATCCATGTCCCATTCGGGGTGACGTTGCGTCACAAAGCTATCCCCGGTGTAGCAGATCGCCTGGGACAGGCCGGGAATCGCTATGCCCGTTTCAAGGTGAATGTCATCTTCAAAGGGAGTTTGTCCCAACGAAAACCCCAAAGCCCTCGCGTCCATATCCCGTTCGACAAATCGCGTCGCACAGACGACTTCACCCGCATCAAAGAGATGCGAGCCGGCCGCCCCCGGATTGATGACCGTTCGTGTTTGTCCGGCCGATTGAGCCAACGCCTCGGCCAACCGCAGTGCGGCATTGACTTTACCTACCCCGGTATACAGCACGGGTATGCCAAATCGATCCAGTCGGCAATCAACATTTTCCTGAGGCAGCGCGATCGTTAATAGAAGCTGATATGTCATAAGCCTTCACCAAAAAGCACGTAAGAACGGCCAACATCCGTGTGCCGCACAGAATCTCTGAATTAAATAGAGGGTCACTTGGTTTATCAAAACCATGACTTTATCGCATACTTGAGCGCCGTCAGTCAGCGCACCAGCGCGCGCCATGTGGCGCCGGAAACCGGGCCGAATACCCGCCTTTTTCCCATGTATGCTTTGTACCGGCAGAAGCGAATTGGTTTATAGATAAAGAGCTGAAAAAGGAGTTTTCATGGCAGCAATCTTTGCTATTTTCATCATGATTACCGGGCTGACCTTGCTTGTTTTTCAAAGCAGAAAATCCGGGCAACGCAAGTTCATCCAGAACTATTCATTTCCGCCATCACTCCGCACCAAAGTGAAGGACCAATACCCGCATCTCACCGAGGAACAGCTCAATCTCGTTTTCGATGGATTACGGGACTATTTCCAGTTTTGTCGTCAAGCCAAAAAGCGGATGGTATCCATGCCGTCGCGGGTAGTGGATATCGCCTGGCATGAGTTCATTCTGTTCACACGGGCCTACAAAACCTTTTGCCAGCGCGGGCTTGGATTTTTTCTGCATCACACGCCCGCCGAGGCGATGAAAACACCGACGGTGATGCAAGAAGGCATCAAGCGGTCTTGGCAGCTGGCCTGCGCGAAGGAGAAAATGACCCCTTCGACGGCCAGCTATTTGCCGCTGTTGTTCGCCATTGATGACTTGCTGCAGATCGAAGACGGCTTCAAGTATCGGCTGAACTGCATGGACCCCGCTTCACCCCTTTATGGGCGTGGCTACTGCGCTGGACATATCGGTTGCACTTCGGGCTGCACAGGAGGCGGTTCCGGCTCAGATGGCGGCTTTGGTGCCGGCAGTGATGCCAGTAGCTGCGGGGGCAGTGGATGTGGCGGTGGCGGCGACTGACGATCGTTTTGGCACAGGGGAAATACCGCGCCAGACGAACGATACTGCTAAAGTGTCAGAATATGCACCAACGTGCCGATCCAGGCTGTCCTTACTGTACTATTTGCCTTAATCGGTAGCAGGACACACGCCGAGCGGATGCGGGAACAAGCGAGAAAAGAGGCTGCTGATGGATGTTTCGCCAAAGCGAGATTTCATGATCGAAATTCCCGGTGGGGCGGCACTCCTCCTGGGCGCGCTCGCCTTGTTCGGTTGGGTGCTGGATGTACCCTTGCTCACCCACCTCAATCCAGACTGGAAACCTATGGTACCGGGCACGGCACTGTGCTTTTCGCTGGGTGGCCTGGCGCTTCTGTTATCTGCTTCAAAAGCATCTGGACTCATGCGCGCACGGACACAGGGCCTGTTGATCGGTATGGTGCTTATGCTGGCCAGTGCACGCGGCTTGGAGCTGCTACTTACCAGCCTTCAGCAAACCGAGTTCACCGCCCCGCTGTGGCTCTGGCTCTATAAAAACCAGGGGCAAATGTCGATCCAAACGGTTTTTGGCTTTCTGGCCTTCACCGCCGGATACCTCCAGCTGTACTGGGGAAAGACACCATCCCGCCATCACTTCGCCCGTTTGATATCCATCACCCTGATTGCCGCGGGACTGGCAACCGTATTTGCCTATTCCATCAAACTGCCCTATCTGTTCGAGTCCGAATTCTTCAAATCCGGGCTGATCTGGCTGAGCCTGCCTACGGCCGTCGGGCTCGCCCTGCTTGGCTTGGGGCTTTGGGGCGTGGCGCGGCGGCATGAATGGTCCGACAAGCAGGATAAAGACCAGGCACGTGCCGGGCAAATCTATCGCGCCACGGTGCTTGTTATCGCCCTTACAACACTGGCGACCGGAACGGTCGGGATCATCTTTCTGGAAGAGGCCACTCTGGCCCAGTCCAAAACAGACATGACGCAAGCAATCGAGACGAAGCAGGCCCATCTGGCCGATCTAATCGAAGATCATATTGAACGAGCCCAGCTGGCCAGCACCGACCCCACCCTCATGGCATCGGTGCACGGACTACTGCAGAACATCCGCCACAAAGTGCCCATCACCGTACAGACACAGATCGCGGAACGACTGATCCAGCACGGATTTACCGGCGTCGGTCTGGAATCGGGCGATCAGACCAAAACCATTATCGGCAAACTCTTACCCGATGCACTGATGCGTTTTCCTTTGCGAGACTCCCCCAATGCCTTCCTGATCTGGGACAAAGGCTACTACTTGCACATGCGCATCCCGGTTAAGGGGGACACACACGGCAGCCCGGAAGGCTACCTAATCATCGAACAGGCGATGCCGCGCGTGCGCAAGTTGATCGATGACGCCAATCACTGGGGCGAAACGGGCACCCTGCCAATGTGCGGTCGCTTGAACGCCGACAAACTGCTCTGCTATCCCCAACGCGAACAGGCCAACCTGTATGTGATTCCTGACAAAATCAACGGCATGCCCATTCCAATGACCTATGCCCTCAGCGGCAAGCATGCTGTCGCGATCCTGACCGATTATCGGGGGCGACATGTCCTGGCTGCCTACGGCCCGGTCGATCACTCGGGGCTGGCGCTGGTCCTGAAAATGGACCTTTCTGAAGTCTATGATCCCGTGAAAAAGGAACTGCTGTTTCTCTTGCCGCTCATCGTCGTCCTCACCCTGCTGGGCCTGGGCCTCATCCAGCTTCGCGCCCGGCCGCTCCTGGAGGATCTGGCACAGAGCCATGAAGCGGAAAAAACCGAACGATCACGGTTCGAAGCCGCCATGGACAGCAGCCCTGACATCTTCATCATTTATGAAGCCGTGCGGAATGACGCTGGCGACATTGTTGATTTCCGGGCTACGTTCGCTAACAAGAATGCCACAACCAATACCCGTCTCACGGCTGAACGCCTGATGGGACACTCCTGCGTGGAGCTGTTCCCGGAACAAAAGGGGCTGATCGAAAATTACCAGACCGTGCTCAAGTCCGGCAAGCCGCTCATTAACGAATGCACCTCAATTGACGCGGGAGGGAACACCCACTGGTATCAACGTCAGGTAGTTGCCATGCCATCGGGGGTTGCCGCCACCTTCCGCAATATTACTCAGGAAAAACGCCTGATCGAGGAGCTGGAGTACTCCAATCAATTCCGTACCGCCATCGTCGAAAGTGCCGCCTATTCCATTATCTCAACCGACGTAGAGGGCACCATTCTCTCGTTCAACAAGGCGGCCGAACGCATGCTCTGGTATCGCGCGGACGAGATGATCGGAAAATGTACTCCCGGCATCTTCCACGACGCCGAAGAGGTCCGGGAACGGGCATTGAGCCTCAGTCAGGAACTGGGCTACCTGGTTGAGCCTGGCTTTGAAGTCTTCGTCGCCAAACCCAAACTTCATGCCCATGAGGACAGGGAATGGACCTATGTCCGCAAGGACGGTTCACGATTCCCGGTACGCTTATCGATCACGGCCCTACGTGGCCCGCGCAACGAAATTCAGGGCTTCCTCGGCATTGCCTACGACATTTCCGAGCAAAAACGCGCCGATGAATACATCCGGCATATCGCCCTGCACGACGCGTTGACCGGCCTGCCGAACCGGATGCTGCTGGATGATCGGGTCACCGTCGCCATCGAGCAGCAACGTCGCAACGGCACGCCATTTGCCCTGGCGATGATGGACATTGACCGGTTCAAGCACATCAACGATTCAATGGGTCACCATATCGGCGACAAGGTGCTCAAGGAGTTTGTCGCTCGGGTTCAGACCTGTCTGCGATTAACGGACACCATTGCGCGCATGGGGGGCGATGAATTCGTACTGCTACTGGCCGATACGGATGAAGAAGGCGCGGAACAGGTCGCAAAACGGATCAAAAAGGTATTGTCGGCCCCTGTCGATATCGGTCTGCAGGAAATACATATTTCATCCAGCATCGGGATCAGCCTGTGCCCGGCCGACGGCCGGGACATCAACGAGCTGCTGCGCTGCGCCGACGTCGCCATGTACTGGGTAAAAGAACATGGCCGGAACGGGCACAAACTGTTCGCACGGGAAATGGATCTGGGGGCCGGCGAACGCCTCAATCTGGAGCGGGACCTCCATAACGCACTGGAACATGGGGGGTTCGAGCTGTTTTACCAACCCAAAGTCGACTTGAAATCCAGAACGATTGTCGGCGTCGAAGCCCTGCTACGCCTGCGTAAGCCGGATGGCCACTTCGTGTGTCCCGGCAACTTTATCCCTCTGGCAGAAGAAACCGGCCTGATCGTACCGATCGGCCAATGGGTTCTGGAAACAGCCTGTCGGGATGCGGTGATCCTGCACAAAACACTCGGGGCGTGCCTGACGATGGCCGTCAACATTTCACCCCGGCAATTCGTGAACGACCAACTGGTGCACCAGATAGAAGACGCCCTGAATCATGCCGCACTCTCCGCCGAGTATCTGGAACTGGAAATTACCGAAGGGGTGCTCATGGATGACCGCAATGGTGTTGAAACAACCCTGCTTGCCTTGCGCCAACTGGGTGCGCAGATATCCATAGACGACTTCGGCACGGGTTACTCCAGCCTGAGTTATCTGAAACGTTATCCGATCGGCCAACTCAAGATCGATCAGTCTTTCGTGCACGACGTCAGTAGCGACCCAGATGATGCCGCGCTGATCAAGGCCATCATCGCGATGGGGCACAGTCTGAAGATTCCGGTGATCGCCGAAGGTATCGAAACTGCCGAGCAGCTTGACTTCCTCACACGCCAGAACTGCGACCAGGGACAGGGTTTCCTCATCGGCAAACCGATGCCGCTCGACATGTTATTGGCGTGGTGCGGCCGGACCGAGCACTGGCGCCTGCAAGGCGCATCAAACATCGCATGATGCCGTTTCGAACCGGCACCCCGATCCACCCCTGATGCCCCGTCAACTGGCGGGACACCATCAGCATCCAGAAAACGTGCGCTGAAGAGGCGACCAAGATCACGCCCCTTGTGGCCGCTCTATTGATGGACATCAGCGGAGGGCGGCGACTTGTGGTGCTCCCTGCCTGAATTCAGAAAACTCCGCTTTTTATGAACGTGCGCGCTTTGCCGTCACGGGCGGACGGAGACTCAAGATTCTTTTGTGGATACCTGGCCGCCAACGTCAAATGATCATGTGTGATCGGAAAAATTGCCCTCAAACACGACCCGGTCCCGACCTGCCGCCTTGGCGGCATACATACGGGCATCTGCCTGGGCAATCAGTTCTTCCGGGGAAACGGGTTTGTCCCCCGACATGGCCGTAACACCGATACTGGCCGTCGCCGTCAACGCATGCTCACCACCCACATCGATCGATGTATGTCCGATCGCGAATCGAATGCGCTCGGCCACATCCCGGGCATCCTGCACACTGGCACCGGGCAGCACAACCACAAACTCCTCCCCACCGTAGCGCAGCAGGATATCCCCATCGCGCAGCATTCCCCCGGTCACATTGGCCGTGCGTACCAACACCTTGTCGCCACTGAGGTGGCCGAACGTATCGTTGATGCGCTTGAAATGATCCAGGTCGAGCATGATGAGCGCCAGAGACGAGCGATTGCGGCCAGCACGTGAAAGCTCTTCCTCCAGTCGCTTCATCCCGAAACGCCGGTTATAGATGTTCGTCAGGGGGTCAAGTGCCGCGACACGTTGCAGGTCGGCATGCATCAGTGCATTGTTCAATGCCAGGCCCAACCCCTGCATCAACAGAGGTAACAACCGCGGCACCTGCTCCGCAAACGGGGTTGACGACGCCAGCACCACCCAGCCCAATACCAAACCATGATGCAGAACGGGGGCCAGGATCACATCTGCAGGGATGAAATGCGTGAGTACCGCATCCACGGTGACACCCGGGGGCAGCACGATGCGACGCTGCAGAACCTCCTGACGCACATGAAACAGCTGACTCTCGAGAATCTGCTCGGGCCGATTCAACCCATGAGAAACCAGAATCTTCCACTCTGCCTGACGATCCATGACAATCGCACCGCCCTGCGCACCGGAAATCTCCTGCAACAGGGTCAGCGCCTGATCCCCCAACTCAGTCAGATCCAGTCGGCTGGATAGCGTCTGTGTGAAACTGCGAATTTGGCCTTCGACACGATGCGCATCATGCAGGGCGTAGAGCAAGGCGTTGTAGCTGTTTGCCACCGCACCCAACTCGCCCTCATCATCCTCCTGCAATCGACAGGTCACAAGCCGACCAGTCACCCGAAAAGGTCGCCTGATCCATCGCCTGACTGACATTCCGCATCCCTTGGGACAACCGGACCAGACGTGGCCGGACAATTTTGCTGGCAAGCGCAAAATTCAGGACACCAACGACCAGACCCGCCACCAGCGTGGCCATAATGAAGGTCAGGGAAAATGCGGTACTTTCCGCAACCCCGAAAAGCATCACAAAGAGCGGGAAAACCGCGCCCATGATCACCCCCATGGTGACCATTCCCCAGGCCAAAGCCCGAAACACATGTTTGGTTTTCTGCATCCTGCCCTCAAGACATTATTCAAGTTGTTATTGGCGCGGCACGGATTCTGCCACGACAGGGGCGATCAGATACACCCTAAGGCGATAGATAGCTCTATGCACATAATGGGGGGCGCTCTATGACAAGTCCAGAATGCGCAATCACTGATCACTGATCACTGAACCTTGTGTCGGGATTCCAGAGCGTTACCGAGAGGACGAGGGTGCACCGAACACCACCGCCGCAACAGCCGAGGCATATAGGACGACCCACAGAGACATTTCAGTGCAAACCTGCATCTATCCATAGGTTTCAACCCGGGTTTGTGGCAAAATCCTTACAACAGTTGTTGTTGGGCGCCTCAAACAGGAGTTGATTTGTGGCAAAAATTCTCGTTGTAACTTCCGGCAAAGGTGGCGTGGGCAAAACCACGACCAGTGCGGCTATTTCCAGTGGTTTGGCAATGGCGGGGAAAAAGACCGTTGTCATCGATTTTGACGTCGGATTACGTAACCTCGACCTGATCATGGGTGTCGAACGGCGCGTGGTCTATGACCTGATCAATGTCATTCAGAAAGAAGCAGGCCTGAAGCAGGCCATGATCAAACACAAGGAAATCGACAACCTTTACATCCTGCCGGCTTCGCAAACCAAGGATAAAGACGCCCTCTCCGAGGAAGGCGTCAAACAGGTGTTCGATGACCTGAAGGCCGACGGCTTCGACTACATCATCTGCGACTCACCCGCCGGCATCGAACGGGGCGCACAACTAGCCATGTATTACGCTGACGAAGCGATCGTGGTATCCAACCCCGAGGTGTCCTCCGTGCGGGACTCCGACCGGATGCTGGGTATTCTGGCCAGCAAATCGCAACGCGCCAAAAATGGCGAGCCGCCGATTCGGGAACATCTGCTCATCACCCGCTACTCACCGGAGCGGGTCGAAGCCGGCGAAATGTTGTCGATCGAGGATATGCTGGAAATTCTGGCCGTCCCCCTGCTGGGCGTCATTCCCGAGTCCCAGTCGGTGCTTCAAGCGTCCAATGCCGGGCGACCGGTCATTCTCGACCAGACCGCAGATGCCGGACAAGCCTACCAGGATGCGGTTGCCCGCTTGCTGGGTGAAGATCGACCCATGCGCTTTATCGAAGTGGACAAGAAGTCCTTCCTTAGCCGCCTGTTTGGCAAGGGGTGATCATGGGACTGCTTGACCTCTTTCGCGCACGCCCAAAACCTACCGCCCATCTGGCCAAGGAACGCCTGCAAATCCTGATTGCCCATGAGCGCAGCCAGGGCCAGACGCGCGATCCGGACTATCTTCCCCGACTCAAGAACGACCTGCTGGACGTCATTCGCAAATATGTGTCTGTTGATGAGGATGCCGTCCAGGTTCAGATTGGCCACAACGAGGGTATGGACATTCTGGAGCTAAACATCGTCCTGCCGGAGTCAAAGTCGGACAGCACGAAATAGATCCGATTCCGACTCGCGGTTTATCATCATTTTATTTGATGCCAGATAAAACTCATAGAGCCCGTCAATGGGCCAATGAAAATGTTTAGCGCGCACATCCCGATTTGACGCGCTAAGGTTAGTGTCATATTTGCTTCCTCATGTGAGAAGACACCATGACACAACCTGATTTATCGCTCTGGTCACAGACGATCGAATTCCTGACCACCCCACTCTGGCCCGCCTGGATTGCGGGAGGCGCTATCGGCTTGTTGGCTTTTTCCCAGCGCTGGATAACCGATCAACCTCTCGGGTGTTCGGCCGCCTTCGGTAACGCCTGCGCCCGGCTGGGCAGCCAACTGCCGCTGTTCCAAAGTGCGGCGCACAGCTCGGCCACCGACTGGAAGCTCTGGTTCTTGGTCGGCATATTTCTGGGCGGGCTGGTCGCCAGTCTGAGCAGCGGTCATTGGGCGGCACCTACCGACTTTGGCACCTTTTATCAGGCCCTGATGCCGACATCGACGGCGGGGCGTGTCCTGTGGTGGCTGTTCGGTGGCGTATTGATCGGGCTTGGCGCCCGCATGGCCGGCGGTTGTACGTCGGGCCACACCATCAACGGCGTAGCGATGGGCTCACCGGCGAGCATCGTGGCATCGGCCCTGTTCTTTGCTGCCGCAGTCGGGACCGCCCAACTGACCCAGTTTCTTCTGAAATCCACTCTGGTAGGAGGCTGACCATGAACGCCAATAACCTCTTAGTACGCAATGGCTTGTTTCTGCTCATCGGCTTGGTCTTCGGCTTTTTTCTTAGCCGGGCCGGGGCTACGGACCCCGCCATGATTTCCGCCCTGCTCCTCTTTCAGAACTTCCACCTGCTGTGGGTCATCGCAACAGCAGTCGGGGTCGGCGCCGTGCTCAATCTGCTGGCAAAATACCGTCAATGGCACGGCCTGACCAGCGGACGACTCATAAGTTTTCCCCACAAACCCTTTGTGCGCACACTGATCCCCGGCGCCCTGCTGTTTGGTGCGGGCTGGGGACTTACCGGCGTTTGTCCCGGCACGGCACCCGCCATGCTCGGTGAAGGCCAATGGTTTGTCGGCGTCATCCTGATCGGGATTACTCTGGGCACCTGGTTGGTCGGCTGGATTGACCACCGCTGGATAAACGCGCGCGGTCCGGCAATCATGCCTCAGCGCCCCGGTAATCACCGAGGATGAAAAACCGAACATGAGCCAGACCGATTCATCCTCGCGTGGGGAACAGCGCGTGGATACCTGGTTATGGGCCGCCCGATTCTTCAAAACCCGATCGCTGGCCGTGACGGCTCTATCGCAGGGAAAAATTCGGATCAATGGCCAGGACTGCCGTAAACCAGCCAAGGTCCTGCGCGTGGGGGATCAGTTGGACATCGAACGTGATGAAGCGCACTGGGTCATTGAAGTCCGAGGGCTGGCCCGACAACGCGGGCCGGCTTCGGTGGCACAAACACTTTATTCGGAAACGGCTGAAAGCCAACAAGCGCGCCAGATTGCTGCAGCGCAGCGACAACAAACGCGAGAACTTAATCCGACCCTTCATAAACCCGACCCACATACCCGCGCCCTGCTTCGCGCGCTGCGCGGCAAGCCTGCTTGATACGGTACAATTTCTGAGTACTTGTCGATATCATGTCGGCATATGTAGTGATTCTGTCAAAAGAGCGTCATCGCACACCCACACAGTCCTGAATAGACATTCCGCCAGCGGCACGGCACAATGCGGCATAAATTTCTCTTTTCTGCATAACACCCGCGACAAGGAATAGCGACGCATGGCAACCATTTTGCTGCTGAACGGCCCGAACCTGAACCGGCTGGGTACCCGCGAACCCGAACGCTATGGCCATACAACGCTTGATGACATCCTAGCCCGCCTCACGCTGCACTGCCAGAGTGCCTCCGTTTCGCTCGAACACCTGCAAACAAACGCCGAACATCAGATGATCGAACGGATCCATACGGCTGCCGATACTGGGGTCGATGGGATCGTCATCAATCCTGCCGCGTGGACCCACACCAGTATCGCGCTACGGGACGCCCTGCTCGCCAGCGGCATCCCCTTCGTGGAAGTCCACATCAGTAATATTCACGCCCGCGAACCCTTCCGCCAGCATTCCTACTTTTCGGACATTGCGCTGGGTTCGATCATTGGCGTCGGGGCACTCGGCTACGAGCTCGCCTTATTTGCCCTCTTTCAGCACCTCGGCATCCAACGGTTGCCCACACTACCATCCGCCTGAGTCATCGGGATCACACTGAGCTCAAGCTGTCACCTAAACGGAGAAGTCCATCCATGGATATACGCAAGATCAAGAAACTGATCGAGTTACTCGAGGAATCCGGTATTGCCGAAATCGAAATTCGCGAAGGCGAAGAATCGGTACGTATCGCACGTGGCCAGATGATGGCACCAGGCGGCATGCCCATGATGGGTTATGTGCAGCAGCCAGCCATGGCGGCCATGCCCGCACCGGTACCGGCCGCCTCAACTCAAGCGGCAGCGCCTGTGGCCAACGGCAAGAACATCCCCTCGCCCATGGTAGGTACTTTCTATCGTTCGGCCTCTCCGACGGCCAAGCCCTTCGTGGAGATTGGCAGTGTCATCCAGGCCGGTGATACCCTCTGCGTCATTGAGGCGATGAAGATGTTCAACCAAATCGAAGCGGAGTCCAGCGGTACCATCACGGCGATTCTGGTGGAAAACGGCCAGCCGGTCGAATTCGACCAACCGCTGTTCATCATTGAATAACGGCGGGGCTTCGCATGTTGAATAAAGTACTGATCGCCAACCGGGGCGAGATTGCGCTCCGTATCCTGCGCGCCTGTCGTGAGTTGGACATTCGCACGGTCGCGGTTCACTCGACCGCCGACCGCGATCTCAAGCATGTTCGCCTGGCCGACGAATCTGTCTGCATCGGCGGTCCACGCTCCACCGAAAGCTACCTGAATGTGCCGGCCATCATTTCGGCCGCCGAAGTCACGGATGCGGTGGCCATTCATCCCGGCTACGGTTTCCTCTCGGAAAATGCCGATTTCACCGAGCGCGTCGAGCAATCCGGCTTCATCTTTATCGGCCCGACCGCCGACAACATCCGGATGATGGGCGACAAGGTCATGGCCAAGGAAACCATGCGCGCAGCCAATGTGCCTTGTGTACCTGGCTCCGACGGTGCGCTGGGTGACGACCCCGACGAGAATTTGCGCCTCGGGCGCGACGTCGGCTACCCCGTGATCATCAAGGCGGCCGGTGGTGGCGGTGGTCGGGGAATGCGCGTCGTCCATACCGAAGCAGCCCTGTTGCACGCCATCGACATGACCCGCACCGAGGCCGCCGCCGCATTCAACAACCCGCAGGTGTACATGGAGAAATTCCTTGAGCACCCGCGCCACATCGAGATCCAGGTGCTGGCCGACAGTCACGGCCATGCCGTGTATCTGGGGGAGCGCGACTGCTCGATGCAACGTCGCCACCAGAAAATCATTGAGGAAGCCCCTGCCCCCGGCATCACCCCGGAACAGCGCGCGGAGATCGGCGCCGTCTGTGTCGCCGCCTGTCTGCGCATGGGGTATCGGGGCGCGGGCACGTTCGAGTTTCTGTACGAGAACGGCCATTTCTATTTCATCGAAATGAACACCCGGCTGCAGGTCGAACACACGATCACTGAAATGATTACCGGGATCGATCTCGTCAAACAACAACTGATGATCGCCGCAGGAATGCCGCTGGATTTCACGCAGGATCAGGTCCGTCTGACCGGTCATTCCATCGAATGCCGCATCAATGCCGAAGATCCGACCACCTTTGTCCCCAGCCCCGGCAAGATCACCAACCTGCATTTCCCCGGTGGCCCAGGCGTGCGGATCGATACACATATCTACAACGGATACACCGTACCGCCGTACTACGACTCCATGATCGGCAAGCTCATTACCCACGCCGACAACCGGGACCAGGCGATCCGTCGCATGGCGGGTGCGCTAAGCGAAATGGCGATTGATGGCATCAAGACCAACATCCCACTACATCGCGACCTCATGGATGATCAAGCCTTTATCGACGGCGGAACCGATATCCATTTCCTGCACAAACGGCTGGGGCTGGATTGATGGATTCTGATGACAACGCGCCGCGTCAGTGGCAACGGCTGAGTCTCGACGTGCCGCAAGGCGATGTTGAAGATTGCGAGCAGGCGCTGCTGGATGCCGGTGCTGTTTCGGTCTCGCTGGAGGAATTGGGCGACGAACCGATCCTGGAGCCGAAACCGGGCGAAACACCCCTCTGGCAAATGGTGCGCGTCGCTGGCCTGTTCGAGGAAGGCATCAGCCCGGCCGACATCATGGGCATGCTCAATCAGACGCTCCGCCCGGCACTGCTGGGCGATTTCGATTATCAAATCATCGAGGATATCGACTGGGTGCGCCAGACTCAGGCGGACTTCGCTGCCGCCTGTTACGGCGACGGACTCTGGGTCGTGCCGCATTGGGAAACACCGCCCGAAAATGCCGAATCGGTGCTGCGGATCGATCCGGGCCTCGCCTTCGGTACCGGGCAACATGAAACCACGGCCCTGTGCCTGGGTTGGCTCGACCGACAGGATCTCAACGGGCTGAGCATCCTGGATGTGGGCTGCGGATCGGGCATCCTGGCGCTGGGCGCGCTCATCAAGGGCGCCGCACAGGCCTGGGGCACCGATATCGATCCTCAGGCGCTCAAGGCCAGTTTCGATAACGCGGCACTGAATCAGATCGGCACGGATCGGCTCTCCCTGAGCCAGCCGGAAGACCTGCCCGCCGACTCCCGCTTCGACATCCTGATCGCCAACATCCTCGCCCAGCCGCTCATCGAGCTGGCCGACAGCCTCGCCCCCCATCTCAAGGCCGGCGGCCGCTTTGCCCTGTCCGGCATTCTCAACCATCAGGCCGAGGCCGTGGCGGCCCAATGGATGGCACAAGGTCTGGTGATTAATGCCATCGATTCACTGGGCGACTGGTCGCTGGTGCAGGGCCATCGGCCCCAATAACCATCACCGAACATCCCGGCGCAAAGCCTCGGTACCCCGTCAAACCCTGCCCGGGCTTTCGCATCAAGACAGCCCGGACCAAAGCTGCCGCACGTGGGTGATCTCGGGACATTCTTGATATCGTTACGGCTTGCAGGCGCCCCCGTTCAGATCGTTGAACTCAAAAAAATCCGTTCCTGCTGTCTTAACAGCCCGAGTGTACGAACCGATTGGATGAGTTCAGGTTCTTGAATGACATCACAATTCCAGGTGAGCAGAAAACACATGTTGTCCGATAACCATCCAAACCAGATATTGCGTGATGTCTTTGGATTCCCCCATTTTCGCGGCGATCAGGAAAGCGTGGTCGATCATGTCACTCAGGGTGGCGATGCCCTGGTGTTGATGCCGACCGGGGCCGGGAAGTCGCTGTGTTACCAAATTCCCGCACTCTGCCGCCACGGTGTGGGCATTGTGATTTCACCCTTGATCGCGTTGATGCAGGATCAGGTGGCCGCACTGAAGCAGCTGGGCGTTTCCGTCGCTTTTTTGAACTCCAGCCAGGATGCTGAAACGGCCCGCGCGGTGATGCGGCAGTTACAGCTTGGCGAGTTAAAGCTGCTCTATGTCGCGCCAGAGCGGCTCATGACGGAAAGTTTTCTCAATTTTCTGGATCGTTTGCAGGACGATCAAGGGATCGCCCTGTTCGCAATCGACGAGGCCCATTGCGTCTCTCAATGGGGCCATGATTTCCGGCCCGAGTACCGTGCTTTAAAGGTGCTGCACGAGCGTTTTTCCCGCGTGCCCCGCATTGCGCTCACCGCCACGGCAGATGCGCCGACGCGGCGTGAGATTGTCGAGCAACTCGGACTCGAACACGCGCGGCAATTTGTCTCCAGCTTTGATCGGCCCAATATCCGCTATCGGGTGACGCAAAAGATAAATGCGCGCCAGCAGTTGCTGACTTTTCTCGCGGCAGAGCATCCCAACGACGCGGGCATCGTGTATTGCCTGTCACGCAAGAAGGTTGAAGAAACGGCGGCATGGCTGAAGGATCAAGGCTGGGATGCCTTGCCTTATCACGCAGGGCTGGATGCCGCTACGCGTCATGGGAACCAGCAACGCTTTCTGCGCGATGAGGGGGTCGTCATGGTCGCCACCGTCGCGTTCGGCATGGGTATCGATAAACCCAATGTGCGCTTTGTTGCCCATCTTGATCTGCCCAAGAGTCTCGAGGGCTATTATCAGGAAATTGGCCGAGCAGGCAGGGACGGTCTGCCGGCGAACGCCTGGATGACTTATGGTCTCGGCGATGTCGTGTCGATGCGCCGGATGCTGATGTCCGGCGATTCCCCGGATGGTCGAAAAACCGTGGAATTGCAAAAACTCGATGCGCTCCTGGGGTACTGCGAATCGACAGCCTGCCGCCACCAAACCGTGCTGCGTTATTTTGGTGAGTCGCATCCCGGCGACTGTGGGCAATGTGACAACTGCCTGACTCCCGTGGATACCTGGGATGCCACCCAACCGGCACAAATGGCGCTGTCGTGTGTGTACCGAACGGGTCAGCGCTTTGGTGTTGCCCACCTGATTGACGTGTTGCTGGGCAAGGAAACCTCCAAAGTGGCGCAATTCGGTCACACGCAACTGAGTACCTTTGGTATTGGTAAAGCGTTGGGGCAAGCACAATGGAGTAGCGTTTATCGCCAGCTGGCCGCTTCAGGTTTGCTGAATGTCGATATGGAGGCGTTTGGCGGACTGAAGTTAACCGATTTAGCGAAGCCGGTGTTGCGGGGCGAGCAATCGGTATGGCTCAGGCGGGACGCCGAACCGGTTAAACGCAAAGCAAGCAAAATCGAAATGGCTTCCCGTCTGCGAGAAGGTTTCGCCGATGCCAGCGAAGATCCCTTGTGGCAAGCGCTCAAAGCCAAGCGTCTTGAACTCGCCCGTGAGCAAGCTGTGCCGCCCTATGTGATTTTCCATGACAGTACGTTGCTGGAAATCTTCAATCAGCGACCGAATACCCCGGAAGCGTTCAGTCAAATCAGCGGGGTCGGACAGTCGAAGCTCGTGAAGTACGCGGACCATTTCCTCGAGGTGCTTAACGCGGATAAGCGATAGAAAATGAGGGTCGATCATTGCTCGCCATGACGATGATCCACTCTCTTCTTCATGTGGATTCTTCTGCGCTTCCCTCCGTGGTGCGCAAACACCAGAGGGGCTGACCACTGGACCGATACTTGCGCTCGAACAGGGTCAACGGCGGCTCGTCATCAGGCACGGGGAATATCTCCGCCGTCCGGCCATGGTAGGCGAAAGCCTGCGCGAGCTCTTCCAGATAGATGCGCCAGTTGCTGCGGCTCTCGAACTGCCCGCCCAGCGCCACGAGATCCGGGAACACCGGGTGGGCGTGAAAGCGCCGCTTGAGGTGTTTGGGCTTGGGCTCGGGGTTCGGATACAACAAATAATGCTGCTCAGGACGCCAGCCTGCCTCGCGGGCGAGGCGCCAGAAGTCCACCAGATCCGCCCGAACCAGCAAACAGTTCTCCGGGGTGTCCGCCCGCTGCCGCGAAAGCCGGTCGGCCGAACGATCCACCCCAATAACGAGATGCGCGGGGTATCGGGCCGCAAGTAGCCGGCTGCTGTCGCCAGTGCCGCAGCCCGAATCCAAAATCAGCGGCTGAGCGCGCCCCGCGATCCACTGATCTGCCTGCGCGAAGGCCTCACGGTTGTAGTCGGCAATCGGTTTGGCCCAGCGATGCCGGGCATGCTTACCCACCTGCGCGATCAGATCCTCATGCGGCGCGGTCTGCCGAGAAACGACCGAGCGGGAATTACCGCTCTCCCCTTTCGCCTGAGGATCAATGCCGGATACCGACGGGGGCATAGCCGCTCAGCGGTCCGTGAGGATGCCGTGCTGACGCAGCAGCGGTTCGATGCTCGGCTCTCGGCCACGGAAGGCCTTAAACAACGTCATCGGGTCCTCGCTACCGCCGCGTTCGAGAATGTGCACCAGGAAATCCGTGCCGGTGCGCTCGTTAAACACCCCGTCTTCCTCGAAGCGCGAGAAGGCATCCGCCGACAGCACTTCCGCCCACTTGTAGCTGTAGTAGCCGGCGGCATAGCCCCCCGCGAAGATATGCGAAAAGCCGTTTTGGAAGCGGTTGTATTCCGGTGGATGCAGCACCGCGACCTGCCGGCGAATCCGGTCGAGGGTTTCCTGAACCCGCGCCCCGGTCGCGGGGTCGTATTCCTGGTGCAGGATCAGGTCGAACAGCGAAAACTCCAACTGACGAACCGTCTGCATGCCGGATTGGAACTGCCGCGCGGCCTGCATGTTCTCGAACAGCGTCTGGGGCAATGCTTCGCCGGTCTGGTGGTGACGCGCGAACAGGTCCAGCGCCTCGCGCACCCAGCACCAGTTTTCCAGGAACTGACTCGGCAGCTCGACCGCATCCCAGGCCACGCCGTTGATACCGGATACGCCCGACGTCTCGACCTTGGTGAGCATGTGGTGCAGACCGTGGCCGAATTCGTGGAACAGCGTGGTGACTTCGTCGTGGGTCAGCAGCGGCGGTTCGTCGCCCACCGGCGGGGTAAAGTTGCAGGTCAGGAAAGCCACCGGAATCTGCAGGCTGCCGTCGGCACGGCGGCGGCGCTGAACACAGTCCGCCATCCATGCCCCGCCGCGCTTGTGTTGACGGGCAGACAGATCCAGGTAGAACTGCCCACGCAATTCGCCATCGCGGTCGTGAATTTCATAGAAACGCACGTCCGGATGCCAGGTCGTGATGCCGTCGCGCTCGGTCACGCGAATGCCAAACAGCCGGTTAACCACCTCGAACAGCCCCGCCACCACCCGGTCGGCCGGGAAGTACGGCTTGAGCTGCTCCTGACTGATGTCGAAACGGGCCTGACGCAACCGCTCGCCATAGAACGCCAGATCCCAGGGCTTTAATGCGTCCGGGCCACCCGCGTCGCGGGCAAACGCAGCGAGTTCGTCCAGCTCCTGACGGGCGCGCGGCGCAGCTTGTTCCGCCAGATTATTCAGAAATTCCAGCACCTGCGCCGGGCTGTCCGCCATCTTGGTCGCCAGCGACCGCTCCGCATAGTTCGTAAAGCCGAGCAGCCCAGCCAGTTCGTGGCGGATGGCAAGAATACGCTCCATCAACGGGCCGTTGTCCCATTCACGGGCATGCGGCCCAACTTCCGAAGCGCGGGTGACGAAGGCGTGATAAACCATCGCGCGCAGGTCGCGGTCCTCGGCGTAGGTCATGACTGCGATAAAGCTCGGGGCAGCCAAGGAGATGCGCCAGCCACCCTTGTCCTCATCCTGGTTTTCCCGCTCGGCCGTTTGGCGGAACATGCCCAGTGCCGATTCGGGTAAACCAGCCAAACGATTCCGGTCGGTCAGCGTCAGCGACCAGGCATTGGTGGCGTCGAGCACGTTGTTGGCAAATTTCGTTGTCAGTTGCGACAGTTCGCTCTTGAGTGCCTTGTAGCGCGCCTTGTCCTCAGCCGGCAAGTCGACGCCGGATAGGCGAAAATCGCGCAGGGTATTCTCGATCACTTTCCGCCGCTCGCCGGAGAGCGTGGCGAATTCATCGCCCCCGCCATCACCTTGGTGAATGGCCTCGTAGGCGCGGAACAGCGCCTCATTCTGCCCCAGCTCAGTGGCATAGTCCGACAGCTTCGGCAGGCAGGCCTCGTAGGCCACACGCAACTCGGGGCTGTTGACCACGGCATTCAAATGGCTAACGGGTGACCAGGCACGATCCAGCCGGTCGCCCATGGCATCCATCGGCTCGGCGAAGTTGTCCCAGGTGAAGGGCCCGCCCTGTTCCAGTCGCTGGGCGATGGCGGCACGGTTTTCGGCCAAGATTTGATCGATGGCAGGTTCAATATGCTCGGACGTGATTTGGTCAAAGGCAGGGAGATCAGTGTTATTCAGCAAGGGGTTACTCATGGTCGACTTTCGGTAAAACAGGAAGGGAAATCGGATGATCGGATATCAGGACGATCAATAAAACCAGCCTACCATTATTCCTTAAATGGCGGCTGTTTTCGGTTTCGACCGGGCAATCTGGCTGCCTCCTCTCGCAGACCCGAGATAATCGGTTCGCGGATAGGTGCGGGAAAGCCGGGCGGCAGCGGTACCGTGACTTCACAGATCACGGCGTCTGTCCGCCTTCGCCATGATGCCAAAGCGGCTACGCACATCGGCTTGAGCGATCAGATTGGGGCAAACACCATTCAACTTCGATCCCAGCTTAGACACCCCCAACGATCCGGTGACCCCAATCAGCCCGGTCTCTTGTTGGCGATGGCGTCCCAATCGATATTCTTGCAGGCATAGCACGGCTCCTTGAGCACATGCAGCCGCACCAGCAGGGAATGGAGTTTGCACCCCAGGCAAAATCCCATGACTGCCTCCATCCAGATCATCGCCAGGCACACCCAGACCAACGCCACGGGAATCTGGTAGGGAATGTAATTGACTGAAGTCGGCAGAATGTTGTGCGCAAACACCGTA
>JAGXHU010000019.1 GCA_024636015.1 Halothiobacillus sp.
GCATACCTTATGGCTATATTCATCCGGCTGAAGGCAACGATCAGTTTGGACTATTCCCTATTGGTGACCAGATGGCGGTCATCCCATCATTTTGTGGCGATGGAATTGCTATTGCGCTGCATACGGCTTTTTTGGCGACAGATATTAATACGTTTGATTATATCATAACTGCGCAGCACGAATTGCAGCTACAAATGCGGCGTGCTAGTCAGATGGCTCGTATCATGACTGGCAGCCTGACATGTGAACTGGCTTTTATAACCTGTCGGGTAAGACCTTCTCTGCTCGCTACATTGATAAACAAGACAAGGGTGCTATATTCCGGACTAAAGTGAGCTATTACGTCTGAAAAACTGAATCGACCCTGGGCGACTCAGCACCGCCACCCAGTTAAAGTTTCGGAGTCAATAACTCCGCTACGTGTGGTGACGCACAGATAGTGGTAGGCAGAAAATATAAACCTGGAACAGGTGTGTCAGAACGCGATATTAGTACGACCTTCATGCCAAATCACAGAAAATAGAAGCGATTCCGAAACAACCCGGCTGTTAAGTCTCGAATTACATCAGTCTCTTTCGATGCACATAAAGGAGAAAGATCATGAGCCCTTACCGCCACCACGTATCGGGATTTTTTGCCCACCGCGCAGAAGCCGAAAGCGCGCTTTCCAGTCTTGTCGAGCGCGGGGTACCTAATGAGCGGCTGCAGATATTCGATAACACATCGGTTTTACCTGTCTCTGGGGCCCAAGCGAAAAGCGATGAGGTGCTGACGAACGTGCTCGTAGACGGCGCGATCGGCACAGCGGTGGGTGTTGGCATCGGCGCATTAGGGGAGGTGGCACTGGTGGCGGCGAGTGTAAGTCTGTTCATCGCCAGCCCCCTGATCGCTCCCATCGTGATGATGGGTTGGGGTGCCAGTATCGGCGGCCTCATCGGCGCAGCGTCCGGCGTTTCGGCCGCGGCCGGAAAGAAGGAAGGCCGACTTGCGGATCTTGTCCGCGATGCAATTTCGAGCGGCCAGGTCGTGCTGGTGGCTGAAAGTCGAACGGAGCAGGAGACGGCGATCGCTCGGGAAGTCATTCAGGCTTCGGTCGGCGATTATAATGACGTCAGCACAGCTTGATCCTTCGTCCGGGCCATGGCGAGTTGCAACGCGCTGGCTCCATTCTCGCCGTCCCTTCTGCCTAGGGCTTTTAAGGGTACCTGCATGGACTTATGCCCGGTAATGGCCGCAACCGCCATCACATTCAAGTCTCCTCGTTAAAACAGCCGTGAAGTGGCCTCAGACACAGATTTTGGCCGGTCCCTGCTGAAAAAACTGCGCGCTACCACCCTGTTCTGAGGCTGGTTAGAGGCCAAGTGCCGTTCATGGAAGTTTCAGGAATCTGAAATAGAAGGCGGCGAATACCAGAACGATTACTAATATTTACTGTCAGCCGTTCCCATAAGCAGTTATTGAAGAATAAGACATCGATCGAAACAATTACGGCTACCATCAAGACTACGTAGAGTGCGGTGGTTCTCTGTCGCTCCATGTCAGTCTCCGTTTAAGTTTTGGGCGCCCCTCGGTGCCTCATGCCGAAGCTTCGCAACTGGAAATGGAAAGGATGGGGTACCCATGATCCGGAGTTGTTTTCACGAGTCTTGAAAGGTGTTGGCAAATGCGAAAGTTGATCAAAATAATCAGGGACAATTCACTTTCTATCGTCCTATTCACGCTATTCGCCATCTGCATTTCCGCGCAAAGTTTTGCCGGGTGGCGGGTGCAAAATGAAAATTTGGCGGCGCACGGGCAGGCATCTCTCGGGTATTGGCATTATTTGTCTACCGGTACTTTTTGGGAGGGGCTTGCTTCCAACTGGCAGGCTGCTGTCCTGCAGCTTGGTTCACTGATCGTGTTGAGCAGCTTTCTCTATCAGCGCGGCGCGCCACATTCCCTCGATCCGCGCAAACCGAAAAACAAACAAAAGCAGCGAGAAAAAACCTGGCCCCTCACATGGATATACAGCAATTCGCTGTCACTTACGTTTCTGTTGCTGTTTGTGCTTTCGTTTGTACTGCATGCACTCTCAGGCGCAAGTGCATACAACGAAGAACGCTCGCTCACGGGCCGGTCACCGATCTCCATCATGGCATTTCTGTTTTCGGCCAAATTCTGGTCGATAACCCTGCAAACATGGCAAGCGGAATATCTGGTGATTGCGCTCTATGTCGTACTAACCATCTTTCTGCGCCAGGAGAATTCACCGGAATCAAAGCCGGTCAAAGCGCGCGACGAAACGACCGGTGAGGCGAATAAGTAAACGAACTCTGTAGTGGTCAAGTATTTTCAGACACAGCGATAGGCTGTTTTACTGTAAGCGTCCAGCGTGTAAGGGTAATCGCCTCCTATCAGCAAAATCAATAGGGTCAGAGTCATTGATTCCATCTATAAAATGATAATTAGAAGGCAGGGCAAAATTGACGGGATGAGGTAGATCGAGGATAGGGGGCTCAGTGATGCGGACGACCGTAGAAAGCGCGGGTCGAATTAACCGTTGCCTGTCCTCAGTTAGGGAGGAGGGAAATTTTGCTTAATTTTACGCTGCCCCCAATGGCTTTTCAAACTGAAGCTCGCAGTAAATGATGGATATGGTCGTGCTTGCGATCATTATCGGTTACTTGATCATTAGCCTGACTGTAATACGGGTGGCGTTTTGTTGTGCTGACGGCCTCGAATAGCGGCGACAGGTTGTCGCCGCCTACTTGCTTCAATGATGCTGTGGCGATCTTCCCGATTTGGCCGAGGCCATACCATGATGGTTCGGATACCTCTTCCACTGTCGGTTGATGGTCGGGGTGGATTGGCCGGTATCGCTCCCGGTTGTGCCTGTTTTTTCGTTCGCGCGGTACGAAAAAGCGCCCGGCAAATTGACACTGGCAGGGCGGCTATTTATTGTTACCGGTTCAATCAGTCTCAGGTTCGCTTATCCGGACCCGCTCATATTTTTTCAGCCCTATCAGACTTGCAGGATCATCGTGAACGACCATTTCGCCCGTATCAAACGCTTGCCGCCGTATGTATTTAATATTATTGGTGAATTGAAGGCGAAGGCGCGCGCGGATGGGGAAGACATTATCGACTTCGGTATGGGCAATCCCGATCAGCCGACGCCGCCGCACATTGTCGAAAAGCTGGTGGAAGCGGCGCGGCGTGGTGATACCCATCGCTATTCCCAGTCGAAGGGTATTCCCCGTCTGCGCCGTGCGATCGCCCACTGGTACAAGACCCGCTATGACGTGGATATCGATCCTGAAAAGGAAGCGATCGTTACGATTGGTTCCAAGGAAGGTTTGGGCCACTTGGCGATGGCGACCATGTCGGCGGGCGATACGGTGCTGGTGCCGAACCCGGCCTATCCGATTCACCCGTATGGCAGTGTGATCGCGGATGCCGATATTCGTCATGTGCGTCTGACCCCCGGTGTGGATTTCTTTGAGGAGCTGGATCGGGCGATCAAGGAAACCTGGCCCAAGCCGAAGATGCTGATTCTGAACTTCCCGGCCAACCCGACGACGCAATGCGTCGAACTGGATTTTTTCGAGAAGGTCGTGGCGATTTGTCGAGAAGCCGAAATCTGGATCGTGCATGACCTGGCCTACGCCGACATCGTGTTCGATGGCTATGTTGCGCCCTCGATCATGCAGGTGCCGGGCGCCAAGGACATTGCGGTAGAATTCTTCACCCTGTCCAAGAGCTACAATATGCCGGGCTGGCGCGTCGGGTTCATGGTGGGTAACCCCACGCTCGTCAACGCGCTGGCGCGCATCAAATCGTACTTCGACTATGGCACGTTCACCCCGATTCAGGTGGCGGCCATTCTGGCGCTTGAAGGGGATCAGACCTGCGTGCAGGAAATTTGCGATATGTATCGCAAACGTCGGGATGTTTTGTGCGAGGGTCTGAATTCCAGTGGCTGGTTCGTGGAGCCGCCCAAGGCAACGATGTTTGTCTGGGCGAAGATTCCCGAGCCATTTGCGCATATGAAGTCTTTGGAGTTCACGAAACTGCTGCTGGCCGAGGCCAAGGTTGCCGTATCGCCGGGTGTGGGTTTCGGGGATTATGGCGATGATTACGTTCGGTTTTCACTCATTGAGAATGAACACCGCACACGTCAGGCCATTCGGGGTATTAAGGCCATGTTCCGCAAGGAGGAGTTGAAGCGCTCTGGTGCCAGTGGTGCTCAACCGGGGATTCAGGCATGACGTTGGTTGTTGGGAATGCCTTGGTGCCTGTGGCTGGTTTGCCACCGGTACGCGTCGGTTTGCTGGGTTTGGGGACGGTTGGTGGTGGCGTCGTCAATGTTTTGACGAGAAATGCCGAGGATCTGGCGCGCCGGGCGGGTCGACGGATTGAAGTCATTCATGCCTCGACTCGAAATCTTGCCGCGCCCCGGATTTGTCCGCTGGACGGTTTGCTTTTGACGACCAACCCGATGGAAGTGGTTGAAAACCCGGATGTCGACGTGGTGATCGAACTGATGGGTGGGATGGAGCCAGCGGGGCAGCTGATTCGCCGGGCGTTGGCGCTGGGTAAACCGGTGATTACCGCCAACAAGGCGCTGATCGCGCATGAGGGCAATGAACTGTTTGAACTGGCTCATGCCAATGGGACGGTTGTCGCGTTCGAGGCCGCCGTGGCCGGTGGAATCCCGATCATCAAGGCGATCCGTGAGGGCTTGTCCGGTAACCGCATCGAATGGCTGGCTGGGATTATCAATGGGACGGGCAACTTCATTCTGACGGCCATGCGGGACGAAGGACGCACATTTGCGGACGTTCTGACCGAGGCCCAGATTCTCGGCTATGCCGAGGCAGACCCGACCTTCGATGTTGAAGGTATCGATGCGGCGCATAAACTGACGATTCTGGCCGCCATCGCGTTCGGCATGCCGTTGAAATTCGATTCCGTTTACACCGAAGGCATTAGCCAGCTGCAAACAGAAGATGTGCGTTATGCGCGTGAATTCGGTTATCAAATCAAGCATTTGGGCATCGCTCGACGTCACGATACGGGGGTGGAACTGCGCGTGCATCCGACCCTGATCCCGGAACGACGCTTGTTGGCGAATGTTGATGGGGTGAAGAATGCCGTGCTGGTTTGGGGGGATGCAGTCGGTCCTACCCTGTATTACGGCGCAGGCGCTGGGGCGGAGCCGACGGCATCTGCGGTCGTTGCCGACCTCGTTGATGTTGTGCGGACATTGACTGCAGACCCCACGCACCGTGTGCCGCATCTGGCGGTTGTGCCGGATCAGATCACTGATTTGCCCATCCTGCCAATGGATGCCGTGGAAACCGGTTATTACCTGCGTCTGACCGTGCAGGATCAGCCGGGTGTGCTGGCAAACATTGCCCGAATTCTCGCAAATCACGGCATCAACATTGAGGCCATGATTCAGAAGGAGGCGAGCCCCGAGACGGCGCATCTGCCGATTGTGCTGATGACGCATCCGTTGCGCGAAGCCACGATGAATGCGGCCATTCAGGCGCTGGAGGCATTGGATACGGTTTGTGCGCCTGTCGTACGCCTGCGTGTCGAATCCCTGGCGGGCTAATCCTTGGGTTGAACCGGGGCCATATGCAGGCTGGATCGTTGATGGTATCGATCCGATGAAGACCTGAGCAGATGAAGCGATAAGCGCGGGTTCAACCCGCGTTTTTTATTGACGCTTTATGCCTGGATCGGATTTTTTCTCCTCGGTTTTGTAAATTCCCATGTGGATAATTTGAGGATGGGTAAGATCAAAGAATGCCGTTCTGGCAGTCTTTGACGGGTTTTAACTCCGCTTCTTCGAACCAATTCCGAGCCCTTGCGCCTCAAGATGGCATGACTCCTGCATTTGCATTGGCGAGTCACCCGTTGTTAAGAGGCAAACCATGGCCGCGTATAGAACCACCATCCTTGATTCGTTCAGCGACCCGCAAGGGTATCGTTTGCCGTTTTCTGTCATGCCAAATGGGGTTTCACGCTTGCCGGCAGAGTCCACTCGACTTGATCATGAGTTGCTGATGGCGGCACAGCGATGTATGGATCCGATGAGCCTGCTTAACGAGTTGCTGGATCGCGTTCGCGACTTGCTCCCCATATCCGGTTTTGCCTGGCACCAGGATCACGAAGAAGTTCGGACATCGGAGTTCCCGTCTGCTGAAGAGGCAGTGGTGGCATCGCATTCGATTGATCTCCGCCAGGATGATGTACGCCTGGGGCGCCTGTGGGTGTCGGCAAGCCGGCCTATTGAGGCTGATGAGCTGGCGTGGTTGCAGCATCTCGCTCAGGCCATTGCATACCCGTTACGCAATACCTGCCTGTACCAACGTGCATTGATCGAAGCGCAGCAGGATCCCTTGACGTGTCTCAAGAACCGGCGTGCCTTCGATATGGAATTGGCGCGAGAGCAGGCCCGATTCGTGCGCTATGGCATCAAGTCCAGCCTTGTGATCTTCGACCTAAATGGTTTCAAGGCGATAAACGATACCTGGGGGCATGACATTGGTGATCGTTTGTTATCGTTGTTTGCCACGGGGTTGCAGCAGATGTTGCGCGAAACGGATCATGCTTACCGATTTGGTGGGGATGAGTTTTCCGCCATCCTGCCCGCGACGAATCTTTATGGTGCCAAAATAATGGCGAATCGACTGGTGGATT
The DNA here is from genome assembly GCA_024636015.1 of Halothiobacillus sp. Taxonomy (GTDB): domain Bacteria; phylum Pseudomonadota; class Gammaproteobacteria; order Halothiobacillales; family Halothiobacillaceae; genus Halothiobacillus. The sequence goes on from JAGXHU010000019.1 coordinate 6,691, forward strand.
GGCTGAACAACCATCCCCTTGAGTTGCCTTCCGGTGAGAAAGTGCGCATTCGCACATCCTATGGCATGGCCGAAACAGACAGCCGCGAACAGGACCAGGACTGGTTTCGTCGTGCGGATCAGGCCTTGTATCAGGCAAAGCGGTGCCAGAAGCTCATTGCCGTTTGACGATATCGGGCATGTGTTCAGGTCGAATATCTCTTGCGTACCCATCTGGGCATGGTGAAACGTTCAGGGTCCGGTTAAGCTTGGCCCCTTGTACGATAAGCGGGTGGTTGGAGTAGGGGTGTCCTGCGGGCAGACTCCGATTAAACTTCGGCCAGTTGGTTATGATTTTATCTTGATGGAGCATAGGCATGGCAAAGGCAGAAGCAGCTGCGGAATCGGCAGAACCGGTTGCAAAAAAAAGCGGCAGCAAACTTTTAGTGATTCTGATGATCGCGATCATCGTCTTATTGTTGGGGGTGGTTGGTATTGGTGCCTGGATGCTGCTCAAAAAGCCAGCGGCCGAGAGCCCCGCAGCCGGTGCGGCCGAGACTCATCAACCGGATGCACAAGGCGCGAAGGATGATCACGCTGCAAAAGACGGTAAGGGGGACAAGTCTTCCGCTGATGCCCACAAGGGGCCGCCAATTACGATCTCACTTGACCAGCCGATTACGGTAAATCTCTCTGAACCCAATGATGCGAAATTATTGCAGGTTCAACTCGATTTGATTACCTATGATTCGAAGCTGGGCGAAGAGGTCAAGGCGAACCGGGCCGAGATTATCAACGATATTATGCTGGTTCTGAGCGATGTGAACGCGGCCAAGTTGCGGACGCGGGACGGTAAAGAAGCCCTGCAAAAGCAGATCAAGGATGAAATCAACAAGATCCTTGAGAAGCGTACGGGGAAAAAGGGTGCCATTGACGATGTTTATTTCACTAAGCTGTTGATGCAGTAGGAGCGAGATGTGAGTGTCGCGGATATTCTTTCTCAGGATGAAATCGATGCCTTGTTGAATGGTGTCGATGAAGGCGATGTTGCCACTGAGCAGGGTGTGGGCGACAAAAAAGTTGCGCGTGCCTACGATCTCACGACCCAGGAGCGTATCGTTCGGGGACGATTGCCGACCCTGGAAATGCTCAATGAGCGTTTCGCCCGTAATCTCCGAATTCGCCTAGTATCCATGCTGCGCCGCACGGTGGATATTTCCATCGAAGGCGTACGGATGATGAAGTACGCTGAATACTCCCATGCCCTCTATGTGCCCACGTCGTTGACCCTGGTTCATGTCCGCCCCCTTAAGGGCGTGGGGATGTTCATGATGGAGTCCCAGCTGGTTTTCAAGCTGGTTGACAATTTTTTTGGCGGCTTCGGTATGCATGCCAAGATCGAAGGTCGTGACTTCACACCGACCGAATTGCGCGTTATTACGCGCATTCTTGAACAGGCGATCGACGAAGTGCAGCGGTCCTGGGCTCCGGTTTATCCGGTCAGCTTTCAGACGGTAAGCCATGAAATGAACCCGCAATTGGCCAATATCGTGTCGGGCACCGAGGTGGTGGTGGTCAACAGTTTCCACATCGAGGTCGAAGGTGGGGGCGGCAAGTTCGACCTGGTTCTGCCGTACTCCATGATTGAACCGATTCGCGATCTGCTGGATGGCGGCATGCATGGCGATCGACTCGAAGTGGATGAGCGCTGGACCAGTGCACTTAAACGGGAACTGGGTCTGGCTGATATTGAGTTGTCTGCCAGCTTGGGCGACGCTCGTATGATGCTGTCGGATATCGCAAATATGGCAGTCGGCCAAATCATCCCCTTTGAAATGCCGGACAAGGTGGTGTTGAGTTCTGAGGGCTTGCCCCTGTACCAAGGCAAACTCGGAGTACATCGGGGCAACAAGGCAATCCAGATCGAATCACCGATGAAAGAGCGCCTTGAACGGACCGTACACCCAAATGAGATTCTTCGCGCCAACGCCCTGATGAAGGACGTTGACGATACTGCGAACCATTGATCGAAAAAGGCAGAGTGATGGCAGAAAGCAATACAAATGAAACCGACGGAATGGATGCTTGGGCTGAGGCAATGGCCGAGCAGGCGGATGTTGAGTCCGACGCCAAGACGGTCAAGATGGATACCTTTGACACCCGGTCGAACCAGGAAGGCAAGGAAAACCCCATCAACCTCGAAGTGCTGATGGATGTGCCTGTGGCCATTTCCATGGAAATCGGTCGAACCAGCATCAATATCCGTAGCTTGTTGCAGCTGAACCAGGGGTCGATTGTCGAACTGGATCGTCTCGCGGGCGAACCGCTTGATGTGTTGGTCAACGGTACGCTGATTGCGCGGGGTGAGGTGGTTGTGGTTAACGAGAAGTTCGGTATACGTCTCACCGATGTGATCAGTCCGGCTGAACGTCTGAAAAAGCTTCGCTAGGCGAAACGCATGACTTTTATCGGCCGTATCCTGGTGTTGTACTGGATGAGCGTGTCGGCTTTTGCCGCAGTACCCTCAAACCCGCAGGGTGTCGTACTGCCTCCAGCACCCCCTGTCTTCGATCCGCTCAGTTCCACGTATCTCTTCAAGATGATGTTGAGCCTGTTTGTGGTTCTGGTTTTGATGTTTTTGGTTGTCTGGCTCCTGAAGCGCACCGGGCGGTTCGAAGGGCGGGCCGGAAATTACCCCCTCCGCGTACTCACTCAGATGACGGTGGGAACCCGTGAACGCGTGCTGCTCATCGCCGTGGGTGATCGTCAGATGTTGTTGGGCGTCACCAGCGGGCAGATCGAATCACTGGGTTGGGTCGATCCGCCGATCGAAATTGATACGAGCAAGAAAAACAGCAGCCCTGTCCATATGAATAACGCTTTTGCACGCCTGCTTCAGAATCAGATCAGGCCGAATGCGCAAAACAATGAGGTTAAGGGGGCTGATTCGTCGTCCGGCAAATCCCCGCCCCCTTCCAATACACCTTCGGAGCCTCGATTGTGATCTCGCGTGATGTGGTCTGCTTCCGGCTTCAGTGGACCCGTTGGTTGCCGGCCCTGCGGATCGCAGTACTAGTCCTCCCGACCCTGATGCTCGCTGTTATGTTCCCTGTGCATGTGGCTGAGGCGGCGCAGGCAGCAGCAACCCAGACGGCACTGCCTGGGTTGCCAGCCGTGACCGTGTCTACCAATAGCCAGGGCACCCAGTACAGTCTGACGTTGCAGATTCTTGCACTGATGACGGTGTTGACCCTGCTGCCGTCGTTGTTGCTGATGATGACCTCATTTACGCGGATCATCATCGTGCTCGCCTTGCTGCGTCAGGCGCTCGGGACCGTGCAGACCCCTTCGAACCAAATCATGCTCGGACTGGCGTTGTTCCTGACGCTGTTCATCATGGCCCCGGTGTTTCAAAAATCCTACGATGACGGCATCAAGCCGTACATGAATCAGCAGATGTCCGCCCCGGTGGCGGTTGAAAAGGCGGCGGCGCCTCTGCGAACCTTCATGATGAATCAGACTCGGCAGAGCGATATCGCCCTGTTCCAGAACATCGGTCATTATCCGGCGTTCAACACGCCGTCAGACGTACCCTATCCGGTCTTGATGGCGGCATTTCTGACCTCGGAACTCAAAACCGCATTTCAGATCGGTTTCCTCATTTTTATTCCTTTTCTGATCATCGATCTCGTTGTGGCGTCGGTCCTGATGTCCATGGGTATGATGATGCTTTCACCGATGATCGTCTCCCTGCCGTTCAAGATCATGTTGTTCGTTCTGATCGATGGCTGGACTCTGATCATGGGGACACTTGCCTCCAGTTTTTACATGGGGCCCCCATTGGGAGGTGGTTGACGATGAATGCGGATACGGTACTGGATATTACGCGGCAGGCCTTGGTCGTGATTTTGCTGTTGACGATGCCCATCCTGTTGACGGCCCTGGTGGTTGGTTTGCTGGTTGGTATGTTTCAGGCGGCAACCCAGATTAATGAAATGACGCTGAGTTTTATTCCCAAGCTGTTTGCGGTCGTGGCCGCCATCCTGATCGCCGGACCCTGGATGTTGCATACGCTGGTGGATTTCACCACGGACCTATTTCATCGAATACCCAGCTTGATTGGCTGACACCGCACCCATGACACTCTCCCTGGCTCAAATCATGGGTTGGGTTGGCGCTTATTTCTGGGTGCTGATTCGGGTTTCGGCCATGCTGATGGTAGCGCCGTTGTTTGGTGCGCGTGGCGTGCCTCGGCGATGGCGTGCATTGGCCGCGATGGTCTTCAGTCTGGTTATTGCGCCTACGTTGCCTGCCGTAACTGGCATTGACCCCCTGTCCGTCGAAGGGGTGTTGCTGGTCGGTCAGCAAATACTCATCGGCGTGTCGATGGGGTTTATATTTGGGATGGTGATCAGTTCGTTCATTATGGCGGGTGAAACCATTGCAATGGGGATGGGTCTTGGTTTCGCGCAGACGGTGGACCCCCAGAATGGCGTGAGTGTGCCGCTCATCTCCCAGCTTTTGACCATCGTTGTGACCCTATTGTTCATCTCGCTGGATGGGCCTGCCATGATGGTCAAAATGTTGGCGGACTCATTCCTTTGGTTGCCAATCGGCCCGATCGGGTTGTCGGCAGATGATTTTTGGCGGATCGTCGGCTTCGGCCAAGCCATGTTCGTCAATGCGCTCCTGATCGGATTGCCGGTTATCACCAGCCTTTTGATGGTGAACATGGCCATGGGGGTCATCACGCGTGCCGCGCCACAACTCAACATTTTTTCGATCGGTTTCCCCGCCACACTGCTGATCGGTTTCTTCCTGCTGCTCGTCACCAGCCCGACGTGGTTACCGAATCTGGAACACTTCCTGCAACAGACCCTGATATTCATCAGTGATTTGTTGAGGCACCCGCGTGGCTGAGAACGAAAACGGACAAGAAAAAACCGAAGAACCCTCCGCGAAGCGACTTCGCGAGTCGCGCGAAAAGGGCCAGGTTCCGCGTTCGCGCGAGCTGAATTCCCTTGTCATCACGGCCGGGTCGGCGATCGTATTCCTCACGATGGGGGGGCAGATGTTTTCGGGGATGGCGGCAATGATGCGTCAATCATTTGTCCTGACACGTGCCGAAATTCTGGACCCGGCGACCATGTTCAGCCATCTGGGGCGCGCGTTCACCGAGGGATTTTTGGCTTTCCTACCTTTCTTTGTTGCGACCATCGTGTTGGCAGTAGCCGCCACCTTGGCCGTGGGTGGATGGAATTTTTCCACCGAAGCGTTGTTGCCGCAGTTTAATCGTTTGAACCCGCTCCCGGGCTTCAAGCGCATGTTTTCAATAAAATCCCTGGTCGAGTTGCTCAAGACGTTCGCAAAATTCGTGCTGATTGGGGCGATTGCCGTCGGCCTTTTTTTTGCACTGGAACACGATTTTGTCGGTCTGGGGATGATGAGTCTGCATCCGGCGCTGGCTAGAGCCGGTGGCTTGTTGGGCTGGGGGTTTCTGGGATTGTCCATGGGGTTGTTCATTGTGGCTCTGATCGATGTGCCCTTTCAGATATACGAACATAACAAGAGCCTGCGCATGACGCGGCAAGAGGTTCGTGACGAATACAAAGAAACCGAGGGTAAGCCGGAGGTTAAGCAGAAGATTCGTCAGCTGCAGCATCAAATGTCCCAGCGTCGCATGATGGAAGCAGTTCCGACCGCAGATGTGGTCATCACGAACCCAATCCACTTTTCCGTGGCCCTCAAATATCAACCCGATCTCAGTGATGCGCCGATCGTGGTTGCAAAAGGTGCCGATGAAATGGCGCTGACAATCCAGAAAATTGCGAAGGCCAATCGCGTGCCGCTGTTTGAAGCGCCGCCATTGGCACGATCCTTGTATGCACATGCTGAGATCGATCGGCCTATACCGACAGGATTGTATACCGCAGTCGCCCAGGTGCTGGCGTACATATACCAGCTCCGCACTGCTCCGGACGTGGCAGAACGGCCGGCACCGGATGTGCCCTCCGATCTGAAGGTAGATGCAGAGGCCCGCCCCGCGAACACCAAGGATTTATAAAAATGAAGGCATTTATCGAAACATTGGATTGGCGTGGGCTCGGGCGAGGGGCTCGTGCTTACCGTGGACAGGGCATTGGTCCACCGCTGATCATCGTCATGCTGCTGGCGATGGTGATTGTTCCGTTGCCGCCGCTGGCATTGGATGTGCTGTTTACCTTCAATATCACCTTGTCGATCGTGATCCTGATGGTCACGATCTATGTCATGCGGCCACTTGATTTCGCCGTATTCCCAACGGTCATCCTGATGGCAACCTTGCTACGGCTGGCATTGAACGTGGCTTCGACTCGGGTCGTTCTGTTGCACGGACAGGATGGCCCTGGCGCGGCAGGCCACGTGATCAGCTCTTTTGGCGAATTTGTGGTCGGTGGGAATTACGCGGTGGGGATCGTGGTGTTCATGATCCTGATGCTGATTAATTTCGCCGTGGTCACCAAGGGGGCAGGGCGTGTCTCCGAAGTGACGGCCCGATTTACCCTCGACGCCTTGCCGGGCAAGCAGATGGCTATCGATGCCGATCTCAATTCCGGCATTATCAATCAGGAGCAAGCCAAGCATCGGCGTGAGGAAGTCGCTGCCGAGGCCGATTTTTACGGCTCGATGGACGGCGCCAGCAAGTTTGTACGTGGTGATGCCGTGGCCGGTATTTTGATCGTACTGATCAACGTGCTGGGCGGCCTGCTGATTGGTGTTCTGCAGCACGGCATGCCCATTGGTCAGGCGGCGCAAACCTATGTGCTGCTGACCATTGGTGATGGCCTGGTTGCGACTCTTCCATCACTGCTGATTTCAACGGCGACCGCGATCATCGTGACGCGGGTCGCCTCTTCACAGGACATGGGCAAGCAGATTCAGACCCAAATGTTTTCCGATCCCCGCGTTTTGGGGGTTGCCGCCGGTTTGATGGCGGGGCTGGGCGTCATACCGGGGATGCCGAACGTCGCTTTCTTGACGCTTGCGGCATTGGCTGGATTCGGCGCCTATCTCATTGCACGGAAAAATCAGGTACAGGCTCAGGCCGCCGTTCAGAGTGAGCAGATGCCCACAGACAAAAAACCTGAGCTCAAGGAGCTCACTTGGGAAGACGTGCCGCCGGTGGACGTGATCGGGCTCGAGGTTGGCGATGGTCTGATTCCCTTGGTTGATCGAAATCAGGGTGGTCAGCTCATGCCCCGGATCAAGGGCGTGCGCAAGAAAATATCCCAGGATCTGGGGTTTCTGGTTTCGCCGGTCCATATCCGCGATAACTTGGATCTGAAGCCGGGTGAGTACCGGATCAGCTTGAATGGGGTGCCCATGGGCATGGCCGATATCTTTGCGGATCGTGACATGGCCATCAATCCCGGCCAGGTATCCGGGCCTTTGCAAGGGGTGAAAACCCAGGATCCCGCTTTCGGTCTTGAGGCGTATTGGATCGAGCGTAATGCCCGCGAACATGCGCAGGCACTGGGGTATACGGTGGTTGATCCGGCCACGGTGGTCGCCACCCATCTCTCCCAGATACTGACCGAGAATGCAGCCGATCTGTTCGGCTATGAAGAAGCCCAGCAATTGCTCGATACCCTGAAGGAGGGTGCGCCCAAGCTTGTTGAGGATCTGGTTCCCAAAACCCTGGCCATGAGCGTGATTGTCCAGGTGCTGCGCAATCTTCTGGAAGAACGGCTTCCGATTCGGGATATTCGCACGATAGCCGAGACCCTCGCACGCCAGGGGCAGCATACCCAGGACGTCAGTCAACTGACCGAAGTGGTCCGTATTGCCCTCGGCAGAATGATTGTTCAGCACATCAATGGACTGACCCCCAGCCTGCCGGTTATCACGCTAGACCCTCAGTTGGAACAACTCTTGCTTGGATCTACCCAGCGGGGCGCAGAGTCCGGGCAAGCGACACCGGGGATTGAACCGGGATTGGCAGAACGGTTACACCAATCACTGCGGGATGCCGCCGAAAAGCAGGAACAGGCCGGATTGCCTGCCGTGCTGCTGGTGGCGCCGCAGATTCGAAGCTGGCTGGCCCGGATGGTTCGGTACTCGATACGCCAGTTGCATGTATTGAGTTACAACGAAGTACCGGATAACAAAGACATCAAGGTGGTTGCCAGCGTGGGCAACCAGCGCAGCGTGGCATGAGCCCGGCTGCAATCAGATACAAACAAAACAGCACGTGCATCGGATGACGAGGGCAGGGTATGAAAATCAAGCGAATTATTGCGAGCGATATGCGGGAAGCGATGCGCCAGGTTCGTCAACTATTTGGCGATGAGGCGGTAATTCTGTCGAACCGCGCATGTCAAGAAGGGGTGGAGCTGGTAGCGGCCATCGATTTTGATGAGCAGGCCGTTCGTCTTTCCGCTGGTCGACAGTCTCCGCACCGGGTCGCCGGTTTTCAGGAGCGCCCCGTTACGCGGGACGTATCGGGGAAATCTGGCATGACATCCGCCGACCCTGCCCGCTCAACCCCTGCATCGTTTCAGACGACTGCCGAGAATCTGGCGGCGCGGGAGCAGGCGGCAGTAGCACCCGCTCAGTCCATACAGAATGCATCATCCCCGTCAGCCGCTGGCATGCCGCGGTCTGAAATCCCGAATCAATCAGCATTTGACGAGGTGCTGGCTGAATTGAATGCTGAGCCAGTCAACACGCGGCCAGATCGGATGGCGAGTGCTAAACCGGGCACGACACCTGCGCGTGATGATGCGGGGAATCGCTGGTCCAAAAATTGGCCTGACCGTCCCGCATCGGGCGATGTCCTTGGTGATCTGCAGCAGGAAATCGGCCAGCTCCGTGAGCTCTTCGAGCGCCAGTTGTCCGTGCTGGAATGGCATCGGTACAGCGCAGCGCATCCGGTCGAGCTTGAAACGCGCGAACGGCTGCATAGCTTGGGGTTGCCACCGAAACTTGCACGTTCTCTGGCGGAAAATGCGGCGCGCAATGAACCGGAGCGCGCGTTGGCCTCTGCACTTCGTGATCTGGGTGGGCGGATCAGTATCCCCGAGACCGATATCGTACGCAGTGGGGGTATTTATGCATTTGTCGGCCCGACGGGGGTGGGTAAGACGACCACGCTGGCCAAGTTGGCTGCACAGGCCGTATTGGCGCATGGTCGGGACTCCATCGCATTGATCACGACGGATCGCTTCCGGATCGGTGCCCAGGAGCAGCTGCGCAACTACGCGCGCATCCTGAACATTCCGTTGCATGTCGCCCGGGATGAGCTGCATCTGGCTGAATTGTTGCCGGCTGTGTCAGAGCGTCATTTGGTTTTGATTGATACGGCAGGCATGTCGCCCCGAGACTTCCAGATGATGGATCTTCTGAAAAAGATGCCGGCCATTGACCGGCGCCTAAAACTCTTGCTGGTCCTGTCGGCCCAGGCGCAATATAGCGCCATGCAGGATGCCATTACCCGTTTTCAAGCCGTCCCTCTGGCCGGTATGATCTTGACGAAACTGGACGAAACGCTTTTATTGGGTAGCGCCCTGGGGGCGCTGGTTCAGAGTGGATTGCCGCTCTGTTGTACCGGTGTCGGTCAACGTGTACCGGAAGATATTTGGTTCCCCTCAGCTTCCGATCTGATCAAACAGGCCATTGAACTGGGTCAGAGTGCACCGGACGATAGTGAACCGGAGTACTCTTCAACGCTTAAAAAGAGGGCGTAACGCCATGATCCCAAGCGCCCCACCGTGTTCAACATGATCAACTTCAGGCAGAATTAGCGGCATGCACAACAATCCAGTACGTGTTATCGCCGTTACCAGTGGCAAGGGTGGCGTCGGCAAGACCAATGTTTCGGTCAACCTATCAGTCGGGCTTGCTCTACGGGGTTCGCGCGTGCTTTTGATGGATGCAGATCTTGGGCTGGGGAATGTTGACGTCCTCCTGGGATTGCGGTCTCACATGAATCTGAGTCATGTGTTGGCCGGTGAAGCCAGTCTGGATGACATCCTGCTGGAAGGCCCTGAAGGTATCGGAATTCTGCCAGCCGCCAGTGGAATCAAGCATATGGCCGAATTGTCCTCGGCCGAAAATACGGGACTTATCCATGCCTTTGCTGCGCTGAAGCGCCCCGTCGATATCATGGTGGTTGACACGGCGGCGGGCATTGCCGATTCTGTGGTGCGTTTTTCGCAGGCTGCCAGCGATGTCATCGTGGTGGTGTGCGATGAGCCGGCTTCCATCACGGATGCTTACGCGATGATCAAGGTGTTATCGCGTGATCACGGTGTCCAGCGTTTTCAGGTGGTGGCGAACATGGTCCGGGATACGGGCGAAGGACGACGTTTGTTTGAAAAACTCAATGCGGCAGCAGGCCGTTTTCTGGATGTCACCCTGATCCATCTGGGTTCGGTGCCGTTTGATGATTACCTGCGCCGCTCGATTCAACGCCAGAAAACCGTTATTCAGGCATTCAGCGGCTCTCGTTCCTCCCGTGCTTTTTTGGAGATAGCCGACCAGGTCAGTCGCTGGCCGGCGCCCAAGGGCGTTGCCGGTCATCTTCAGTTTTTTATTGAGCGACTGGTGCAATCCGAACCTGATCTGGAAGTGTTGTAATGAATGTGCGGGCGATGTACTCCCATGTTCGTGCTGGTGGCGCCGAATCCGTGGTGGCCGAGCACGCGCAGTTGGTCAAGCGCATCGCCTTTCACCTGATGAATCGTCTACCGGACCATATTCAGGCAGAAGATCTGATTCAGGCCGGCATGATCGGTTTGCTTGAGGCCGCACGACTCTACGATTCCAGTCAGGGCGCCTCATTTGAGACCTATGCGGGTATTCGGATTCGTGGAGCGATGCTTGACGAAGTTAGGCGCAATGATTGGGCGCCACGCTCTGTTCACCGTCGCCACCGCGAGATCGCGGCAGCCATTCATGAAATTGAGGCGAACACCGGTCGCGAGGCAAAGGATCAGGAGGTTTGCGATTTGCTGGGCATTACCCTCGACGAGTATTTTTCGGCTCTGAACGATTCGATCCAGGTCCGTCTGACACCGCTCGACCATATGGGTGATGAGCACGACGAAACCATTGATGTGCCGGACAGTTCGGATCAACCGGAGCAGAATTTCAGCAACGAACGTTTCCATGAAGCGCTGGCAGAACATATTGCCGCACTGCCCGAACGTGAACGGCTGGTTATGTCTCTTTATTACGTTGAAGAGATGAATCAGAAAGAAATCGGGGCGGTAATTGGCGTGTCTGAATCGCGCGTTTGCCAAATTCAGAGCAAGGCTATTCTGCGCCTGAAGGCGTCCCTGAAAGACTGGCGTTGATGATGAATGTAACCAATGATTAAACAATTGGCGCAAATGGCCGATAATTACCCATATGAGCTGAAAGACAGCAAAAAAATTACCGATTATTAGAGGCAAGAAGATGGATCGGAATATGAAAATCCTTGTGGTCGATGATTTTTCCACCATGCGGCGGATCATCAAGAATCTCCTCAAGGAGCTCGGCTTTACGAATATTGAGGAAGCCGATGATGGTGTGACGGCATTGCCGATGCTCAAACAGGGGCATTTTGACTTTCTTGTAACCGACTGGAACATGCCGGGCATGACCGGTATCGATCTGCTTAAGGCTGTGCGCGCCGATCCGGCGCTGGCCTATTTGCCGGTATTGATGGTGACGGCGGAAGCAAAGCGTGAGCAGATCATCATGGCGGCTCAGGCCGGTGTGAACGGCTATGTTGTGAAGCCATTCAATGGCCCGACCCTTAAGGAAAAGATCGACAAGATCTTTGAGCGAAGCAGTGCTTGAAACTCCATCAGATGGAGGGAGTTCGTTTCCTTCATTTGAGTTGAGTGTTCAGTTTTTTACTGAGTTCGACGCCCCAAAATCTACGCCAATTACATAATAAAAATCAGGATTTAACTGAATGGACAACGTACAAAGAGTCGCCAACCTTGCAAATGCCCACGCGCTGGTAGCTGCCTTGGAGGTTGATGACGAGACGGAAATCAGCCGTTGCATCACTGCGTTGGCTGCCAATCAGCGGGGTTCGGTCTTTGAGGAGGTCGGGCGGATGACGCGTGAGGTGCATGAGGCACTGATGACCTTTGCGCAGGATCAGCGCCTGAATGATCTGACGAAGGCCGATATGCCCGATGCGCGTGATCGTCTTCGATATGTCATTACATTGACAGAGCAGGCCGCCAACCGGACATTGACTGTCGTTGAAGCGGCTCAACCGATTGCCGACCGCCTGATCGATCGATCGGTGCGACTGCGGACCCAGTTAGCTCAAGTTGCGAGCGCTGAAGCCGATAACGTTCGTCTGGTATCGGTGATCAGTACTGTTTCCGAGTACCTCGAGTCCATTCTCAAGAATGGCGACATATTAAAATCCCAACTGAATGAAGTCATGATGGCGCAAGAGTTTCAGGATCTTTCCGGGCAACTTCTGATGCGCGTGATTGACCTTCTTGAGCAGCTGGAAGTGAAGTTGGTTGGCTTGCTCCGGTTGACTGGTACGCCTGTCACACAGGCTAAGAGTTCGACGGATGAAGCGGATTTGCGGCAGGGGTTGGGACCGCAAGTTCCGAATAGTGGGTCCGATGTCGCCAAGTCGCAGGATGATGTTGACGATCTGCTTGCGAGCCTGGGATTTTGATCTGCGCGGTTGAGTACAGAGGATAAGAACATGGCATTTGAACCCGAAAATGAATTGCTGCAGGACTTTTTGATTGAAGCCGGCGAACTGCTGGATGCACTCGATAGTCAGTTAGTTGGTCTTGAGCAGGCGCCATCCGACAAGAATTTGCTGAATGCCATCTTCCGGGCTTTCCACACCATCAAAGGTGGAGCGGGGTTTCTTGAGGTTGGGGCGCTCGTTGAAGTATGTCACCGAGCCGAGGATACGTTTAACCTGCTTCGTAATGGCGAGTTGACGGTTACACCGGCGTTGATGGACGTAATGCTGCGGGTGCTCGATGCGCTCAACAGCATGTTCGCTTCCCTGCGATCTGGCCTGCTTCCGCCTTCGGTCGGTTCAGATTTTCTGAAGGAAATCGAGGCTTTGGCTCGCTCCCAGTCTGTCGTCCAACCGCCTGTTGTCGTTGCGCCCGCTGCACCAGAACTCATCCCCCCCGTTGTGGATAATGCGACGGCTAGCTTGGTTGATGATGAGTTCGAGAAGATGCTCAGTGATCTGGATGCGGCTGAGCGTGCCCAGGCACCGGCAGAGACCGCTCCGGTTGATCCTTCGAGTGATCTGATTACCGATGAGGAATTCGAGAGCCTGCTGGATCAGTTGCATGGCAAGGGGAGTTTCAAACCCCAGATCGTTGCAGCTGAGCCCACCCCTGCATCAGTGATCCCTGCTGATATTGCCCAGGGTTCGGACGATATTACAGACGATGAATTCGAACGGGTGCTGGACGCCTTGTACGGTAAGGGGCAGGGACCAACTGTCGCGCCCCCCGCGCAAACTCAAAAATCAGAAGAGCCGCCCGCTGCCGTCAAGCCGGTTGTGTCAAAGCCCGTCGCGTCCCACCAGGCAGTCCCCCCCGCAATGGAAAAACCTAAAACGACCGCTGCTGCGGCTAGTGGCGACAGCGGCAAAGGTGAAACGACGGTTCGTGTCGATACCGAACGGCTCGATTTCATCATGAACCTTGTGGGTGAGCTTGTTCTCGTCCGTAATCGAATGAACACGCTCAAATTGAGCTTCGAGAACGAGGAAGTGACTCAGGTCATTGCCACGCTGGATATGGTCACGTCGGATTTGCAAGGCGCCGTGATGAAGACGCGGATGCAGCCGGTCAAGAAGGTGTTTGGCCGTTTCCCCCGGGTTGTTCGTGATACCGCGCGGATGCTTGGCAAGGATGTGGAATTGGTTCTGGAAGGTGAGGAAACCGACCTGGACAAAAACCTTGTTGAGGCGCTGGCGGATCCACTGGTCCACCTCGTGCGCAATTCGGTCGATCATGGCGTCGAAATGCCCGATGTGCGTGTGGCCAGTGGTAAACCGGCTCAAGGTACGGTCATCCTTTCCGCTGCTCAGGAGGGGGATCATATTCGCCTGTCGATCAGCGACGACGGCGCGGGGATGGATGCCGAAGTCCTGAGATGGAAGTCCGTCGAAAAAGGTTTGCTGACAGAAGATGCCGCGTCAAGGCTGACCGAGCAGGAATGTTTCGAGCTGATTTTGTTGCCGGGTTTTTCGACAAAGGATCAGATTTCCGACATTTCGGGCCGTGGTGTGGGGATGGACGTGGTGAAAACCGCCATTACCCGCCTGTCCGGTCTGATCAGCATTGATTCGGTGCTGGGCGTGGGTACCACCATTAATATCAAGGTTCCCCTGACCCTTGCGATCCTCCCCACCCTGATGGTCGTGGTCAGTGGTCGTAAGTATGCGATTCCGCTGGGTATCGTGAGTGAAATCTTTGAGATGGCGGATAAGGAAATCAACGTCGTTGATGGTCAGGCCACCATCATTGTTCGCGATCGGGCTCTTCCGTTGTATCGGCTCAACCATTGGCTGGCGTTAACGGGTGAAAAAGTCACCACGCGGAGCAGCGGTGATCTCGTGGTGATGGTGCAGGTTGGCGCACAGCTGATTGCCTTGGTTGTCGATTCGGTTATTGGACAGGAAGAGGTGGTGATCAAACCACTGGGTGAGCTGCTGCATAACGTGGGCGGGTTCGCGGGCGCAACAATTACCGGCGATGGGCATATTGCGCTGATTCTGGATTTGCCTGGGCTGATGCGTCGCAACATCGGTCAACGGTACAAACCCAAACTAAAAGTCGTTGCGTAGATCATGACACTTGGTGTTCTTATCGTCGATGACTCTGTTTTCTTTAGGCGGGCTTTGAGGGATCTGATTGGTAGGGATAGTAAGTTTTCAATTATCGGTGAGGCCGTTAACGGGCGTGATGCCGTTCTTAAGGCCTGCCAGCTGAAACCAGATCTGATCACTATGGATGTCGAGATGCCCGTTATGGACGGCATCTCCGCTGTTCGCGAAATTATGAAGCGCTGTCCGACAGCGATCATGATGCTCTCATCATTGACCAAGGCGGGGGCAGAGGCCACGCTGGAGGCGCTGGACGCGGGCGCGATGGACTTTTTCGCGAAGAACCCGGCGGATATGGATGAGGCATTCGGACAGGGTGGCCGTTATCTGTTGCCGGCACGACTGCGTATGCTGGCGGCCCGTGCGCAGCGTCGTGTGCACACGACGTTGCCAACAATACCTCTGGTTTCGTCCCAGAATGTGTCGAGTGTCGCGCGGGTGGCGGAGCGGGGGGTTATCAGTCGGCGCGGTCTTGTTGCCATCGGATCTTCGACAGGAGGGCCTGCGGCTCTGCAACTCGTTCTGCAGGCAATCCCCGCAGAGTTTCCGGTCCCTATTCTGGTGGCGCAGCATATGCCCGCCGCCTTTACACAGCCGTTTGCCAACCGATTGAACGAAAATTTGGCGATCTCGGTTGTTGAAGTTGCTGACGGAATGATGCTTCAGCCCGGTTTTGCTTACATTATTCCCGGTGCGAAACATGGTGAGATTGTTCGCCGAAGTCAGGGTTTGTTCTTCGTGACTCGAGAGCCGGTTACCAGCGAGCATTTTCGCCCCAGCGTCAACATCTTGTTTCAATCTGCCGCGCGAGTTATGGGCGGGGATATGCTTGGTGTGGTTCTCACGGGTATGGGCGATGACGGTATGATAGGGGCTCAGGATGTACGCGCGGGTGGCGGGCATATTTGGGCTCAGGATCAGGCAACGAGTGTGATTTACGGTATGCCGGCGGCCGTGGCAAAGGCCGGTCTTGCTGAGGCAGTTTTGCCTCTGCAGGAGATTGGTCCGGCGATTGCGAGGTGCGTGGCATGAACATATGGGCTGTAGCGAATCAGAAAGGGGGGGTGGGTAAGACCACCACCAGCGTGACTCTTGCTGGTCATCTGGCCCAGCGTGGTCAGCGGGTATTGTTGATCGATATTGATCCCCACGGATCGATGACCACCTATTTCGGCATGGAACCCGATGCACCAGGTGCGAGTGTGTACTCCCTGTTCAAGGCAGCCTCGGAGGGGCGGGTATTGAGCCCGATGCGCATCATTCATCCGACTGCCTTTGAGTCGATCAGTCTGATGCCCGCTGCGACCGCGTTGGCGACTCTGGATCGACAGCTGGGTAAGCAGGACGGTATGGGACTGGTGCTCAAGCGTGCATTGGCGACCCTCACGGACCAGTTTGATGCGGTGATCATCGATTGTCCGCCCATTCTGGGTGTGACCATGGTGAATGCACTGGCGGCGGCACACTTTTTACTGATTCCGGTTCAGACGGAGTTCTTGGCGCTCAAAGGGCTTGAACGGATGCTCCGCACGCTGACTATGGTTCAGCGATCTCGGCAATTCCGTCTGGAATATCTGATTGTACCGACCATGTATGATCAGCGAACACGTGCCTCGCGCGATACGTTGCAAACCCTCCGTGATCAATATTTTGGAACGGTATGGACGGACATTATTCCGATCGATACGCTGTTCCGTGAGGCAAGCCGGTTGGGTAAACCCCTGTCCTTCTTGCAACCAGAGTGCCGAGGCAGTTTGGCTTATGCGGCTCTGCTCGATTGGTTGACGCCCCGACAGCATCACGCAGACACCACGCCACCCCTCGGTGCCGAAATGGATCTGAGGCATGATACTCCGTCATCTTCTAGCGTTGATCGGACGCGTGTTGTAGAAGAGGTGTCACGATGAAAACCTTCCACCATGTGTCGAGTGACGAATCGGCGCATTTCCTCGTTGAACAGGAAGTAGCTATCGATGACTATCTTGCCGGATTATTGAAGGATTTCACTGAACCGAGCGAGTCGGCTCTGTACGAGGCGCGGCCGGCACCCCCCATGGACCATCGAAACGGGAAGATGGCGCCTATCAGTCTGACCATCGTGTCTCGGGCCTCATTGGCTCAGAGCGATTTGGATGCGGAGGTCGAATCCTTCGACATTTCGGGCCCCTGGTCAGAGGATCGGATAGACACCGCCGTCGGGCCGCTGGATCTGGATCTACCCCAGCGCGATGCCAGTCAATCTGTTGAAATATCCTTCGAGACTTCGGTTCCCCTACCAGAGCAGGGTGCTTGGGAAGAGGCTACCGAAACCGGGGCGTTTGTGGCCAAGGCTGACGATTATCCAGCTGAAACTGTTTCCGAGTCGGCGCCGTATGCAGTCGATGCGGTGGCGAGCGAGGCCTTGGACGACGAATCTTCGGATTACTTGGACCAACAGCAAGATACGCTCGGTGAAATTGCACCGGAATCCAGTGCTGTCGATGCTTCATGGCAAATATTCTCAGTCGGAGCTGCCAAAGTGGGATTGCCGACTGCCGAAATATACGCAGTGGTACCTGGTGTGACGATAGAACCATTGAAGGGGGCTCCGTCCCATGTGGCGGGTAGCATCATCCATCAGGGCCGGCGACGGATGGTGTTGTCCCTATCCTCCTGGTTCCCTGGCGGCGGCGTGTCAAACGCTTCGGCCCAGGTGGTTTTACTGGGCGCTGATGGTTTGTGGGGGGTGCACGTTGGCACCGCACAGATCGGGACAGTTTGGGACGAATCTCAGACAAACTGGCGTACTGTGGTTGAACGCGAAGGTGTACGCCCCTGGCTGGCTGGCGTCAACCGATCTGCCGGGCTGGCGTTTCTGGCTGTGGCTGCTTTGCGGGCGGCACTGAAGGCACCGCGGTCGGGTTCCTAGTTGCGTTGAATGAAACAGGAAAAATAAAATGAGCCAAATTGAATACAACATCCAAAATCGGGACTCGTTCGATGACATGGGGATGGAGCAAATTCCTGTCGTCTTGAGCCGTTGGGTCACCTTTACGGTTGCCGAAGAGGTGTACGCACTGAATGTGTTGGATGTCCAGGAGGTCTTGCGTGCGGCGGAAATCACCCCGATTCCTGGCGCCCATCCGGCTATCCGGGGCATCATTAATCTCCGCGGCAACGTGGTGACCATCCTGGATGCGCGAACTTTTTTCACCTTGTCGGAAAAATCTTTCGATGACGACAGCCGGATCATGGTTGTCGAGCTTCGTACGGGCGAGGTCGCGGGTATTGTCGTCGACAGTGTGGCCGAAGTGATCACGCTGGATGAGGATGATGTCAACGAAGCCAAGCGGGCGAGCAACGACGATGGATCGGAGCATATTCTGGGTGTCGTGCCGCAAAGTAACGAAAAGGGTAACGATAAACTGATCATCCTTGTAGACCTCAAGGGGCTGTCAGATCTGGCGGGAAAATGAATCCTTATTGGCTGATCGGTCTATCTGGGGCCGCCCTTATTGTTGCCACGTTTGCATTGATGGCCATGATGCGCCTTTCGGTAAGCCTCAAGACCAGCCAAGCCCATGAGCGCTGGCTTCAGGGCCAGCTGGAGCGGGTTGAAAACGAGCAGGGCTCCATCGAAGCCGTGCTGGCGGGGCTGGGAAGGCATATGGATGGTTTTGACCAGAAACTGGTGTTGCAACTTCAGCGCCTTGAGCACATGGAAACCCGTTTCGAGAGTCTGGCTACTCAGGATGATGGCGACCGGAGCTTCGGTCACGCCTTGCGTCTGAGTGCACAGGGCCGAGTTACATTGCAGGAGCTCGTGAATGATTTTGGCTTGTCCGAAAGTGAGGCACAGCTCCTTTTGCGCATCAACAACCCAAGCTGACCAACTGCCCGGACCAGAAGCCCGTGACACAGTCCCTGCATTAAGACGAATGCAGTTCTGCTCGCAACCGGGCGCGCACCAGTTCGGTTTGCGGATACACACCCTGCCAGAGATAAAAGCTTTCTGCGGCCTGTTCGACCAACATGCCCAGCCCGTCCAGCGCGCGCGCCCCCCGAGCCGAGGCCCAGTCCATGAATACAGTGGGCGCCGTGCCATAGGCCATGTCATAGGCGATCGTATGGCCTTGGAGAACCGTATCGGGCAGTGAGGGGCATTCACCACTGAGACTGGCCGAGGTGGCATTGATGATCAAGTCGAAGGCGACTTCGTCCCGAGGAAAATCGGCAAGGGCGCAGGCGCAAAGTGTAACGATATCCTGAGGCTTGGGGCCGGCTCCGAAATCTAGGATCAACTGTTTGGCCGTCTCCCCATTGCGATTGGCCACCAGAATGTTCGCGGGATGGGCGGCGGTCAGCGGACCCAGCACCCCCCGGGCTGCGCCGCCCGCTCCAAGCAGCAATATTCTTTTACCCGTCAGTTCGATGCCGTGGTAGGCCAGATCCCGCATCAGGCCCACGCCGTCCGTGTTGTCCCCACGCGCAGGCGCCTGGGGGTCTTGGGAGAAAATCAAGGTGTTCACGGCGCCGGCTTGTAAAGCGCGCTCGCTGCGGTCTATGCAGTAAGCAAAGGCCTCATGCTTGAAGGGAACGGTGACGTTAAGGCCCAGACCACCTTCGGCGCGAAAGCGGTCTACTGTTGCGGCAAAGCTGTCCAGCGGGGCAAGAATTGCCGAGTAGGTCAGCGGAATGCCCGTCTGTTGGGCAAAGGTTTGATGAATCAGCGGAGAGCGACTATGGCTGATCGGGTTGCCGATCACGCCATATATTTTCGGATGAGTCGACATCAAATTGTCAGCGTGCGAATACCGTTGGCGGTGCCGAGAATGAGCACGTCCGCAGGACGGATTGCGAAGAGTCCCACGGTGACAATGCCTGGCAGGTTGTTGAGTTCTGCTTCCAGTTTGGCCGGTTCCATGATGTCGAGATTGTGAACATCGAGAATCTGGTTGCCGTTATCCGTGACAAAGCCATCGCGATAAACGGGTTGTCCGCCCAGTTTGACGAGTTCGCGGGCAATCATGCTGCGCGCCATGGGAATCACTTCAATCGGTAGCGGGAATTTACCGAGCCGCGGGACCATCTTGGTTTCGTCGGCAACGCAAATGAATTTCTTGGCTAGATGCGCAATGATCTTCTCGCGGGTCAAGGCGCCGCCGCCGCCCTTGATCAGCTGCAGATGGGCATTAGTCTCATCTGCCCCGTCAACGTATACAGGGAGACTTCCCACGCCGTTGAGATCGAAGACCTCGATACCATGCGCGCGAAGTCGCTGGGTACTGGCTTCCGAACTGGACACGGCCCCTTCGATCTTGTGTTTGATCCCCGCCAGCGCATCAATGAAGAAATTGACGGTCGATCCGGTTCCAACACCGACGATACTGCCGACCTCCACGTATTCGAGAGCGGATTGGGCGGCCTGTTGCTTCAATTGGTCTTGCGGGGTCATGGATCGTTCCTTCAGTATTTTGGGAGTGCGCCAGGTGACATCAGCCAGGCGACGAATCGGCCAACATTCTGGCATGATAGGGAATTTGATGCATCTCTCACGGGCCGCGTTTTTGAAAATTTAATACACTGAGGAACGGGTTTTGTCCGCATTACTTCAAGATTATCTCCACCGCATCCTGACGGCCCGGGTGTACGACGTTGCCGTGGAGTCGCCACTCGAGACGGCGGTGTTGATTTCCGAGCGCCTGAATAATCGCGTGTTACTGAAGCGCGAGGATACTCAGCCCGTTTTTTCCTTCAAATTGCGCGGTGCGTATAACAAGATCCACCGATTATGGCGGGAGGGATTGCTTGACCAAGGCGTCATTACAGCCTCGGCGGGTAATCATGCCCAGGGTGTCGCCATGGCGGCACAGCAACTGGGACTGCATGCCGTCATCGTGATGCCCCTGACTACCCCGGGGATCAAGGTGGAGGCTGTACGACGCCGTGGCGCCGAAGCCGTACTGTTTGGTGATACCTTTGAAGAGGCCTATGTGCATGCCCGCCAGCTTGAGGCCGCGCAGGGGCTTGCCTATATCCCACCATTTGATGATCCGGATGTGATTGCCGGGCAAGGGACGATCGGGGCTGAAATTCTTCGACACCATCCCGATCCGATCCACGCGATTTTCGTGCCGGTCGGTGGTGGTGGTTTGATCGCCGGCATCGCGGCCTATGTGAAGATGGTGCGGCCAGAGATTCTGATCATCGGCGTGGAGCCTGAAGATGCAGCCTGTATGGCATCGGCATTGAAGGCGGGTGAGCGGGTCATTCTCGATCATGTCGGGCTGTTCGCAGAGGGTGTCGCGGTGCGCCAGGTGGGTGAATATCCCTTTGCCGTTGCCCAGGAGGCGGTCGACGAGGTGATTACCGTGGATACCGATGCCATGACGGCCGCGATCAAGGATATGTTCGACGATACCCGGCAGATTAACGAAGCGGCGGGCGCCTTGGCGCTGGCAGGGCTGAAACGTTATGTCAAAACGCATAATCTGCAGGGGAAAACCCTGATTGCCATTGCCTCCGGCGCGAACATGAATTTTGATCGGCTACGATTTGTGGCCGAGCGTGCGGATATTGGTGAGCAGCGTGAGGCCTTGTACGCCGTTACGATTCCGGAGCAGCCGGGGAGCTTCAAGGCTTTTTGTGAATTGCTCGGTCGTCGCCAAATCACCGAATTCAACTATCGTTATGCCGATGATGAGCGCGCGCATATCTTTGTCGGCATTCGTCTTGATGTTCCCGGCGACCGGGTCGCCGTCTTCAACCATCTGACGCATGCGGATTATCCGGTGTTGGATTTGACCGACAACGAACTGGCCAAGCTGCATGCGCGGCACATGGTGGGCGGGCACGCGCGCAACATCGCCGATGAGCGTCTGTTCCGTTTCGAGTTTCCCGAACGCCCGGGTGCCTTGTTGAAGTTTTTGACGCTCCTGGGGGCACGCTGGAATATCAGCCTGTTTCATTATCGAAATCATGGGGCTGACTATGGTCGGGTTCTGGTCGGTGTCCAGGTGTCGGAAGATGAACTGAGTGCCCTGACCGATTACTTGACCCGTTTGGGTTATCCCTATTGGGATGAAAGCGGTAATCCGGTTTATGCGTTGTTTTTGGCGTGAATATCCGGCGCGCTGCGCGCTGAAGAATTTGTTTTAATATTTTCTACAGGTAAGCCTGGAATCATGCGGTTTCTACCAAAACGGTTACGCACAATTCCTGTGGATAACCCAGTGGATGAATGTCTTCTATCTGATTTCGAGCGCAGTGAGTCAAGCACTTAGCGCTGTTGGTGATTAATTCACCAATGTCTCATTCCCATCCTGGGTTTCTGTTGTAACCCATTGTTTATTTTATATAAATTATTTTTGCGCTCGATGGGTGTTCAAAGTGTTGCGATGGGAATTTAACCATGTACCCCTGTTGCGATGCGCTATGACAATTTGATGATGTTGTGGATAACAAATCCTGATCACGCTGCGATTTGAGCGGTACGCCCGCCGGATAAGGCTTGATATCACGGTGTCACTGTCAGTCCATTTCGGGCATTGAGGGGTAGTAAGGTACGGATATGCCGCGGGCTTTCTCGTAAATTTGTTTGATCGATGTGGATGCGGGGTATGGGGTCAATTTCGGCTTCTCACTCTCATGAAGCGAAACAGTTAGGCCACCCCTTGGACCGGGTGGATCTGGTGACGAATACCATCATCGATTCGGTGCCCTTATACACGAACGGTTATCCCCATATCCTGTGGATAACATTGTGTGTAATTCCCACTGATCTCTATCTGTGTTTTTGGGATCAAGAGCTTAGTCGTTTGGTTAAAAAATCACCAGCCTACGGCTGTAATTGCGGCTATTTGAATAAGCTAATGAATTAAAATAGAAAATATAGCGCGAGGATTTTCTGGGTTTATTCGGTTGCGGTGCGGTATGCATTCTGATAGTCAGCCCGCTTGTTGCAAGTTTGGGCTGAAAAACTGTGGATGATTTTTCTGAACGTCAATGCGGATGCCGAGTTTCGGCGCCTTATTTCAATTCGGGCAACTGTTCGCGATCAAGGATACGCTGCCAGTCGCCGAGCCCGACCGGCATGATGGAGAGTCGATTGCCCCGTCTGAACAGCGGTGACTCACAGAGCTGATCGTCGTTCTTGAGTTCTTCCAGCGTGATCAGGCGTTGGGTATGCCGGATATATTGAACATCTACCTGTACCCAGCGTGGTTGTTCCTGGGTGGCTTTTGGGTCGAAGTAGCGATGGTCTGGGTCGAATTGGGTGGGATCCGGGTACGGGGCGCTCACGACTTCCATGATGCCGACGATTCCGGGTACCTTGACGTTGGAATGGTAGAAAAACACCTGATCTCCGATCCGCATGGCATCGCGCATCATGTTGCGAGCCTGGTAGTTACGAATGCCATACCAACCTTCGATCTTCTGGTGCTGCAGATCATCGATGGAGAAAACATCGGGCTCACATTTCATCAACCAGTAATTCATGATCGGTTCCTTGGCCTAAAGGGGATTTTGAGGAGTCTTTTGTTGGTGACGATGTAGTCGAGCGGAATATCCCAGGGATCGACAGGCAGTTGTTCCACCTGTTGGCTGCTGAAGGCGATGCCGATCAACAATGGTCTGGGATGCCGCAGATTGGCGAGACTCCGGTCATAGTAGCCCGCCCCCATACCCAAGCGATTACCTTGTTCATCGAAGCCGACCAGCGGTATCAGGAGTGCATCCATGTTTCCGGCTCGGAGGAGGGGATGCCGGTGAGACTCAAGGATGCCGAACTGATTGCGTCGGGCACCTGGAGGGCGTGGCAGCCGTGAGTTCAGATCGAAAGCCGGGCGGAAATGCAGGGTCAGATCTCGGTTTACTCTCGGTAGCCAAATTTTTCTGTCGCGCATGCGCAAGAAATCGCGCACATCCGGCTCACCGTCGAATGCAATATAACCAGCGATGCGTCTGGCGAATCTGAGCGCGGGAAGGGTACTGAGTGTTTGGGCGATACGCCGTTGATACAGTCGACGCTGATAACCGCAGATAGTGCGGCGTACGATTCTGAGCTTGCGACGTAGGGTGGTTTTATCGGCGGGTGTGTTCATTGTGCGGATCGGTGTGGTGTGTCTTCCAAAACGCCGTTGGCTGCTCTTCGACCTTGAACCGGAGGTTCAAGCTGGGCGGCGCGCAGAGGGCTTTAGGCTTTCCATTCGTGACGGACTTGCACACAACCCACTTAGTGCACCCCCCAAAGTCGCAGATTAAGGCTCAAGGGATTGAGAGGAACCTGACGTACGCCTCAGAAGACTGGTTCTATCGTAGGCGTGGTTCGCGCTTCACGCAAGTGCCGGATGCCGGATTGGTAGACAGATCCTTTCTCCTTCAGGCCGAAACGCAGGGGCAGCACGCTCCTCATTGGTTGTTTTTCCCAGGTATCGAAATTCGGATCCCGGGTAAATGTTGTGGAAATGAAAAACGGCTCGTTATGATCACGCAAACCGATTGACCTCGGCTGTCATATTTGTACACTGTGTCACTGATTTTACAAGGCTCGATCTGAAATCGATGATCGGCTGCATGCCTAGCAGAGGTGACATGCGTCATGCAGATTTATGCGATTCCTGTACTCGATGATAATTATGTATGGATCATCGAGGGTGACAATCGGCAATGTGCGGTCGTTGACCTCGGCGAAGCTGAGCCCGTTATCGCTGCCATTGCGTCACGAGGACTCGTTCCCCAAGCCATTTTGCTGACGCATCATCACTGGGATCATACGGCAGGAATCCAGGCCTTTTTATCTCGCTATCCAGTGCCGGTGATCGGCCCGGCGACCGAGGCACAAACCTGGGTGACTGACCCCAAGCGGGATGGTGATGCTTTTACGGTTGCAGGCGTGGGGGACTTTCGGGTGCTGACTTCACCGGGCCATACGCTGGGCCACATCGTTTTTCTCACAGAGGGCGCTGCCTTTACGGGGGATACGTTGTTCAGTGCGGGGTGTGGCCGCTTGTTCGAAGGCACGGCCGCACAAATGCTGCACTCACTGGATCGTATCGCGACGTTGCCGGACGATACATTGATTTATTGTGGACACGAATATACGGCGGATAGCCTGCGATTCGCGCAACATGCCGAACCGGACAATCCAGCCATTCGGGCTCGGGTCGCTGAGGTGGCTAAAGTCCGTCAGGATGGTCGTCCAACAGTGCCAACGACCTTGGCGCTCGAAAAAAAGACAAACCCTTTCCTGCGGATTCGTGAACCCGGTTTGCGTGAAGCCGTTATCCATTACGCTAGCGCGTCTTCGATAACGGATGAAGAAGCCTTCGGCATTGTGCGCCGCTGGAAAGATGATTTTGATGGCCTAAAGCCTTTGTAAAGGGATGTTGATACAGCTTATGAAGCCGCTTGTTCGCCTCGTTGTTAATTTTTTGCCTGATCGAAACATTCGATCGAAATCTGGTTTCCCTGCCGCATTATTGTGGTTGCCGTTTATCGCGTTACTGGGCGGCTGTGCTCAACTGCCCGGCGCGATCGATTCCTCGTCGACGGCGACGACATCCACGTCCACACCGTTCGGTGCGAATGAACAGCCCAATGTGGATTACAGCATCCTGCCCGCTATGGGCGGGGGGGTGACACAAAATGGGCACCCGGCTGCCTGGGCCTATGATGGCAATCTTTGGCATTATATTGCCACGCAATTCACCCTTCCTGTGCCCGATAATGCGCGTGTACAGGCGCAGCTGAATTTCTATGCCAGTCATATCGAGTACCTGCAACGGGTGACCGAGCGGGCAGCACCCTATCTGCACATGATCGTGAAAGACTTGCAGAAAAATAAGCTTCCGCTTGAGTTGGCATTGCTCCCCATCGTGGAAAGCGCCTATCGACCCGAAGCGGTATCTAGCAGCAATGCGGCGGGTATCTGGCAATTCGTCCGCAGTACTGGAACCCACTTCGGCCTGGCGCGCACGACCTGGTATGACGGCCGGCGGGACATCAAGGCATCCACTGATGCGGCCATGAGCTACTTCTCCCGGCTGCGTACGATGTTCAATGATGACTGGCCCATCGTCTTTGCCTCGTATAACGGTGGTGAGGGCACATTGCAGAATGCTATTTCCTACAATGCGGCCCGCGGACGCCCAACGGATTTTTGGGATCTGACCCAGATCAGCCATGAAACCGCGGATTATCCGGCACGACTGTATGCCCTTGTGGAAATATTCAGTCATCCGAAAAAATATGGATTCAACCCTTACCCCATCCCGAATGCACCGGTGTTAACGGAAATCAAGTTAGATAAATCTGTCAATTTGGGGAAACTGGCCCAGATTACCGGGATATCCCATGACGAGCTGTATCGTTTGAATCCTGGATTCGACAAATTGATTACTGGTCCGCAAACCGATCATCTACTCGTGCCGAAAAGCATCGCCGACCAGTTCACCCCCCTGGCACTTGAAGAAGCGGAGAAATCAGCGCGTGACTGGGGACGATATACCCTCCGGCGCGGTGATAGTTTTCACAAGGTGGCCTATCGTTTCGGTTGTGACGTCGATGAATTGATCAAGATGAATCGTTTGAGTTCCGACTATGCACACGCGGGCGAAACCATCGTTGTGCCACTGGGTAGAAAGACTCAGTATGTTGCGGGACATGACCGTCTGTATACCGTACAGAGTGGTGATTCACTGTGGGGGGTGTCGCGAAAATTCAAGATTGATCTCGCCGATCTTCAACACATGAATGGCATGAACAAGCACAGTGTCATCCAGCCGGGTGAGAAGCTCATTATCGGATTCGATCATGCTTCTTCAGCGAGTAACAGTCATTCCCAGCGTGGTCACAGTGAGGCAGCTGCACACAAAGGTGCGCGACAGTACATCGTGAAAAAAGGCGATACCTTGTGGGATGTGGCGCATCGGTTTTCGACTACGGTGAACGAACTACTCTCCGCCAATGGTCTCAAACTCGACGATTCGCTGAAACCCGGCCAGATCTTGGTTGTAGCCAGCAGAAATTGAGGTTGGTATCCGCTGATCGTTGGTGTGGCCTGGTGTGAGACTGTGGTTCTGCTGAAACGGCGTCGCATGCATCTTTTGATCTAGCTGGGTAACAGTCAGAACAGTTCGTTTTTTTGCCGATCAATCATTTTATTCTCTCATGAAAAAACACGAGCCCCGCAATGCGGGGCTCGTGTTTTTTCACCGGGTTGGCTCAGAATGGCCAACCTTGAGAAGTCGTAATCCTTATTGGATTACTGGATGTTGCCGCAGGCAACAGACTTGCTCGGTGTGCTCTTGCTTTCACCCAGGTTGAACGACAGTTGGTCGCCCTGGAACAGAGAAGCCGTGTTTGCAGTAATCACGGTTTCTGACTTGCCATGAACCATTTCGGTCAACGGGTACTTGACCTTGGCGGCTGGATTGTCGCAACGACCCAGGTTGATGCTGAACGGCATTGGGCCAGAAATATTCTTGCCTTTGATGACGGCAACCAGTTTGGTTTTATCAACCGCAACGGGGATAACCGTGATGGTGCCGGTAATGCCGGAGTTGTTCATCGGAACCATGTGTTCCAGAAATTGCTGGTTGGGATCAACAATGACTTCAGCCTTGTTGGCCGCGTGTGCGGTGCCGATCATCAGTCCTGCAATGGCAGATGCCAAAACGATTTTTTTCATGGTTACCCCTAGGTTGGTTTTAATACACAGATGCTAACGCCTAAATGTCTGACGAGGCGGTCATCCATTTTAGATGATTCTGAGCGTTTAGGGTTCCTTTTTATAGGCATATCTAGTCATGAAAAAATTGATTACTGGATAAGTAAACTCTAATGAATACCTGCCAGTTCTGCTGTGTCGCGGATCGGAGGTTCTGTACGGTAGCGCTAACGCAGGGATATGAATTGCGTGAAAGACTGAATTCATGCGCAGCTCACTGCGTGGGATTTATGCTTGTGCCGCAAAATTCGTTTATTTTCTGTCACCGAACTCCGTCTGGTACGGGAGCACACCGTGCGCTCGTGAATAGGCTCAAGCTGTGGGTGAACTTGAGTGCTACCTTGGGCAGGTCACTTTAATGTGAAGAGAAACACCGGCAGAAGCAACGTGCAGTTGATTACCGGTGCGCTGGTCGCGTATTCAGATCTGGTCTTCCGCAGAGCGCCGCCAGGCATCCTACGGTGAGTACGCTTGATAATGGGTTAATGGGGGCTCTGTTTGGATTTGGGCCGTATCTTCTCGCTGAGCGTCTGCAGCAGGACGAAGAACATCGGAACAAACAAAATCGCTACATAGGTGGCGAGGATCATGCCGCCCACGATGCCGGTACCGAGGGAGTGACGTGCACCTTCACCCGCTCCGGTGGCCATGGCCAGTGGAATTACCCCGAGGATAAAGGCCATTGAGGTCATCACGACCGGGCGGAACCGGATGCGTGCGGCCTCGACGGCGGCCTCACGTATCGTGCGGCCCTGCAAATGAAGCTTGGAGGCGAACTCAACGATCAGAATGGCATTTTTGGCGGACATGGCGATCAGAACCAGAAGGCCGACCTGGAAATATACATCGATGGCGAGCCCCCGCATCCAGTTTGCCAGCAATGCACCGAGAACGGCGAATGGGACAGCTGTGATCACGGCCAACGGCAGCGTCCAGCGTTCATACAAGGCAGACAGGATGAGGAAGATCATCACAATCCCGAGTCCGAAGGCAATGGCACCGGATGTTCCCGCCGACAGTTCCTGGTAGGCTGCGCCAATCCAGCCCAGGCTGAAGTCGTGGGAGAGATTGCTTGCCGCCACTTCCTGCATCGCCTTCAAGGCCTGTCCGGAAGAATAGCCGGGCGCGGGGTTACCCATGATCTTGGCAGCCGGGAAGATGTTGAATCGATCCACGACGTCGGGACCGGTGACTCGGGTCAGTGTCACCAGTGAGCTGACGGGAATCAGTTTCCCGTGAGTGCTGCGTACATAGACTTGCTCCAGATCTTGCGGCGATGCCCGGAAGTCCTTATCGGAAGCCATGTTGACCTGGAAATTGCGGCCGAACAGGGTGAAATCGTTGATGTATCCTGCACCGAAAGTGGATTGCATTGCGGTGAAGATGTCTTTGACGGGCACACCGAGCGCATAAGCCTTGTCCCGGTTGACCTCCATATGATACTGGGGCATGTCGTAGACAAACGTCGAACGGACACCTTGCAGTTCTGGTCGTTTGTTGGCTGCCTGAACCAGGGTGTGGACCGCTGCGTTCAAACTGGCCAACCCCCCGGGGCCCCGGTCTTGCAGATAGAACTCGAATCCGCCCGTGGTTGAAATACCCCGGATCGGTGGTGGAACGAACGAAAATACCTGTCCCTGGGGAATATGTCGTGCTTCCCCCATTGTTTTATGAACAAGGGACTTAACGCTCTGGGAAGGCAGTGGCCGCTGTGACCAGTCTTTCAGACGCGTGAATGCCACCCCCATATTGGATCGTGAGGTTCTGGACAGCAGATCAAAACCGGCGAAGGCGATACAGGCATTGACCTCAGGATTTTTTCGAGCCATAGCTGAAAATTCGTCTCGGACTTGACTGGTCCGGTCAAGACTCGCGCCCGGCGCCATTTTGATGACGGAGATGAAGTAGCCCTGATCTTCATCAGGCACCAGCCCGGTCGGCGATTGCTTGAAGAGAATGATGGCCGCAGCGATGACACCAGCAAAAATCAACAGACCAATCGGCCATGCCTTTATAAAGAAATGAACCAGCCCCATATAACCTTGGGTCAGTTTCGCGAAACCGCGATTGAATATCCGGAACGGGAGCAATGGCTCGTCCAGTTCATGTTTGCCGAGCAGAATGGCACTTATGGCGGGTGTCAGCGTGAGTGCGACGACGGCCGACAAGACCACAGAAATCGAAATGGCGACGGCAAACTGTCGATACATGACCCCGGTCAGTCCCGGCATGAAGGCAACCGGCACGAAAACGGCCAGCAGCACCATGGTTGTGGCGATAATCGGGCCGGATACCTGTTCCATGGCCTTGATGGCCGCCTCTTTGGCATGCAGATGTTGTTCATGCATCAGGCGTTCGACGTTCTCGATCACGATGATGGCATCGTCGACCACGATCCCGATTGCCAGGACAAAGCCGAACAGGGTCAGCAGATTGATCGACATTCCCGCCATGTACAAACCGGCCAGGGCACCAATCAAGGCGACAGGGATGGCAATGAGCGGGACCACGGTGGCTCTGGCTTTTTGCAGGAAGACAAAAATTACCAGCACGACCAACACCATCGCTTCAAGCAGGGTTTTGAGTACTTCGTGGATGGAAATTCGGACGAAATCGGTGGTGTCGAGGGGAATGGTGTAGGTCAGATCACCTGGGAAAGCCTTTTTCAACGCCACCATCTTGGCGCGGATATCCGCCACAACATCAAGGGCATTGGCGCCTGGCGATAGGTAAATCCCGATCGGCACCGTTGGCTTGCCATTATAGGTGGCGTTAAAGCCATAAGTTTTCGTGCCGAGATCGATACGCGCCACATCCTCCAGTTTGAGCGTGCCACCGAGGGAGTTCGACTTCAGAATGATGTTCTTGAACTGTTTGACGTCCCGGAAACGTCCGTCTGCCTTGATGGTGTACGTAAAGCTCTCGGCCTTGTCGTTGGGGGCGTCATTGAACTTGCCCGCAGCGAATTGGGCACTTTGCGCCTTGATGGCATTCGACACATCCGTGGGGGTCAACCCAAAATGGGCCAGTTTGGCCGGGTCGAGCCAGATACGGATGGAGTAATCCTGGGCGCCGAAGAGTTTTGTGTCGCCGACACCGGGGATGCGTTTGAGCTCGTCGATGATATTGAGCAGGGCATAGTTGGAGATGTACTTGGTGTCGAATTCACCATTTTTCGACAGCAGAGTGATGACCATCAGGATGTCACTGCTCTTTTTCTGGACCGTGATTCCTTGATCCCGGACTTCCTGCGGTAACTGTGACAGTGCCTGCTGAACCCGATTATTGACATCGATCGTGGCCTGATCCGGATCGGTACCGTTCGCGAAGGTCGCGGTCAGCGTCATCGTGCCATCGTCCGAGCTCGTCGACGTCATGTACAGCATGTTTTCCACGCCGTTGATCCGTTGTTCGAGCGGCGCGGCGACGGATTCCGCGATGGTGGCGGCATCGGCACCGTTATAGGTTGCGGTCACCTGTACATCGGGGGGCACGATCTGCGGATACTGTTCGATGGGCAGCCCGGTAAAGGCGGCGGCACCGGCCAGCGTGATAACGATCGCCAGCACGGAGGCAAAAATGGGCCGCTGGATGAAGTAGCTTGAAATCATAAATTGTCGCCAGACCTTTGAAGCGTTTTTGTCACGGTAGCCAGGGGGTGCCTGGAATTACGATCCAGCCAAGGGTTCGATCTGGATGCCCGGTCTCAATTTGATGAGGCCGTCCGTGACCACCCGCATTCCAGCACTCAGACCGGATTCAACGATCTGCCCCTTATTGCTGTTCGGTCCCAGTTCGACGGGCGTGAGATGTACTTCGTTATCTTTGGAAACGGTATAAACCGCATAGCTACCGGGGCGGATGCCGCTGGTCAGAGCTGTTTGCGGAATGACCAGCGCATCTGGAAATTGGGCGACTTTGATCTTGATCCGCACGAAGGCATTGGGCTTGATGGCCTCAGCATGATTGGGGAACAAGGCGCGCATGGTGATGGTGTTGGTTTGTGGATCGACGGTCATGGATCGATAGTTGACGACGCCATCAACCTCTTTGCCGGCGGCCAACAAGATGGCGGGCGTGGGATGCTTGGCATCCGGGTTCAAGGCTGGTGTCGTGGCGTAACGGTTGTCGGACGAATAGGTCAACAGCACCTGAATCGGGTCGATGTCGTTGATCTGGACGAGTTCGTCGCCCGGCTTGATCAGGTTGCCGACCGCGACAGACCGTAAACCCGCGATCCCGGCAATGGGTGCCGTGACGCGGGTGTAATCGACATTGATCTGAGCTGCATTGACCTTGGCATTCGCAACTTTGAGTGCTGCCTTGGCGATTTCCAGCGCGGATTGCGCATCATCCCGATCCTTGACGCTGACAACGCCTTTGGCAAACAGGGTGCTGATTCGGTCCCAGTCCCGCTGCGCGGCATTCAGGGCTGCCTGGGCCGAGCTGACTGCAGCCTGTGTTTCATGCAGGGTGGCGACATAAGGCTGGTCGTCAATCTTGAACAGCGGGTCACTCTTTTTGACCAGTTGCCCTTCGGTATAGGCACGCGAGTCCAGAATTCCACCGATCTGGGCGCGTACGTCGACGCTTCGGTTTGCAACGGTGCTGCCCGTAAAGGTTTCATAAACCGTGACGGTTTGGGGGTGGACGGTGGCGACGGGAACGATGGGGGGCAGCATCTTGTGTGCGGGCGGTGTTGCGGCCAAGGCCGGAAGGCCGAAACACGTGAGCCCACAGAAGAAAGACACCCCGAGTAGGTGTCTTGCCGTCAACTGTTTCCGAGGAGCTGGCGCCGTAATCGCAGGGCATGATGGCATGATGGTATAGGTTTCCGCGACGAGAATTAATTGGATAGTCTGCTAATAATTTAGCATGCATTTTAAGTATTGACCATGCAAATCGTTTGGGTATTTTTTCTGACTGGAAATGGTATTGCGGCGTGATTGTGTGTCGTGATCGGCGCGAATCAGCCCACGCAGGGGAGTTGGTCCCAGCGGGTGGTGTAGGCCGGTGAGCGGCGATCTTGCTGCATCTTCCAGCTGTTCTGGAATCCTTCAGCGGCGAAGCGAATCTGTCGGCGGCCCATCTTCAAATTGATCTGGTCGATGGCCGTCATCAGGTCGCTGCGGCGGGTTCGATCTACGGACGTCTGTTTGCTGAACAGGCTCCCTTGGCTACCCTGCGGCGTACCCAGATCAAACAGGATGACGCCGCATTTTTGATAGCGCAGGCCGGGACGGTAGATTTTTTTCAGCGCAGTGTGGCTGCAGCGCAACAGACAGGCGGTGTCATCCGTCGCCTGGTGCAGGTTGATGGTGAAGCTACTATGGCAATGAGCGCGGTCGGCGGGATCAAATGGGCTGGTTTGGAGGTACACCGTTAGCGCGCTGGCAACCGAGCCCTGTCGCCGGAGCGTTTCGGCGGCTCGGCTGATGTGGCTGCTTACCGCCTGATGGATGGGGGTGAAGGCGGTTTGTCGTTGTCCGAAGGAGCGCGAGGCGATGATTTGCTGGCGGGGCGGAGCGAGCTCTTCCACGGCAATACAGGACTCACCCCGCAATTCGCGCACGATCCGTTCCACGGTGATGCTGTAGCGCTGACGGATCAGTTCGGGGCGGGCATCGCGCAGGTCTCGGGCCGTTTCGATACCCTGATCCTGTAGCTGTCGGGATAGTCGTCGCCCGATGCCCCAGACATCACCCACTTCGGTGACGGCCAGCACCCGTTCCAGCCGTTCCGGCGCACGCAGATCGCAAACGCCCTTGGTGAGTACGGGATTTTTCTTGGCGAAGTGATTGGCCAGCTTGCTCAGCGTTTTGCTGTGGGCGATGCCGATGGAGATCGGGATGCCGGTCCATTGCTGCACCGTCTGGCGAATGGTCTGGGCGTAGTCGGTCAGGTTGCGGTCGGCGAAGCCGGTGAGGCCCAGAAAGCATTCGTCGATCGAGTAGATCTCGATTTCCGGGGAGAACTGCGC
>JAGXHU010000020.1 GCA_024636015.1 Halothiobacillus sp.
ACGGCAAGGATCACGAGATGACCGTGATTATCGAAAAACTGGACAAGAAGGCGATGGAAGCGGCAGGGGGATCTCAGGCGGCCATCGAGAAGATGGGGCTCAAGGTATCCAGCCTGTCGCCCAGTGACCTGCAGCAGTTCAATATCAAATATGGGGTGAAGGTCGACGCGGTCAAGAATGACTCGCCGTTTGCCTCCATGTTGACAACGGGTGATGTCTTGTTGGAAGTCAATCGCCTGCCCATGAAGACCACGGAAGATTTGCAGAAAGCGCTGGATACAGCCCCCAAGGATCGTCCGATCGCGATTCGCCTGTTACGGGATGGGCAACCGTTGTTCCTGGCCGTGCAACTGGGGCATTGATCCCTCGCTCAGACGGTGGGTAGATATCGCTGCCTACCGCTCTAGAGCGGCTCTGCCAAACCCGGCAGTCTTCCCAAGGAAGGCTGCTTTTTTTGTTTTTGGCCAGGATTTTTGCATTGTTTGGTGAACTTTTACTGGAGCTACCTATCTGACTCAGTGGCTCCTCAAGGATGAACCATTGCCCCGAATGATACGGGGCTTTTTTTCGCCCGGCGATTCAGCCCGAGGCACCGGGACGCAGGCAGTACGCTAAACTGACCATCCATCGATTCACGAGGCAGTCGGAATGCGGGTAATTTCATTTAATGCCAACGGAATACGTTCGGCGTCACGCAAGGGTTTTTTCGACTGGCTGGCGACCCAGGATGCCGATTTTGTCTGCATTCAGGAAACCAAGGCGCAAGTCGATCAGTTGACCGATCCCGAATTCAACCCGCCCGGTTACACCTGCCAGTATGTGTCGGCTGAGCGCAAGGGGTACAGCGGTGTGGCGATATATGCCAAGCGACCGCCGACACGCATCGTCACGGAGCTCGGCCTGCCGGAGTTCGATCAGGAAGGGCGGTATTGCGCTTTTGAATACCCCGATCTGGTTGTGGCTTCACTCTATTTGCCTTCGGGCTCGGCGGGCGATCATCGACAGGAATCCAAGGAGCGTTTTCTGGCTGCATTTCTGCCGATCATGGCTGAATATCGTCAGCACAACCAGCCGTTCATCTTATGCGGGGACTGGAATATCGCGCATCGCGAACTGGATCTGAAAAACTGGCGCAGCAACCAGAAAAATTCGGGATTCTTGCCGCATGAGCGGGCTTGGTTGGACCAGGTGTTCGATGAGCTGGGCTATGTCGATGCGCACCGCGTCGTGGCGCCGGACGAGGCGGTGTACACCTGGTGGTCGAATCGAGCCAATGCCTGGGAAAACAATGTCGGTTGGCGCATCGATTATCAGATCATCACGCCCGACCTAGCCGGGCGCGTCCAGTCCGCGCAGGTGTATCGGGGACAGAAATTTTCCGACCACGCCCCGCTGATCATCGACTACCAGGACTGAAGGAACCATTGATGAATGCGGCCGAGGTCAAGAGGGCGCTCTCAGAGGGCGACGAAATGAGCGTGTGCCCTACTCTACCGTGCTTTGCGCACGCTCCTTGCGCAGACGCATGTTCAGCATCTCGATCACGAGCGAGAAGGCCATGGCAAAGTAGATGTAGCCCTTGGGCACACGTATGCCGAAGGATTCGACGATCAAAAATACCCCGATCAGGATCAGAAAGGCCAGTGCCAGCATTTTGATCGTCGGGTGTTTCTCCACGAACTCGCTAATGGACTTGGCGGCCACCATCATGACCAGAACAGCCACGATAATGGCGGCGACCATGATTTCGATGTCCTTAACCAGACCAATCGCCGTAATGACGGAGTCGAGCGAGAACACAATGTCGATCAGGGCGATTTGCAGGATCACACTCCACAGGGCGACCTTTTTCAATTGAGGTCCATCGGCGGAGGGTATAAGTCCGCCCGATTCCATGGTGTCGTGCATTTCGGTGACGGCTTTGTAGACGAGAAACATCCCGCCGACCAGCAGAATCAGATCCCGCCCGGAAAAGGCGAGGGTACCGATATGCAGCCAAGGTTTGGTCAGCCCCATCAGCCAGAGCAGGGAGAACAGCAGGCCGATTCGGGTCAGCATAGCGAGTCCGAGCCCGAGCAGGCGACCGGCCTGACGCTGGTGCGCCGGCAGCTTGGAAACCAGGATGGCAATCACGATGATGTTGTCGATACCCAGCACGATTTCCAGTGCTGTCAGGGTGGCAAACGCAATCCAGGCCTCGGGGGAAATCAATAGCTCAAGCATGGGGAACCTGTCGGGCAGTGAAGCGCCGGTAATGGGGTATGGGGTTGCAATCTAGCATTTTGTGGTGCTTTTCAAAACCTAGGCACTAGGATTCGGGTGCCGTTGTGCGGGATATAAATCAACATCGGCGGTGTGCGCTGATTGTTTTGACCAGATGTTTCGTATACTGCGCACCTGAGTAAACCAACCTGGGTTAGCAGTATGTTGCGGATGATTTCTGTGATGATTTTGAGTGGCTTGGCTGTTTTGTTGACCGGCTGCGCCGGCAGCATGTCCAGCGACACATACAATCGAAACGCGACCATGCAGATGCAGGATGTACATTATGGCACTGTGGAAAGCGTGCGTGGTGTGCGGATCGCGGGAACGCGGTCCCCGGTTGGCGTCATCGGCGGTGCGATCGTGGGTGGTTTGCTGGGCAACACGGTCGGCGGTGGCCGGGGCAAGGATCTGGCTACCGTCGGTGGTGCGATTGCCGGGGGCGTGGCTGGTTCCGCCATCGAACAAGGCGCGACGCAGCAAAACGGCGTGGAAATTACGGTGCGGCTGGATAATGGCCGGATCGTTTCCATTGTTCAGGCAGTGGATAATCAGATGTTCTCACCAGGCCAGCGGGTTCAGGTGGTTACGGCGCCCAATGGCGTGAGTCGGGTCACTGCGGGCTAGCACCCGTCCGCAAAGCGGCTTCGATGGCAGGATGAAACAAAATAAACCAGGGAATAACCTGACGTGACTCGTTAGCCCCGGCAGGGGTGACTGGTCGACGTCGCTTTCGAGGTGCGCGTGTGTTCGGAATTGATATCGCCCCGTTATTGACCCAGTACGGTCTGATCGTGCTGGCGATCGGCTGCCTGTTGGAAGGGGAAACGGTGCTTGTTCTGGCCGGACTTGCCGCGCATCAGGGCATGCTGGGGCTACCCGACGTTTTGTTGGTTGCCATGTTTTTCGGCTGGCTCGGTGATCAGATCTTTTTCTGGCTGGGGCGCTGGAAAGGCGATCAGATCCTGATGCGCCTGCCCAGTTGGGCGCGCCAGAAACCCCGCGTGGATGCCTGGATACATAAATATCACGCTCCTGTCGTGATCATGGTGCGTTTCATGTACGGTCTTCGGGCCGCCGGCCCGGTCCTGATCGGGCATAGCGGCCTCTGCCCCTGGAAGTTTGCGCTCTACAATGCGTTGGGCGCCGTCATCTGGGCTTCACTCTTTATCGGGCTTGGCTGGGTGTTTGGACAGGCGGCAGAGCAGATGCTCGAGCAGATAAATCATTGGGGGCACTATGTATTCTATGTGGGCGCCATACTCGCTCTGATCGGAACGGTCTTTTTTTGGTTATGGTGTCGTCGTCGCAGCCTGCGGGCGGCGCGCGAAAATTCGGGAGATTAGTGTGATTCGGGGGCAGTTGTATGTAATTTCCGCGCCATCGGGCGCTGGCAAGACCAGTTTGATCAAGGCGCTGCGGGCGCGTATGCCCGAACTGGGGTTATCCGTCTCACACACGACCCGAGCCATGCGTCCCGGCGAACAGGATGGCGTGCATTATCATTTTGTGGATGTGGTGACGTTTGAGGCAATGATTACCGAAGGTGCATTTGTTGAGCACGCTCAGGTATTCGGGAATTACTACGGAACCTCTCAGGCGGCTATTTCCCGGGTGCTGGCTGGCGGGCAGGATCTAATCCTGGAAATCGACTGGCAGGGCGCACAGCAGGTGCGTGCGCAGTTTCCGACGGCGATCTCGGTCTTTGTTCTGCCGCCGAGTCGGGCGGCGCTGCGGGAACGCCTCTTTGGACGAGGGCAGGATGATGCCGAGGTGATTGCGCGCCGACTGGCGGAGGCGACACTGGAAATGCGCCAGCATCCCCATTACGACTATTTGATTATCAATGAAGATTTCTCGGTGGCGCTGGAGCAGCTCGGATGCATTTTTGTGAGTAGTCGTTTACGCATGGCTCAGCAGGTACAAGTTGAGCGTGCGCGACTGGAAAATTTGCTGAATACCCCCGAAACCCCTTAGACTGTCCGGTCAGTTTCACATTTCTGGGTAGAAATCATCATGGCGCGTGTCACCGTAGAAGATTGTCTGGCGAAAGTTCCCAACCGCTTCGAGTTGGTTTTGATGGCGGCGCGGCGCGCCCGGCAAATCGAGCAGGGTGCGGAACCGCTGGTTCCGATGGGCAAGGAGAAGCCTGTAGTCATCGCTTTGCGCGAAATTGGCGAAGGCAAGATCGACGAAGCGCGGATCAATGAAATCCAGGCCAACATGGTCGTATTGCGCTCTCAGATTTCCGAAGCGGAAGTCCGTGCCGAGCTGGCGCAGTTCGCCGATGAGAACGAAGGCGGCGTACGCCGTACGCCGGTCAGCAGCGACGAGGGCTAAGTGTCCGAGGCGAATACGCTATCGCCCGCTGCAGGCACGCCAGCTTTTGGTGAGCCTGCGGCAGAAGTAGAAGTTTTTTTTGCGCCTCTGGCTGAGAGGCTGGCGCAATATATCGACCCCGAAGGCATCCAGCACATCAAGGATGCCTTTG
The DNA here is from genome assembly GCA_024636015.1 of Halothiobacillus sp. GTDB lineage: Bacteria > Pseudomonadota > Gammaproteobacteria > Halothiobacillales > Halothiobacillaceae > Halothiobacillus. The sequence continues at coordinate 4,754 of JAGXHU010000020.1, forward strand.
TTTTTGGTGCCCATGCCCATGTCGGCCAGGCTCGAAAAAGTGGCGAGCCCTACATTAGCCATCCGGTGGCTGTGGCCGAGATTCTGGCAGATTTGCACATGGATGAGGCGACGTTGATCGCTGCCATCCTGCACGATGTCATCGAGGATACGGCGGTTGCCCGCGAAGAAATCGTCCAGCATTTCGGTGAAGAAGTGGCCCGCCTCGTCGATGGCGTCTCCAAGCTGACGCAAATTCGCTTCAAATCCAAGGCCGAGGCCCAGGCAGCGAATTTTCGCAAGATGATGATGGCCATGGTGGAGGATGTGCGCGTCATCCTCATCAAGCTGGCCGATCGCCTGCACAATATGCGTACCCTCGGCGTGATGCGGCCGGACAAGCGCCGCCGGATTGCCCGGGAAACCCTCGATATCTATACCCCCATCGCGAGTCGTCTGGGGCTGAACGCCCTGCGTCACGAGTTGGAAGACATGGGTTTCGCCGCATTGTATCCCGTGCGGTATCGCGTGCTGTCCGAGGCTGTCCGCAAGGCGCGGGGCAACCGCAAGGAGATTGTGGCAGGCATTGAGGAGCGATTCATTCAGCGCTTTGCCGATGAGCACTTACGGGCCAGCATCGATGCGCGTGAGAAGCGCCCCTACTCGATTTACCGCAAGATGCTGCAAAAGCACCTGTCCTTCAAGGATGTGTTCGATGTTTTTGCGGTGCGCATCGTCGTGGGGAACGTGGATGAATGCTATCGGGCACTCGGGATTGTGCACAATCTTTACAAACCGTTGCCCGGTCGTTTCAAGGACTACATCGCCATTCCGAAGGCGAATGGTTATCAGTCGTTGCATACGATTATGTTCGGCCCGCATGGCATTCCGCTGGAGGTGCAGATCCGGACAGCGGAAATGCATCAGTTCGCTGAAAGTGGCATTGCGGCGCATTGGCTGTACAAGGCGAGCCACGACCAGGGGACGGTGACACAGGCGCGGGCACGTGAGTGGTTACGCGATTTGCTGGAAATCCAGCAGAAGGCGGGTAATCCTCAGGAGTTTCTGGAGTCGGTCAAGGTCGATTTGTTCCCGGATGAAGTGTATGTCTTTACCCCGATGGGGGAAATTATCGAGTTGCCCCGACGTGCCACTGCGGTCGATTTCGCTTATGCCATTCATACCGATGTCGGCAATACCTGTGTGTCCTGCAAGATCGACCGCCGCTTTGCGCCGTTATCCACCCCGGTGGAAAATGGCCAAACGGTTGAGATCATTACAGCCTCCGGGGCCGAGCCCAACCCGAACTGGCTGTCGTTTGTGGTCACCGCCAAGGCCCGCGCAAACATTCGCAGTTACCTCAAGAATTTGCAGGATGCGGAGGCCATCAAGCTGGGACATCGACTGCTGACCAAGGCCCTGAATGGTGAGGCCGTCGAGTTCGAGGATGTGCAGACCGATCGGCTGAACCAGCTTTTGGTGGCGTATCACTACGAAGCGCTGGCCGATTTGTTGCGCGACATCGGCTTGGGCAATCGGATGGCGCCTCTGGTCGCACGGTTGTTATTGCCGGACAGCGCAGATCAGCTGGATGACGGTTCGGGGCAGTCGCGCGCCATGAACCTCAATGTCTCGCAAGCGCCCATCATCATCAGCGGGACGGAAGGTCTGGTGGTGGATTTCGCGAAGTGTTGCCACCCGATTCCGGGCGATGCCGTGGTGGGTTTCCTGAGCACGGGTCGCGGGATTGTGGTGCATCGCCGAGACTGTTCGAATGCGGCTGATGTGGGGGCGCATCCCGAACGCTGGCTGGCGGTGAACTGGGCCAGCGAGCCGACGGGAGAGTACCAGGCGCTCGTTGTGATTCATGCCAAGAATGTTCGGGGTGGCTTGGCCCGAATTGCCGGGTCAGTGGCGGAAACGGGCGCAGATATCGACGATGTCCGGTTCGATGACCGGGATGTCAATCTGACGATCATTACGATTACGTTGCGGGTGAATGACCGGATTCATTTGGCGCGCGTCATGCGGCGAATCAAACGGGTCACTGAAGTGGTGAAGGTCATGCGTCCCTAATTTCCCGATCGCCAGGATCATGACCGCAGGTCACTTCGAGAAGTTATTCATACAGAGTTTGTGCCGAGGGCAATTGGCCTCTACGCCTAAGCTGCTCATTGCGGAAGATGGCCGACCACATCGGTCAGATCGCGCTTGATCTCCAGACAAAGGGTATGGTTACCGGCGCGGCTGAGCAGCAGAAACTCTGCCAGGTGTTGGGTCATCGTTCTGCCCTTTGCATGGCCGCCGGAGATTCGTAGGGCCCCGTCACCCTCCTGCAGGTTTATCGGATCGATCGGGGCCATTTTTCGAGTCCGTTAATACATGGATGACCGAGTATGTTCCCCCTACTCCGCCCGAACGGTCATCGACAGGCGCACCCTCGAATCCTGCTTGAGGCAAAGATCGCCGGATTCACTGCACGTCTGTCCGCTTAGCGCCTACTCGAACTGGTAGACCAGATTAACGGAAGTGAAGGTATCCGTCCGCTTCTTGTTCGCCGGTACCTGGCTGTTGTGCAGGATGGTATAGGACAGTTTCATCGCCAGTTTTTTCGTCATCGATGCGCTGAGTGATGTTACCGACTCCAGCTCCGTGTTGTTCCGACCCGCGAGCACCGTGAGTTCCTGTTCGAACTTGCCCAGCTCGGAAAATTGGTAAACGAAATCGCCATTAGTGCGCGCAATCAGATTGTTATGAGTCTCGCCCGTTTGCTGTTGTGATCGCCGAAAGCCCGGCCCCAGTTCCAACGTAAAACTTCCCCGATCGGATAACCAGAACCGATGTCCCAGACCCGCTGCTGCATTCATCTGGTAGTTATAACCGGAGAAACTATCGCGGCTGGCGCGCGTTGAACCGAATACATAGTTGCGTTCATTGAGCGAGTAATGGCTTTCGAAATCAGCCAGAGTCCGATTCGCAGTGGATGTGCCATTTTCACTGGCCTGTAGCGTTTCCAGACGCAGTCGATTGGTCCAGGGTTCATGGTGGTATTTGATTTTCAGCTTGGCATTCACGTTCGTGTTTTGGCTGTTGCCGGTGGCCATCGAAGCGCCCAGCTCGGCCGAGGACGTCCAGACGCTAGGATTGGACGGTGTGGGATCGGCGTAAACCAGGCTCGGGATCAGGCTGATCGAAGCAAATATCCAAAAACGAAGTGGCATAGACAGTTTCTCCTGTGTGTCTGGTTGGGGACGTGGGCCGCGCGTATTACAGACTCCATGACGTTGGGTCGCTGCTGGATGTGACCCGACGATAAGAAGCCAGTCCAGGGTGAATGGATGACCCGGCAGGATTTTGTCGCATTCCTAGGCCGGAGGCTGCCCCTTTCGAAGGTCGGTTAAATTACATTAGTTCACAGGGTGCGGACACGCAAAGAATGACGTTGTGCTATCGATGTTGCGAGCGAGTGAGTAGTGGGTCTAACTTTCTTCGTGCGTGCTGATACATAGGTCGTACCAGTCTTCGGCGTAAGCGGGGAGTGCGCGCGTGAGGTGCAGAAACTGGGCTTGATCAAGATAGCCGCGCCGATGCAAAACACAGGCCAGAGAAAAGTATCTGGCCTCCCGGCGCAGGTGATACAAGTGCGGTGGCGGACTGCAGATCAGCCGGAGGGTGTTTTCCGGCATACCCCAAGCCTGGGCAATGCGGGCGCTGTACGTTGGTATGAGTGCTCGGAACTGCTTGAGATAGGCGGGACTGATATAGGGGCCATTGAGCGCGCCCTGATGCAGCAGCGCGAACAACCCCGTGTGTTCAAGCAGAACGGATAGATAGAGGTCGAAACTGAGGTTCTCGTCAACGTGCGGTAGTGCCGATTCTTCCGATGGACCGGGCTTGTGTTTCAGGGCAAGGCGCAGGGCGTTGGCTGCGCGTAGGCTGACCGGCCAGATGTCGTGAATGAGTAGCGGGTTGATCCCGCTGACCGGTTTTGATACCGCGATCGGACTGAACATGGCGGCAGCAACCACTTCTCGCATACCCGAGAAGCCCAGAAGGATTACGGCTTGTTCGATCGATGTGATGTTGTCATGCCGAATACGCATGGCCGGGCTATTGATCAGGCGTAATACCTGGGTGGCGATGACCGCGTCGGATTCGATCAGGTCGGTCAGCGTGCGAATTGGTGTTGATGGATCCTTGAGCGCATTCATCAATTTGGGAAGAATATTGGGCAACCGCGGCACAAAGCTGGTCAATCGAGTGGGGGTCTCCTTGAGATCCTCCGTGCGTTTTTTGAGCCAGGCGATTTCTGGCGCGGTAAGTGTCTGGCTGACATTTCTATCGGAATCCGAGGCATTCAGCAGCTTTTGGTAGAACAGGGTGGAAATCTGTTCCGGGTCCGGGAAATGCGACTCCACGGTGACTTCGCTCGGTCCTAGATCCTGCGCATTGAGGTTGGCGCGCGCGTGAATCCGGTGTGCCGGATTTGCACGCGGCGCCTGTGCGGCACCTGTTCGTTGCCGGCCGCTACCGGTTTGGGGGGCACCGGAAAACAGTCGGCTTAGCCATTGCCACATGGGAATCGACTCCGTTTGGATCTATGCGTTTTGTCCGGCGCAAGCCGGTGATTCGGGGGCTTCGCCTTTGACCAGCCATTCATCGGGCGTGTAGGTATGCAGCGCCAGGGCGTGCAGGCCATTATCGCGCTCCTGCTGAAGCAGGTTCTGGATGAGTCGGTGCCGAGCCAGCAGGCTCTTGTCGCTGAACTGTTCGCTGACGACAACGAGGCGAAAGTGTGAGTCGGGCTGGTTACCGGCGTGCTGATGGGATTCGTTCTGGATGTCGAAATAGGATGGGGTCAATCGGGTTTCGATTTCTGTTCGGATGCGTGTGGCGCGAGACATGGTGAGTCAACTCCCCTCAAATACTGGATGCCGTTGATCATAACAATCCAACGCCCAGCATGGAGGAAATTTCTTCTGGTTTTCCTGGTCGCCCAACCAGATAGCCTTGGAAGGAATCACAGCCCAGACCTTCGAGCAGGTCGCGTTCGTCCACTGTTTCGACGCCCTCGGCGACAACCTCCAGGCCCAAGGCATGCCCCATGGCAATGATGGCCTTGACGATTTCAAGATCCTTGGGGTCAACGAAAATATCGCGGACAAAGCACTGGTCGATCTTGAGCCGATCAAAGGAAAACCGCGTCAGATAGTTCAGCGATGAGTATCCCGTCCCGAAATCATCCAGGGCCAGTTTGACGCCCAGTGCTTTTATCTCGGCCAGAGTGGCAGCGGCCTTGGCGGGTTCGATGACCAGCGAGGACTCGGTCAGTTCCAGCTCCAACAGGGCCGGGTTGATGCCGGACTCGGACAGGGCGCTGCGTATTCGATCGACAAAACAGGGTGAGTGGAGCTGTACGCTGGAAATATTGACGGCGACACTGATGGGTTCATCGATCTGTTGCCACCAGACGGCCGCCTGTCGGCAGGCTTCATGCAGTACCCAACTCCCGACTTCGATGATGAGCCCAGATTGCTCGAGTAAAGGTACGAACTGATCGGGGCGTGCCGCCAGATTCGGACGCGAGGGTGTCCAGCGCAGGAGAGCTTCGACACCGGTGATTGCCAAGCTGTTGGCGTTTTGCTGCACCTGGTAAACCAGGTGGAAACGTTTTTCGGTCAGTCCGGACCGCAGTGCGGTAAGCAGATCTGATCGCCAGTTTTGTTGTTCGGCGATTTGGGGGGAGAAAATAGCGTGACTGTTCCGTCCGAGCTCCTTGGCTTCATACATGGCGGAGTCCGCCTGATGCAGCATTTCGTTGATCGCCTGTCCTTGATCCGGCCACAGCACAATGCCTGTGCTGGCCGAGGTAAAGATGCTGACGCCGTCGATCACGAAGGGGCGGGCCGTGATGTCCTTGATCTGGGCGCCCAGCGCGTCCAGGTTGGCCTTAGTGTTATCGGCTGGAAGCAGCAGGGCGAACTCATCCCCGCCCATGCGGGCAATCAGAATTTGTTCGGCCGTACATTCGTGCTGCAGTCGGTGCGCCATTTCCTGAAGCAGACGATCGCCGCGCGCATGGCCATAGCTATCGTTGACTGATCGGAAATAATCGAGATCGAACATCACCAGGGCCAGCGTCTGGCTGGATTTTTCCCGTTTGAGTTCGTCGATCCACCGTTGTGCTTCCAGTTGAAAACATCGACGACTCAGCAGCCCGGTCAGTTCGTCCTGGTTGGCCAGATTCTGGTATTTCTCCTGTGCTTCCTGACGTTCGGTGACATCCCTGCCGATGATGATCAGAACCTTGCGCCGTCCGTCGGGTTCGAACAGGGGGAGTTTCAGGGTATCGAATACGCGGGTGCGCCCACCGGGTAATGGCAGGGTATCCATGGTTCGCACCAGGCGACGGGTTTCCCAGGCCCGCAAATCCGTGGCACCGTAGCGTGCGAATGTCGCGCGATACATCGGGTGGGTGGCGGCGGCAAGTTCCTCGTCGGTTTTGCCCCACCAGGCGATGTCTTGCAAATGGCAGAAATTCAGCGCCGATTCGTTCGCCAGTAGCCAGTGCCCTTGGGCATCCTTAATCACGATGAAATCCGGCGTGGCATCAATCAGGGTCCGCATCAGGCGTTCGTTGTCGCTCAAGGCGTGTTCGAGCGCTTTGATGGCCGTTATTTCATGCGCAAGGATGAAATCATTCAGTGCGGCAGAGGGTGGTGCCTGAATGGTTCGCCGTTGGAAGATGCGGGGTTTGCCGCCGCGATCCAGAACATGCAACTCGGCCGGGGGCTGAGCCTCGTCGAACTCGGGTGCTCCCCGCGTCAGTTGTTCGATGAGTAAGCCGTCGTGGGCATCGTGGGCGGCCTTGTTCAGAAATACGGTGGATAGGTTTTCGTCGCGTCCGATCACGAAATCGGGTAGTCGATCCAACCAACCTATGGCCTCCTCGGATATCCGGGGATAGGCGGATACATGCAGCAGACGGGCTGTGGGTGCGCCATTTGCGCAGGGCGACAGCCAAGGGGCAAGGTGTTGGATTTCGAGCCACCGCGCTCGCCAGACCCAGCCGTTTGTGCCTTCGGTGGGGCCATGCCGTCCGACGGTTTTTGCCCACGCCTCAAGCCCGCCAAGGGTGGTCAGAACCAGTGCCAAGTCGTGAAGTTCGCCCGTTTGGATGATGACATTCTGGTCGTGGATATTGCCTTTTGTGTCCAGCTTTATCCAGAGCCAAGCATCCGCATAGTTGGTCATTGAGGGCAGCATAAGGCTGTCAGGAACCTTATGGTTGGGTCGGCAATTCGTTGCGCGGGTGTCGTGCGACGAAGGGCGGGTTAAAACAGGGAAGCGACAGCATATGAAAGTTCCTTTTTCAGGGCTGTTGTGCGAAATCGCGCATGCAGGGGTACCAATGTAAGGATAGCTAAGAATGCGTGCAATGAATATTTCAACTCGATGGCATTTCCGAGCCCATGATGACCGGTGCAATCACCTCTCCATCGAGATAGACCCGGCCCTGTTGAATTCGCAGGGGAACGGGCTGCAGATGGCGTCCCGTGCAGGGGCCTTTTGTGCAATATCCGCTTTGCGGGTCGAAGTGGGCATTATGCACATCACAGCGCAGTACAGGACCGGAAGGCTTTTCCACCAGATAACCGCGCCGCGCGGTACGGGCCAGCGGTGAGCCGTTGTGCGGGCACACGTTGGCGAATGCCTGGATGCGATTGTGTTCCCGGACCACCACGATGCTGGGGATGCCTTGAATGGGGCGAACGCCCAAGGCATCGGCAGGACCAAGGTCGTCGAGTCGGCACAGAGGTTGTTCGGTCTGTTCTTCGGTGGATCCCAGGTTTTCAAAACCGGATTGCGCAATCTTTTTCTCTGCCAGTCGCACGCCGAACGTGAGCGCATCAGGCCAGGTCATCCGGTCAAGACGCCCGTGGATGACACCGGCGATCAGCGTATCGCCCGCGCCGATGGTGTCGACCACCGAATCGACTGGCGTGCTTGGGATGTGTGCGTTCAAGCCCGTCTGTGTGGGATCTCGCAGGTAGGCGCCGGCCGCCCCCCAACCCAGAATCAATACCGCTTGGGGTGCCCAGGTCGCGGCCTCGGCAAGAAACGCTTCGGGTTGGGCGAATCCCCGCCCCAGCGCAAAGGCCCGCGAGAAGAACACGACGTCCGGAAAGGGAAACAGCTGGTCGAGAAAGGGGCGCTCCTTTTCAACTTCCAGCGAGATGGGCATCGTTGGATGCAGCTTCCGGGCCCAGGCCAGCATGGCGGCGGTATCCATGCAGTGTCGGCCTTCGAAATGCAGCCAGTCGAATGGGTTCAGGTCGATTTTCAGGAAAGGACTGACGTCATATTCCGGTAGATCGCGGAAGTGAACGATGCTGCGCGAACCCGTTACACGGTTAAGCGTGATGTAGGAGGTGGGCGCATGGCCATAACCAATACGCACGGCGTGGCTGAGGTCGATGCCCTGCTGCTGTAGTTTTTCCTGGATCAGAAGTCCGTCGCTGTCCTGGGTGAGCACGCCCGCAAAATGACCCTGGTGGGCAAGCTGGCTCAGAACCGTGAGGGTATTGGTGACATTGCCGCCGGTTCTGCGATGTTGTGCCAAGGCTCGGACTTCGCTGTCTTCGGGGGGGTAACCTTCGACTTCGTTGATAATGTCGAGTGTGGCGATGCCCACGCCTAATATTTTTGCCATGCGCGCTTCTAGACTCCGGAGTATTGAGCGGGCAATTATGCCGAATTGGCGTTGCTGGTCGGAAGTGTTTTGGTTTCGATGCGCCACTCGTGTTGCGTGGCGTGCAAGAGCAGGCAGCCTGCCCCGCCATAGGCGCGTACGCGCCCGGCTGCCCCGGGATTTAATACCCAGATGGGAGCGCTGGTGTCGATGCAGCGCTGGTGCGTATGCCCATAGACGATGGCGCGCGCTTCAGGATGGCGTGCCCGCAGCTTCTCATGGCGGACATGCGCCGGGGTGACGCGATGGCCATGTTCGACCACGAGAATTCCGCCGGGCAGTTTGAGCACCGCGGTTTCGGGCAGAGTATCCAGCAGGTGAGCGGTACCGGAGGGCCATTGTTCGGGGGTATCGTTGTTGCCGCGCACGGCGATGACATGTCCGGACTTGGGGGTAACTCGGCGCAGGATGTCTGGATCGAGGATGTCGCCAGCATGCACGATGACATCACACTGCTCCATGAGCGCGAGGATGGCATTTTCGATCACGCCATGCGTATCGGAAATGATCCCGACGCACACTGCAGCCTGAGTTTCAAGATCCACGCCCCCTCCTCATGTCTTGTCCGTGATCGTTTCGATGAATTCGGTTCGACGCGCCGAAGCCCTAGATGTTCCACATCAATCTATCCACAGTATGGGCGGCGGGGTGGATTATGTCACCTGCTGTGCAGAAAACGATGTGTGTGATTGCATCTGTTTATGGTGTACTTCGCGTGTAAGTCATTGTGTTTAATTGGTTTGATTCGGCGGTCAGGTGCGCCGCAAAAGCCGGAAAGCACATGAATAGCCTAGGGTTGTGCCGGGATACTCGCTGGGCGATTCTTGGGTGCTTTTCCAAGGTCGGTTAGAGATTTCCTTCGGCGCCGGACGCCATCGAGGAAGGGTCCCATGATGGCGTTTGGTCCTATCGCGTTCGTACGGGGTGTGGTTCGTCGGTTTTTGCGCGTCGGTCAACGTATGATGTCGCCCCAAGGGCCGTTTTCTGAAGGATTTGGCGGCGCTCATTTTCCATCCTGCGTAGATTACATCGTATGAATTATCAGCATCATTTCCATGCCGGCAACCACGCCGATGTGCTCAAGCATCTGGTGCTTCTGCAGTTGATCGGCCTGATGCAGCAGAAGCCGGGTGGTTTTCTGGTGCTGGATACCCATGCCGGGGCGGGGTCCTATGACCTGGATGCGGCCGAGGCCCGGCGGAGTGACGAGGCCTCGGGCGGCGTCGGCCGTTTACGGGCGGCCGTCGAGCAGGATGGAGCCGTCGTGCCCGAGTTGATTCGGCAGTATCTGGTCCGAGTAGCTGAGTTTGGCCGTCGAACGTATCCCGGATCGCCTTTGCTGGCGGCATCGAGTTTGCGGGCGCAGGATCGTTTTCTGGGGGTGGAGATGGTGTCCAAGGTGGCGCGTGAGCTGGAGCGGAACTTATCCACGCTGCCCTATACGGAGGGCGGCTTGGGTGCGCGCCGCCGGATGACGCGTTGCGACGATGGGTTGCGCGGTTTGAAGGCCGATCTGCCACCGATCGAGCGACGGGGACTGATTCTGATCGATCCGCCCTACGAGCAGACCAGCGAGCGCGAGGACATCACCCTGGCGCTGGAAGCCGGGCTGCAGCGTTTTTCGACGGGCGTTTTTGTCTTGTGGTATCCCATTAAGCAGCGGGAGTTTTTGGATCGCTGGCTGCGGCGCATCGCACGCCTGACAACCAAGCCGGTTCTGACCATCGAGAATTCCATTGTGCGCGATGAGCTGGGCAATCGACTGACCGGTTCCGGTCTGCTGGTCATCAACCCGCCCTGGCAGTTCGAGTCCCTCATGCAACCAACGCTGACCTATTTGAATCAGGCCTTGCGTGAGGATGAAGCGGCGCCAGCCACAGTGCGCTGGCTTAATCCGCCGGCATAGCGACCGAGTCGTTCCCCGACGGGATGTACCCAAGAGCCTGTCGTACCTGAGGCAAGGCGCGGCGGCTTATTTCCAGGGGGCGATCCAGCCCCTGCGCTTCGGCAAAGTGTCGCCCTGCCCCATCCCGCCGGATGGCGGTCAGGCGGGCGCGGTTCAACAGGCTGTTGCGATGAATCCGCAACACATAATCCCCCAGCAGCGTTTCGATATCCTTCAGACTGTGGTCGATCAGGGCCTCGCCCGTACTGTGTATGAGGCGGGTGTATTTGTCTTCGCTGAGTACGGCAATGACTTGGCTGGCCCGGATGGTGCGTTGCGCCCTGCCGACCTGGATGCTGATGCCGGGTTCATGATCCTGCTGCGCGCGGGTTGGTTGGCGCGCTCGGACGATGGCTTGGGCGAGTCGGGCCGGTTCGATCGGTTTGAGCAGATAGTCGACCGGACTGGCCGCGAAAGCATCGAGCGCATGCTGAGGGTGGGCGGTTGTGAAGATAATGGCTGGCGGTAGGGGGCGTTCCCGCAAGCGCGTGGCCCAGGCGAGCCCGGATTCACCCGGCATTTCAATATCGAGAAACACCAGGTCCGGATCCTGGTCCAGTAGCGCCTGGGCGGCTACGGTGTGGCCGGCTTCGCCGATCACCACGATATCCGGGTGTTCATTGAGCAGGCGTCGCAGGCGGGCACGCGCTAGGGGCTCATCATCCACAATCAGGGTTCTCATGCCGACGTCCCCTTGCCGGATGCCGGCGGGCGCGGAATAACCAGTTTGACCCGGTAGTGTTGATCCACGATGCCCGTTCGCAGCGTAGCCGCCTCGCCGAACATCAGGGCTAATCGATCCCGAATATTGGCCAATGAGATCCCGTTGCCGTTCGTGTCTGCGGGGGCGTTTTCCACGAGCGGGTTGTCGATCACGATGCTGACCGACAAGGCGCTGACTAGGCAGTACAGACGAATGGCACAGGGCATGGTGCTGCGTTCGGCACTATGGCGCACAGCATTTTCCAGTAAAGGCTGCAGCGTTAGAACGGGTAACGGAATATCGGGCAGAGGTTCGGCAGGCAGAGATTCCTCCACGGATAGACGGTCGCCCAATCGCCATTGTTCCAGAGCCAGATAACGCCGTGCCAACTCCAACTCATCGGAGAGACGTGAAACATCGCCGGCATGGAGCGCCGCCCGAAAAATAGAGGCCAGATTCAGCACGGCCGATTCGGCGGCCTTGGGGTCGGTGTCGATCAATGCGGCGACGGTATTCAGGCTGTTGAACAGAAAATGCGGGCGAATCCGGGCATGAAGCGCGTCCAGCTCGGCCTTGGTTTGTGCCGTCAGTTGTCGGGCCTTGCTCAAATGAAGGGAGAATATCCAGATGCCGACCGCACCGACCACGGAAGCTATTGCTTGATTGTGCAGAAGAAACTGCCCCTGTGATTCGGTTGATTGCCAGCCAAGCTGGGTCAGCGACTGGTAGGCGAACAGGCTCACGATCGAAGTGACCACCAATAAAATACCCATGACGCTCAGCAGCAGGGGCGTGAGGCTCAATGCGCTCAAGGGCCGTCGCAGGGTGCACAACAAACCCACCGTGAGCAGGGCAACCCAGGCCGTAAACCAGGCCGTCGTACCCAGGCGAATCCAGCGGTCTTCGCTGGCGCCGGGTGCAATGGCCAGCAACAGGGCCAGACAGAAGGCTAGCAACAGGGTGATCAGCAGGATGCGTGGTGTGCAAAACGCGGGCAGTGCGGAAGAGCGCAGGCGGGTGTCCGGTTTTCTTTGGGTGGGCGCCATGACGATCTCCTTGTCGTGGAACAGTTTGTCCGAGGGGGAGCCGGGTTTGTTCCAGTCATCGGTTCAACCCCGGGGCGGATTTTGGGCATCGCATCGGTCCCGCAGGGTATGGGTAAACAGCGGGTTCCCTGCCTGCGATATACTACCGCAATCTTTCGAACCACACCGAGAAGCACGCCATGATCCGACCCGACGAGCAAACCCCTGATCAGACTCACGACCTGCCCCTGGTCAAACTGTGGGGCGGCCGGTTCGATGAGCCGACCGATGCCTTCGTGGAAGCCTTTACGGCATCGATCGGCTTTGATCAGCGGCTGTATCGGGAGGACATCGCCGGATCGATCGCCCATGCCCGGATGCTGGCCAAGGTCGGCGTGCTGACGACGGATGAATGCGACAAGATCGTTCAGGGCCTGAACGGTATTCAGTTCGATATCGAGCGCGGCGATTTCGCTTGGGTGGTGGCCTACGAAGACGTGCACATGAATATCGAGGCCCGATTGATCGACCGGATCGGCGACGTCGGCAAGAAATTGCATACGGGCCGTTCGCGCAACGACCAGGTGGCCACTGATGTCCGCCTGCATCTGCGGGCGGCGATCGATCGTATTCAGATCGAGCTCAAGCGCCTGCGTTCAGGGCTGGTCGATCTGGCTGACCGCGAGGCCGATACCGTGATGCCGGGATTCACCCACCTGCAGGTGGCCCAACCGGTCAGCTTTGGCCATCACCTGCTGGCCTGGTATGAAATGCTCACCCGCGATGCCGAGCGCCTGGTGGATGTGCGTCGACGTGTGAACGTATTGCCTCTGGGTTCGGCGGCGCTGGCGGGTACTTCCTATCCGCTGGATCGCGCCTATGTGGCCGAGCAGCTGGGTTTCGAAGGGGTGAGCCGCAATTCGCTGGATGCCGTATCCGATCGGGATTTCGCCATCGAATTCCTGTCCGCCGCTGCGCTCACCATGATGCACCTCTCGCGCATGAGCGAGGAGTTGGTCCTCTGGACCTCCGCCCAGTTCGGTTTTGTTGATCTGCCCGATCGGTTCTGCACCGGCAGCTCGATCATGCCGCAGAAGAAGAATCCCGATGTGCCCGAACTCGTGCGCGGCAAAACCGGCCGGGTCTACGGTGATCTGTTTGCCCTGCTCACGTTGATGAAAGGCCAGCCGCTGGCCTACAACAAGGACAACCAGGAAGACAAGGAACCCCTGTTCGACGCTATCGACACGCTGCTTGGCTCCCTGCGTGCCTTCGCCGACATGATCCCCGCGCTGCAGCCCAACCGGGATCGGATGCGTACGGCGGCCCGTCAGGGGTTCTCCACCGCGACCGACCTGGCCGATTATCTGGTGCGTCTGGGCATACCGTTCCGGGATGCGCACGAGATCGTGGGCCGCGCGGTCCGTCATGCCCAAAACGAGGGCTGTGATCTGGCCGACCTGTCTCTAACCGTCCTGCAGGGGTTTTCCGCGAAAATCACGGAGGAAGTCTTTTCGGTGCTGACGCTGGAAGGCAGCCTGGCCGCGCGAAATATTGAAGGCGGAACCGCCCCGGCACAGGTGCGCAAGCAGGTCGCCTTGGCGCGTGCAGTGCTGACGAGCCAGCAGACCGATTGATCGAGCGCCCTGCGCACAGGCGTCATCGAGTTTTATGAATTGCGCGTTAAGCTGAGAATACCTGTGCTTGTCACCAAGGAGCAGGTGTTCGCCATCACGTCAATTCAAAAGGATGCTGCCATGTGGAAAGATGTACTGTTTTTTGATGTCATGCTCACCCCGAAGATCATCACCTTCGTCTACTGGCTCTTGTTGCTGGGCGTCGTGCTGAGTGGGTTGGGTGCCATGTTTGCCGGTGGTTTTTCATTCGGGGGCTTTTTCAAAGGCGTGCTGTATATCGGCTTTGGTGCGCTGGGTGTACGGATCTGGAGTGAATTGATGATTGTGCTGTTTAAGATCAACAGTAATATCCAGAAACTGGCTGATAAGACCTGATTGCAGCGTTTCTGGCGGATTCGTCCCCGGAAACGGCTTCAGGCGCAAGGGTTCGGCCAGTCGGTGTTTTGCCGATTGGCCTTTTGCTTTTCAGGGATTAGCCGGTGACGATCATCGGGTGTATTCACTGGGCGTCAAATTTCTCGAACGTGAATCAGGGCAGGTGGTGGCGATGGAATCAGAACGTTTTCAGCGGGGCTGGGCAAAGCTGCAGGAAATCGATGGCGCAGCCGGTGAGCGGGTCATCGATGCACTGAAGGATATCGCGCCGGATCTGGGGCGGTTCATTATTGAGTTTCCATTTGGTGATGTGTATTCCCGTCCGGGACTCGGGCTCAAGGAGCGCGAGATCGTCACGGTGTCCGCGCTTGCAGCGATGGGCAACGCGCTGCCGCAATTGAAGATACACATCCATGCGGCGCTGAATGTGGGCTGCACGCGTCAGGAAATTGTCGAGATCATGATTCAGATGGCGGTGTATGCGGGGTTCCCGGCTGCACTGAATGGCATGTTTGCCGCCAAGGAAGTTTTTGCCGAGCGGGATGCGGACGATCAGGCGAACTGAATCGGCCTTAAAATTCAGGATTGAACCGTCAGACCGAAGCGGTGGCTGATAGGTTACTGAGCCAATCGGCCATATCGGCCAGTTCATCGGGAATGATGCTGTGTTCCATGGCGTAGCTGTGTTGCGTGATGGCCGTCATGCCGAGGGCGCGCAAATGGGCGGCGGTGCTGTCCGCCGACATGTGTGGGACGACATCGTCTTGCGTGCCGTGACCGATGAACACCGGCAGGGTCAGACGGTCGGCCGGTACGGCGAACGATGCGCGGGCCGGTAGCCAGGTCGAGAGCAGGAGCACCCCCAGCGGCGGCCGGGTGGTCGTCATCGCGGCGCGTAATGCGACCACGCCACCCTGGGAAAAACCACCGATCACGAAGGGCTGATCGCCGATGCGCTGCTGAATCAGCCGGGTTATGTTTTCCACGGTGGACTGAATGCCTGCTTCATCTACCGGTGCCGTGCGGTCGAGTCCGTAGATGTCGAACCAGCTGGGCATTACATAGCCATTGTTGACGGTGACCGGGACACTGGGGGCATCCGGGGTGTGAATCTCATAAGCGCCGGGCGCCAGGTTGGCCTGCTCCGCCAGCAGTCGCCCCACGGGGGCCAGATCGTCACCCTGAGCGCCCAGGCCATGGAGCAGGAAAATATGTAGCGTTTGATTCATGAAGCATCACAGAAATTGGGAACAATTTCTTAATTGTAGCCCAGGGTTCCCTTCGCGCCGGTGATGATTGTTCGGGTGAGTTCCCTGTATCGCCCCTCGTGTTGAGTGCGCGGTAGGCCGGGTTGGTTTTCCAGATGGACGGGCGGGCCTGTTAAAGTAGGCTTCGTGTTCAGGGCGTCCGGTCCCATTAGCTGAATTGTCGAGGTCCCATGACTGATTCCCCCATCGATCGATCCGAATTCGACCACCGGTCCGTCCGGCGTGATTTTGTGTTTGGTGAATTGCATCGGCCGGACCTCTCGCCGAATCCGGTGGATCAGCTCCAACACTGGTTGTCTGCCGCCGAGGCCGCCGGCAACTTCGACCCGACGGCCATGTGTCTGTCGACCGCGAGCGCAGCGGGTCGGCCATCATCCCGTTATGTGCTGCTCAAGCATCTGGATGTCCGGGGTCTATGCTTCTATACCGACAGCCGGAGTCGCAAGGGCCGCGAGCTGGCCGAGAATCCGTTTGCGGCTCTGGCGTTCTACTGGCCGGAAACGGATCGACAGGTTCGGGTTGTCGGCCGGGTGGAACGCTTATCCGAGGCGGACGCCGAGGACTACTTTCAGCAACGCCCGCTCAAATCGCGCATGGCGGCGGCCGCCTCGATCCAGAGCACACCGATCGATGCCCGGACGGATCTGGAAGCCCGGTATCACGCCATCGAAACCCAATATCCCGAGGGCGACGTGCCGCGAAACCCGGCCTGGGGCGGTTTTCGACTGGTGCCGGACGAATGGGAGTTCTGGCAGGGGCGGCCTTCGCGGCTGCATGATCGGTTTGTCTATCTACCCGATTTGAGTGATGCACAAACATGGCAGATTCAGCGATTGATGCCGTGACCGAAAACAATCCCCCCCTGGAGCCCGGCTGGTGGTCGGTGCTGGAACCGATCTTCGCTACGGAAGCCATCGATCGGTTGCGGGATTTTCTGCGCACGGAATTGCGGGCGGGAAAACAGGTGTTGCCTGCCAAGACAGACTGGTTCAATGCCTTCAATGCCGCCCCGTTCGATCAGGTGCGGGTCGTTATTCTTGGCCAGGACCCCTACCCCACGCCCGGTCACGCGCACGGCCTGAGTTTTTCGGTCCGTCCCGATGTGCGCCCGTTACCGAAATCGCTGATCAATATCTTCAAGGAGATGGCGAGCGATCTTGGCATCCACAACACCGCCGGCGATCTGACGCCGTGGGCGAATCAGGGCGTGCTTTTGCTGAATGCGGTGCTGACGGTGCCGGCCCGACAGCCGGCGGGGCATCAGAATCAGGGCTGGGAGCTGATTACTGATGCGGCGATCACTGCGCTCGCTGCCCGGTCGAAACCGGTCGTATTCGTGCTCTGGGGGGCGGCGGCCCAGCGCAAGGCGGCCTTGATTGCGCCGCACAATAACAACCAGCGTCATCTCATCATCCAGAGTCCGCATCCCTCGCCGTTATCTGCCTATCGCGGGTTTTTCGGGTCGCATCCGTTTTCCCGCATCAACGAGTTTCTCGTACAACAGGGCGAACCGCCGATCGACTGGCGCACCTGACCTAAAGGGTGCTGCCAGCGGCGTACCATTCAATTGTTTGTGTTCAGATCATTCCGCGTTCGGCCAGCGACGTACACTGGTCGCCGACGATGATGTGATCGAGCAGACGCACGTCGATCAGACCCAGTGCATCACGTAACCGAACGGTGAGTTCCTGATCGGCCCGGCTCGGTTCAGCAATGCCGGAGGGGTGGTTGTGCGCGAGGATGACGGCCGCGGCGTTGTGACGCAGCACCGCCTTGATCACCTCGCGGGGATGCACGGCGGCCTGGTTGATCGTGCCGTAAAACAGGCGCTCGAAAGCCAGCACCCGGTGTTGGTTATCCAGGAACAGCACGGCAAAGATTTCCTGAGGACTGTCGCGCAGTTCCGCCTGCAGGAAGCGGCGGGTTGCCTCGGGGGAGTCGATGATCGAACCGGCGGCCAGTTCCTCGGCAAAATGACGCTTAGCCAAGGCCAGCACAGCCTGGAGCTGGGCATATTTCGCGTCGCCCAGGCCCTTGGCGGCGGTGAAGGCCGTGCGCGGGGCACCGAGCAAGCCGCGAACCCCGCCGAAATGCGTGAGCAGGTCGCGGGCAAGGTCGACCGCAGAACGGCCCGCCACGCCGGTACGCAGAAAAATCGCCAGCAGTTCGGCGTCCGAAAGGGCTTCGGCCCCCTGTTTCAATAATCGCTCACGTGGCCGTTCATCGGCCGGCCAGTCGGTAATTGCCATCACTTTTCTCCTTGTGTTGGGCTTGTGTTTTCTTCCTTGGGTCAGCCGTTCTGGGGGGCGCTGTTCCTATGGGAACGGATTGACCGATGACGTTGTGCGGGCTTCGGTCAAAGGGCTGGCCCCCAGAATGATCCGATCCGCATGCCAGGTTTCAAGCTGTGCCTGGGCGGTGTGTCGGGTCTCTTCGACGGGTAGATCCAGTTGTTGGCAGAGTTGGGCGATGATCTCAGTTCCGGACGCCTCGGGATTTTCGTCGATCAGGGCCAGCAGCAACGCACTGGCGGCTGAAAGCACCTGGGTCTGGATGAGTCCCTCCGGGTCGCGCAGCAGGCACAGAAAGGTCGGCTGGGTTGCGGCTTTGTTCGTGGGGGACCAGTTTTTGTCATGGACCGGAAAGTCGCTTTCAAAGAGGAGACATTCGGGATTGACGATCGGATGGCCGGCCCGCAAATCGCCGACAGGGTCCAGCCCCGTGGGCAGATCCAAATCTTCGGCACTGCGCAATTCGAAGGCGGCCAGCTCGAATGCAGCCAATTCTTCCTGACCCGGTGTCAGGGCAAGATCTTCCTGTTCGGCGAGAAAGTCGGTAAATCGGGCGGGCACGTCGGCCAGAAAAGGCGAGTGTTGTGGCGTGTGGCGGAAAAACATTTGGGTCAAGATCGCCCATTGACCGGAAGTTAAGCTGGCTTTGAAGCGTACGAACGTGTTTTCCAGCACGCCGTCAAAGTTGTTGAAAAATAATTGGTGATACTGCCGCATGCGGCCAGGATCACAACCCTCGGGCAGGAGTGCCCGGTCCGGATCGCGGATATAGGCGGCAAACTGATGTTGCAGGGCTCGGAAGTCCGGATTCATGCCGCATTCCCGGTCTGAGCTGCCGATGCGGCGAGGGACCGTATGGTGGCAACCTCAGCCATCAGATCGCCGAGTGGCGGGATTTCGAAATCCCGCTCCAACAGGGTGGGTATCGGCCCAAAGCGGCGATAGGTATGTGCCAGGAGTGACCACACCGGGTCACTAACTGCGGCGCCATGGGTGTCGATAATCAGATTCGGTTCAAGCTGCAGGTGGCCCGCAACATGGAGATAGCGCACGCGTTCGGGTGGAATCCGGTCGATAAAAGCAGCCGGATCGTAGCCATGGTTGACGCTGTTGACATACACATTGTTCACGTCGAGCAGCAGATCGCAATCGGCCCGCTCCAGGATGGTGGTGATAAAGGTCAACTCGTCGAGTTCGGCGGTGGGCGCGGTGTAGTACGACACATTTTCCAGCACCAGCCGTTGTCCCAGCAGATCCTGCACCCGAGCGATGCGCTCCACCACGTGCTGAATGGCCGCTTCGGTAAAGGGAATCGGCATCAGGTCGTAGAGATGGGCATTGTCGTTGCAGAAAGAGAGATGCTCGCTGTACAGCACCGGCTGGTAGCGGTCGAGAAATTGCTTGATGGCCCGAATGAAGGTGTCATCAAGTGGGGCGGGGCCGCCGATCGAGAGTGACAGTCCATGGGTATAAAGGGGATAGCGATCGAGAAGGGCTTCGAAGCGTCGCTTGACGGGGCCACCGAGACGCAGCCAGTTCTCCGGGGCGACTTCGATGAAGTCTAAAGCGGGCTGATTGTGTTCAATCTCGTGCATCAGACTGCCACGCCGCAGTCCGATTCCGACATCGACCGACTCTGCCTGGGCAGCGTCAGGCATTTTCTGAGGGAGCGACAGGTGATTCAAGAAACACTTCTTGCCTGGATGGCCATCCGGAGCCAGGTTGGAACCTGAGTGCCCGGAGGCCGCTTATCAGCTCTTATTTTCGGACTTGGTGGTGGTCTTGCTGTCTTTCTTCATGTTGCCGCCGCAGGAGCCGTTGCCGCCGCAGGCCATTTCGGCCAGTTGGACGGTGCTGCCCTGGGTTGTCTGGCTGCTGAAAGTATGGCCTTGCGTGGCCGCAACGGCGGATCCGGCAGTCATGGCGGCGGCAATGGCGGTGGATGCGAGTATCATTTTGGTGCGTGTACGGGTTTTCATCTGTTTCTCCAATCGAGGGGTGGTTCGGAAGGTGTGTGCGCTAAGAGATTCTTTATAGCGTTTGACGGGGCCGGAAGCAAACCTATCGGCAATCTATGCCCTGTGAATAAGGCATAGTAATTCTAGGGTTATTGCACGAAGTGGCCCGCAAAAGCTGATTGGCTGCCTTTGGCAATAAGAAGATCTTTAGAGTGTGCGCCGATCGGTTTTCTTGGTGGTCGGCGTGCATGCCTTTGGATCGGGGTGCTTCACGCAGCGTTCGGCCAGATCGATCCCCTGTTGCAGGTAATAGGGGTAAAAATCAGGCACGGTAACACCCGTTATGGCATCGCCGATTTGCTGGCCATCCGGTCCGAAAAAAGCGACGACCGGGACCAGTCGAACCCCGAGTCGCTGGGCGAAGTCCCTATTCGTTTCCGTATTGCCCTGTCGGTCGATGATCGACAGCGGCGCGTCGATTTCGATGCGGCGGACAATCAGTTTTCCCTGGTAGGCCGGGTCGTTGGCCATCGGCGCGATGAAGTTGCTGTCCACAACCTGGCAATAGGGGCAGTAGCTGGCGTGTACGAACAGCACCATGGGGATTTTCGCCGCCTGCATTGCGGCCAGATCTTTCGGGAGATTGCTGAGGTTCTCCATGAATGGGACCGAGACGGTGTCCGGCGCATCCTGCGCGGTGGCTAAGGGGGAAGAAAATCCGGTAAGAAGGCAGCACAGGGCCACCAGGCGGATCAGGGGATGGGTCGGGAAAAGCATGGGGCGGGTACCTGCTGAGCACGGTAGAAGTTGGGCAAACGTTAGCTATTTTAGCCCAAAAAGCAGCATGTTGTGTTCACTTGATTGGCGGACCGCTCAGTTCGCCTCCGCTCCGTCGATTGCGTGGTGTCTGCTCATCCGCTGCCCCGATCGTCAGCAGACGCCGGGGTTGGCCGACCGGACAGCCCTAATCAGCCGAAACTTGGGTAACATAGTCCTTCGTTTTTCTGGAGATAAGCTCATGCCGCATTCTGTCGCTCCTGTGGATCTGATTCGTATCGCAACGCGCGAAAGCCCGCTGGCGTTGTGGCAGAGCGAGTTTGTTGCCAGTGAGTTGAAGCGCCTGCAACCCGGGCTGCGGGTGGAACTGGTGAGCATGACGACAATGGGTGACCAGCTCCTCGATAGCCCGCTGGCCAAGATCGGCGGCAAGGGGTTGTTCGTGAAGGAATTGGAGGTGGCTATGCTTGAGGGTCGTGCGGATATCGCGGTGCATTCGATGAAAGATGTGCCGATGCGCTTTCCGGAAGGATTGGCGCTGGTCGCCATTCTGGAGGGGCACGATCCGCGTGATGCCTTCGTATCAAATACCTATGCTCGTTTGGCCGATCTGCCCGCCGGGGCGGTGGTGGGAACCTCCAGCCTGCGGCGCGAAACTCAGATCCGGGCACAGTTCCCCCTGCTGACGATCAAGATGCTTCGGGGGAACATTCAGACGCGCATGGCCAAACTGGATGCGGGGCAGTACGACGCTATCATTCTGGCGGCTGCCGGTTTGAAACGGATGGGGTTTGATGCGCGCATCCGTTACGAGATGAGCCCCGAAGAGTCCCTGCCCTCAGTGGGACAGGGGGCGCTGGGCATTGAGGCACGCACGAAGGATGCCGGGGTTCATGCGCTGATTGCGGGCCTGATCGACCCGGACACGACTACTCGTGTGATGGCCGAGCGGGCCTTCAATACGCGATTGAACGGTGGATGCCAGGTGCCGATTGGGGGCCATGCGGTGCTGCAGGCCGGTGGCAAGCTGTGGCTGCGCGGGATGGTCGGCAAGCCCGACGGGACGCAAATGGTGCGAGACGAGATCACAGGGGACGCTCGAGATGGCGCGGCTTTGGGTGTCGAGTTGGCCGAGCGCATGCTGCGCAATGGCGCGGATCGGATTCTGGCCGAGGTGGGTATTCATGCCGACCCGGTGACCGGTTCTGCCCTTTAGTATCAAAATAGAGACACGGTGTGACCAACCAGCGTTTCCCTTTGATCGGCCTCACACGGCCCGCCGGGGGTAATGCCCACTTGGCGGAGCAGATTCTCGCGCAGTATCCGGGGTGCCGGGTTGTCGACTGGCCCTTGCTGATGATCGAGGCGATGCCCGACCTTGTGGAACTCCGCGCGCACATGGGCGAAATCACCGCAACGGACTGGTTAGTGTTCGTGAGTCCCCGTGCTGTTCAATACGCGCACGCCCTGACCCCTCTCGAAGCGCTGCCTGCCAAGCACTGGGCGGCCGTGGGGCAAGCGACGGCTGCCGTATTGCGGAACCACCAGGTTGCGGGTAGCCCCGACATCATTGTGCCGAGCGCGACGCAGGACTCCGAAGGATTGCTGGCGGTGCTCCCTCGGTCCAGTTGGGCGGGGCAGCGGGTTTGGATCGTTCGGGGGGAAACGGGGCGCGAAACCTTGGCCGACGGTTTGCGGGCCCGTGGGGCCACGGTGCGGTATCTGCCCGTCTATCGTCGTTGTTGCGCGCCCGCTGCCAGCGATTGGGATCGGGTCGATCTGCCGACGATCTGGGTGATTACCGCCCCTGAGTCGCTGAACTGCCTGCATGCCTGGGGCGAACAGATGCTGGCTGCCGGACAGCGTGAAGGGCTGTTACACTCTGGTCTTGTGGTGATTAATGAACGCACAGAAGCGAAGGCCCGCGCGCTCGGATTTACCGGTGCCATCGTGCGGGCGGCCAACCCGGATGATCGGGCTTTGGCGCAGGCGTGCAGTGACCGTTCCCTATTTCAAGCAGGATAGCCCATGACGACTCATTCTCCAGACTCGTCCGCCAAACGTGTCGAAGCAACGTCTCAATCCCCCGAAGACGCCAAGGCCGAATCCCAACCGATTCACGACGAAGACGCCGTGTCGCCAACGACATTGGATGGTGTAGCGGCGCAGAGCGCGCCTGTTTCTGAAACGGCTGAGGTAGCGGATGACGCTGTGGAACCACCGATCCCCGCGCACCGTGCATACGGGTATTGGTTGTTACTGCTGTTTGTCGTATTTGTGGGCTCGCTAGCGAGTCTGGCCTGGTATGGATGGAATCTCTTTCAGGCGAATGCGGAGCGAATCAACCACGTGCTGATCACGCAAAAAGCGGATCAGAATGCACTTGGCCAGGCCTTGCAGGCCTCACGCTCGCAGCTGGATCAGCTTTCCAAGACCATGAATTCGGCGCAGCAACAGGCAACACAGCAGCGCGAACAGCTTCAGACTGAAAGTCAGTCCACCCAGCAGAAGCTGGCCCAGCGAATCGACAACCTTGATCATCATTACGCCCAGATTGAGGATCGATTGGGGCGCGGCGAACTGGCCTGGCAGGTGGCGGAAATCGGCTTCCTGCTGACCCGTGCCGAAGAACGATTGAGTGTCGCCCACGACCCCGCCGGGGCAGAAGTGGCGCTGACATTGGCCGATCAGCGCCTTGCGCGATTGTCTCGCCCTGAGGTTCTGCCGGTCCGTTCGGCCATTAGCCAGGTGTTGGCCCGCTTGCAGACAGTGGATGCCTTCGATCGGGTCGGCATGGCGCTCACCTTGCGCCGTTCGGCCAGCGACGTGTCGAACTGGCCACTGGCGGGAACGGTGGATACCGCGCAGGCGGCATCCGCACCTGTCGTTCCAGCCAGTTCCGTGGCGCCAGTTGTGGCTCCATGGTACGTCCGCTGGCCGCATGCCGTCTGGCAGCCGGTTGCTGATTGGCTGGGGCGCCAGTTTACCGTGACGCATAGTGACGAGCCCCTCAAAGCCAGTGCGCGGGCGAGCACCGACCGGGAAACCCTGATCTGGCTGACCGCCGTTAGAGAGGCGCTATTGGCACGGGATACACCCGCACTGGAAGCATCCATCCGGCAGGCAGAGGACTGGATCAAACCGCATTATGACGATCAGGCGTCCGTCGTTTCGCGCACCTTGAAGGCACTTGAGGAAACGGGTTCCTTCTATGCCGCTCAAACCCTCCCTAATCTCGCGCCGGTCTTCAAGGCTTGGCGTGCCTCCGGTCTGATGGCCGAGACCACGACGGCACCCCCTGCACCCGCCGTGACGGAGACACACCCATGAAACGCTTTGTTGTATTCGGTCTGCTGATTCTGCTGGCGGTAGCTGCCGGTTTCTATTTTGTTCGTGATCCAGGTACGGCGGATATTGCTCTGTTGGGCTGGCAGATGCAGACATCTGCATTGGGTTTGCTCGTTCTGGTTTTGGTGGTTTATGCCTTGCTGCTGATTCTGGGGCGCTTTCTCTCTGCACTGTTTGGCTTACCACGCTACTTGCGCCGGCGCAGCGCGCGGCAAAAACAGATTGCGGCCGACGAGGCGTTGCTGCGCGCCTGGGCAGAGTTGGAACGCGGCCGTTTTGCAGCGGCGGAAAAATTGGCGCTAACCAATCGTGCGCACGGGAGCCTCCCGCCACTGCATTCCGTCGTCGCTTTGGACGCCTTGCTGGGCCGAGGGGAGACGGCTGCCGCCCTGGATCTCCTGAATGAGGTCCGCGAACAGTACCCCCGCTTTGCCGATTTTTTGGCACTGCATCTGGCTAATCGGCTCCGGTTAGAGCGGCGTTTCCCCTCGGCACTAGAGCTGCTGCATGGCCTGTCGCTGGCCCACCCCAAGGACGAGGCAATCCTGCGGGCCTTCGCGGATACGCTGTATGCCGCCGAGGACTGGGCAAAGCTTCGTACGCTGTTGCCCGCCTTGCGGCGCCTTAAATGGCCCGGGTTCACCGAGCAGGATCTGTTGCGGATCGAGCATGCAGTATTCACAGGGCTCATGGCGGAAGCGACACGCGCCGGTGATGCGGAACGATTGAGCCAACTCTGGACCGAAGTACCCAAGCCGATGAAGGCCGACCCTCGGTTGATTGCCCGACTGGCCCGCGCCTGGGTTCAGCTGAGCAGGGTGGCGGACGCCGAGCGTGTGTTGGAAAAGGCCCTCAAACAGACCTGCACGCCGGAATTGCTGCGGCAATGGGTGGATTTGCCCCCGGCAGACCCGGTGCGAAGCCGGAACCTATTCACAACCTGGACGGGGCAAGTCGATTGCGCACTCAGCGATGCGGATATGGCCTATGGCCGTGCACGCTTGGCTTGGCTCAATGATGATCTGACAACCGCGCAGAGCGAGTTGGCGACAGCCCTGATGCATCAACCCGATGTGGCTACGCTGCGGTTGGCAGCACAAATCCATGAGCAACAACGGGACAGCGTGCAGGCCCTGGCTTTTTACAAGCAGGCTGCTCAACGGCTGGAAATGGAAGCGCTGGGTGCGCCCTCGGGCGAACGGCGCTGAATTTTTGCCGCCGTTGAGAGGTGGGCGGCTTACTGGGTATGTGCCATTTCGGTTCGGTTTCTACCGTGGGATTTGGCGCGATATAGGGCATCATCCGCCCGTACCAAGGCCATTTCACTGGTCTCGTGGGGGTGAAGTTCGGCGACGCCACAGGATAGTGTGATCTTGAGGGGGGTTTCCTTGAAACGGAACGCCGTACCGCCGAGTGTTTCCCGAATGCGCTCCAGGATGACGAAGGCCTGCTGCAAGGTTGCCTTGGGCAGGATCATCACAAATTCTTCGCCCCCGAACCGGGCAACCATATCCACGTCGCGCACCAGCTTGTGCAGGGTTCTGCCGACTACGTGCAGGGCTTTATCCCCAGCCTGGTGACCAAAGGTGTCATTGACACTCTTGAAATGGTCAATATCCCAGATGGCAATGCACAGCGGTGTGCTCTCGCGCTTCATCCGGGCCATTTCGAGACCGAGACGTTCGTCCAGCGCCAGTCGGTTCGGAAGACCGGTCAACGGATCGCGCAGCATTTTTTGCTCGCTGGCCAGCAATTGCTCATGCAGATGGGTCCGGGAACTTTCCAGTTTGCCGATACGTTCGCGCATCAGCTCATTTTCCTCTTCGAGTTCGTCCAGTCGTTTTTCCTCATTTTGTCGGAAAGACTGAATGTACTCGCCGATACGCGTGATGCGTTCACGGACTTCTTGTTTCAGTTCATCGAGGTCGGTGGCGGTTGCCACCGTCCGTCCAATGTGGGAAACCTGTTCGGTCACGGCATGATCAAGGGCCTGTTGAGCATCTCGCTGCGTCTGGATGTCGCTGAGATTGGCAAACGTGTGTTGATCGATTTCCGACAGCGAGTCGGTCAGTTGCTGTAAGAACTGGGCGAGCTCAGATTTTTCGTTTTCGAGCGAGCGACGCATGTCATTGATGAGTGTGGCAGCCCGGTCGATCAGAATCGAATTGAGGGTATGATCCTTGGGATCCTGCAGGATTTTGAGCAGTTTGGCCCGGCGCCCCTCAAGCTGGTCGGTAAAGGCAATGCGTTCGAGAAGAAGCGGGAGAAAATCGCGCACGTCAATTTGGGCCGCATTCTCTTCGGCCGTTAGCGTCTCGCTGCGTGGCGGCGTGAGACTGCCGGCCTCGATGGCTCGGATTTGTTCGGCCAGCCGCTCTATGCTCGGTTGCAAGCGTCCCAGAGCCAAGGGGCCATCTTCAGATTGGCGGAGCGTGTCGCGCAGTTTCCGGCTATCTTCGGAAAGTTCTGGATAGGCCTTGTCGACCGCGAACAGGACGCGGCTGATCAGCGTTTTGAGCAGCGTTTGATGCAGCTGCTCGTTGTTTTCGAGCGTACTGACCTCCGTGAGCAACTGTTCGTACCGCTCGCGATAGTCGATCTTCTGCGTTTCTTTAGGGGCTTCGCTCATTCGCCACTCCTTGGGATCATGACGCGTTTTCTCGGGGTTGTAATTGTTGTTGTAAGGCAATCTGCATGGATAGGGGCGCGTGGTCGGACGTCCCGAAACGAAGGGCCTCCACCGATTCGATAACGATTTCTGAACTGACGAGGATGTGGTCAATCGCCCGGTTGGGTCGCCAGTTCGGATAGGTTTCGGGTGAATCCGTAGGGAGTCTTAGATTCGCCTGATTGCATAACTTTTGCAAGTCGGCATTGTTTTGTGTGCAGTTGAAATCGGCCATGACGATATTCGGCCCCGAGTGTTCCTGGCAAAGCTCGATCAAGCGATCGAGTTGCAGGCTGCGCGCCCGCTTGCTTAAGGACAGATGACTAACGAGGACGCGAAGGGAGTGTCCTTGCCAGTCGAAGTCTGCCAGCAGGACGCCCCGTCCCGGAATTCGCCCCGGCAGGGGATGCTTCTCAATGTGAACGGGGTGGGTTTTTGCCAGTAGGCCGATCGCATGTTGACCCCAGTGCCCCAGGTCACGGTTGATGCGGCTCGACCAGTGCGGTAATCCCGAATGCAGGGAGAGATACTCGGTCTGATTCAGGAAGTGGCTGCGTAATGACCCCTCGTCGGTTTCCTGTAGCCCGACGATATCGTACTGGCGAAGCAAACCGGCAATGTGATCCAGATTGCGCATGCGGTCGGCGCTAGGCAGAACATGTTTCCAGCCGTGGAGCACATAATCGCGGTATTTGTGTGTGCCGATCCCCGTCTGAATGTTGTAGGACAGCAACCTCAGGGAGGTAACTCCACCAGGCCCGGGGGCCAGTAGGGGATTTAACAGGTGCGTGTGTTGCGGGCTGACCATGTTGAATTAGTTCCGGTGCCTTACCGCGGCCCGGCGGGCCCGCAGATCGACACTAGGGGGATTTTTTCAGTTTTTCTGCCGTAATCTTGGCAATGAGTGCACGAACGATAGGGAGCATGGCCTCGTTGCTGCCCGCCATGTCGCCGGTCACAAGATACTTGCCATTGACGAGCATGGCCGGAACGCCAGTCACGCCGGCATCCTGGCCAACCATCTGAGCCTGCCGTACGGCATTGTCGACACCAAACGAATCATACATTTGCAGGAATTTGTCCCGATTGATGCCAAGATCCGCGTACATGTCGGCAATCTGTTCCTTGGTGACGGGGTGAATGTGCTTGATGTGAATGTCGTCGAAGATCGCCCGATGTGTCTGTGGCAGAACCCCCATAAACTTGGCGGCAAAAAATGCCTTGGTCAGAGGGACCCAACCCGGTGACAGCGGTAGGGCATAAGGTTCGAACTCCACATCACTGGGCAATGTCTTGCGCCATGCCTCCACCAGCGGTTCCAGGTGGAAACAGTGGGGACAGCCGTACCAGAACAGCTCCTGAACCAGAATTTTGCCATCTGTCGGCGGGGCGACATCCGTGATGACCACGCGGTAGTTCTTATTTTCATCGAGCTGGACGGCCGGGGCCGTGTCTGCCGCCGTCAGGGCCGCACTAGGGGCGGCATGACTAACCGAAAAGCTCATGAGTGTGCAGATCAGCAGTCCGAGCTGAGCAAGGCGATTGCGGATCAGTGAACGGTGAAGATTGCGAGTCGACATAAAAACTCCTGTAGGCACATTCGGGTCGGGCCCCATTTCGGTGAAGGGGAATTGTACGTTATTGACAGCGCATTTGAACTGACGTTCGGTCCCAGACAGAAAAAACCCCGCAGTATCGCGGGGTTTTGCTCGGTCTTGCGAGACGCAGCCGCGTCTCGCCGCTTTGGTTACAGCTTGCCGTAGGAGTGCAGACCGGAGAGGAACATGTTGACACCGAGGAAGGCGAACGTGGTCACCAGCAGACCGCCAACAGCCCACCAGGCCATCACCGGACCGCGCCAGCCTTTGCTCAGGCGCAGGTGCAACCAGGCGGCATAGTTCAACCAAACAATGAGCGCCCAAGTTTCCTTGGGATCCCAGCTCCAGTAACCACCCCAAGCCTCGGCGGCCCACATCGCACCGAGAATCGTGGCGATGGTGAAGAAGGCGAAGCCCAAGGCAATCGACTTGTACATGATGTCATCCATCACGGTCAGGGATGGCAGACGGTCATTCGGCCCATCGCCCCCCATCTTTTCCTTGAAGAGATATGCCACGCCGACCATCGCTGATATGGCAAAGCTGCCATAGCCAATGAAGTTGGCCGGTACGTGAATTTTCATCCACCAGCTTTTCAGGGCGGGAACCAAGGGTTCGATGGAGTTCGCGTCTTGAGAGATCTGGTACCACATCAGGAATCCCAGTGCGGCGGTGACCACGGTCATGACAAAACCGCCCAGGGCACGGGTTTTATAGCGACGCTCGTAGTACAGATAAAGGAGGGAGGTGAATACGCTGAATACGACGAACACTTCGTACAGATTGCTGACCGGGATGTGGCCATAGTCGAAGTTGATCAGGTAGGATTCGCGCCACCGGGCAAAGAAGCCGATGAGGGCCATCGCAATCCCGCTCCAAACCAATGCGCTCGCTACTTTTTGGGTGAATTCCGATCGCATCCACGTGCCGATGTAATAAGTCGGCATGGCCATCGCAAACAGCAGCACCATCCACATCGTGGCGGCAGGACTGGCGAACAGGAATCTCAGAAAGAAATGCCCTTCCTGAATGTCATGGAGTTTGATCCGCCCGACCGCGAGGCCGCCCGGCGTATACAGTCCGTACTGATACAGGGTGAACATCGTGAAAACCGCGACAATACCGAATAACCAGCGCGTGGCGGGCCAAATCCAACCCAGGTAAGCGACGCCAATGGCCGCACCGAAGAGCATGCCAATTTGTGGGCCCCACAGGTAAGTACGGTAGTGGAAGAAGGCATATGTTGCTGCCCCCAGCGCAATCAGGGTGTAGAGAACGTCAAGGACCCCGATTCGACGATGGGGTTGAAGCCTGGGCTTCAGTGATGCATCGAGCATCGGAATCATGTGTTCTTTAGGCACAGACATAATTTGTTACTCCTAGAATCGGAAACAGTTCGGTCGGCAGTGCCGATCAGGGGGTACGGGTTGGAGCCAAGGCATCTTGGTCGGTACAACCCGCGCTATGCGGCCATCACCTGTTCAACTCAGGTTTGGGTGGGCTTGTCGTCGTTCTTTGATTTTGACTCAGTCACGGTCATAAGTTCAGTACAAAAGTCGGAGAAATCCTTGTCAAAATCAAGGTTTTTGCGAATGTCCGAGCCCGCAACCAGCAGGCGCGCTCCAGAACCCTCCGGCTTAATCAGAATCCACTGCCGACGGAAGTGAATGTAGAACAGCATGAATATCCCGGCGACCAGCATGATCGACCCTATGTAAACGAATAGGGTACCGGGCGCACGCGTGATTTCCAGGCCGGTGGATTGAATCTGCTTGAAGCTGATCGGTTGGACCATGATGGGGGCACCGTAGGCCGGTAGGGCGGAGATGGCATCCATCGCGTCATCGAAAAACTTGGCGTCCTTATCGGTAAATTCCTTTTTATCACCCTGTTGTTGCAAAGTCTCGATGAACGCGCGTTCAAGCACCGAACGCACGACACTGACGGAAGCCTGTTCCGCCTGCTTTACCGTATCCGGCTTCAGGTTTCGTTTGGCCAGGGATTCATCAATCTGTGTCTTCATGGCGCCGAAGCCTTGCGTCACGAACAGGTGAATGAGCTGGGCGATGGAGGCGCTGGCTGATTGGGTCAGTTTGCTATCAGTGGTGTCGGTCTTGCCGGCGGCATCGCTGACTTGGCCAATCAACTGCGCGGCGATCTGTTGCATCCGTTCGGGGTCGGACAGGGTGCCCAGGTAGGCCATGAAGGTCTTGATTGATCCGTTGCTATCTGCGGGGATGTACAAAAATTGCTGCTGTCCGCCAATCGCGCGTTTGACGCCGCTGAGGAAATACTGCTGCCCCTTGAAGTCGATCGGGAAGAAGTAGTTTTGATATTCAATGGCTTCGCCAGCGGCATCTCGGAGCTTGAATGTGATTGAGGGGCCGTAGTTCTTTTGATGCACGAGCCCATCGGGTCCGACGACAGGGTTGATGTTGTACATCCGGAAATCGGTGAATTCCAGCGTGTATTTTTTACCATCGAAATCAAATGGTTTTTTCTGGAATACCGCCGAGTCGATGGGTTGGGCGACGCCCGCCTTGCCGGCTAGTTGCCAGGCCTCCATCTTGAGCTTGGTGCCGCCATCGCCGAAGCTGGACTGGAAGATGTTGTAGCCCATGTAGTGAATCGGATGGTTGACTTCAATCGTTTTGGTCAGCTCCACACCGGTTTTCTTGTCGGTGAGCGTGACGTTCGACATATAGGATTTCGGCATCCCGGTGTCGTAATGGGTGATCTTGAACTTGTTGACGAAAACCTTGAAGGGTAATTCCTGAACGACATAGCCGTCTTTCAAGCCGATGAAGGCCACGTCGCCCCACTTCCCTTCCGGAATGTTGACGTTCCCGCGGAAGGCCTGCAGTCCACCGACGGGGATTTTGCTGCCAACCGGGACTTCGTTGACGGGGATGTTTGCCGTTTCAACTTTGACCATGCCAAGCGTATTCATGAGCTTCAGCTGCATTTTGCTGTCCAGCAAGCCGCCCAGCAGAATCACGATGATGCCGAGGTGCGTCAGGATGTAGCCGATGCGGTTCAAGCCACCTTTGCGGCCCGAAATCAGGATTTCCCCAGGCCGTTGCTTGACCCGGCTTTTAAAGCCCTGTTGGCGCAGCAAGCTTTGCGTGGGTTCGATCAACTGCTCCGGCTCTCTGTCGCTGTGCATTTCCGACTGATGCTCAAAACCCCGCAGGGACTTTTCCTGGGCGTTGAGTCGGAAATTCCGGATATCCCGCAGGTACGAGGGGGTATTGCGCGTGATACACAAGGACGTCGAGGCGACCAGAAACAGCAGAATGGCCACGAACCATGTCGCTGAATACACATCGAAAAGCGATAGGTCCCTGAATACGGCAAACCAGAAGGGACCAAACTGATCCAGGTAGTTGGAAAACGACTCATTTTGCTTGAGTACCGTCCCGATCACCGAGGCAATGGCCAGGAAAACCAGCAGGGTGATTGCCAGGTTCATCGAGGTCAGCCAACCCAGTGACCGCTTGGTGGCGCTGGGTTGCTGGGCGTGGCCCGATGCGGGACGTTCAGCCCGGTTGACGTCGTCGGTCTTGGGTTGTTGACCGGGGGGGATCATGGGGTCGGACATGCGCACTGCCTATGGTCGTTATCGGATGAAGTGGGTCGAAGAGCCCTTTGGAGCCGGAGAAGGACGTCAAGTTCCCCAGGGCGGTCTCGATGGATCGGCGCGATCGCCGCTGCAGGGATTAGGTTGCAGGGCGGATCGACGCGAGGCGTGCCTGGGCTAGTGGAATGTGGCGATATGTTGGGCAATGTCCTTCATATCGTCATCGGACAACTTGCTGGCGATGCGCACCATGATATCTGCATGAGCGGTCTTGCGTTGGTCGTTGTGGTAGGACATCAGTGATTCAATGATGTATTGGGGCGTCAAGCCGCGCAAAGCCGGAAAGCCGGCGGGCTGGTTGCCCTGCCCATGGGTTCCGTGGCAAGCCGCGCAGGCGGCGATGGTGTTGCCGTGCCCGCCGAACTTCCACATATGGGCGCCGGGGATGGAGTCTTCGCTTGCAGAGGCTTTGACCGTGCGGGTTTGTGCGGCGAAATACGCCGTGACGTCTTCGATCTGCTGGTCTGTCAGGTTTTTGGCTTGCGGTCCCATGATGGCATTGACGCGTTTGCCGTCCCGAAACGCGTGCAGTTGTTCCGCGAGATAGCTGGCCGATTGGCCAGCAATGGAGGGGAACATCGCCAGGGTGCTGTTGCCATCCATCCCGTGGCAGGCGGCGCAGGTCTGACTGACTGTTTTACCGGCCTCGATGTCGGCATTCGCGCTGGCTACTGCACTGCCCAAAACGGTCAGGCCCAAGCCTAACGCCACCCGGCGCATCAGAAAGAGGGACTGTTGCAAATGTGTTTTTTTCATGGAGCACCCTTAAATAACCGGTTCAGGTAACGGCAACCTTGCGTGGTGGACGAAGCAAAATACATAGGCGTCGTGCCGCGAAGAGGGTGATCCCTCGACTGGCCTGCACGGATCGGGCCTATTTGTGAAACAATGCCGCCCACATTAAACGGGGTTTGGCGATCTGCGTAATGGGGCGGCATTTTAGCAGCGAAAGTATGCGCATGGGATTCGGATCGATCAATACCCCATAAAAAGAGCCCCGAAGGCGATCGAATTTTGAATGACAGTGGATGCGGGGGCTCGTGCATGATCGATTTTAGGACAGCTTATTTTATCAAGAGTGCCCCGTCACCCACGGATCTGGTTGAGGATGTTGGTCTTGAGGTGGCCTTTGCAGGCCGGTCGAATGCAGGCAAGTCTACCGTCCTCAATGCACTGGTCGGCCAAAAGGGGCTGGCTCGAACCTCCCGCACACCCGGGCGGACGCAATTGCTCAATGTGTTCGGACTGGTCGACGAATCTCGCCGCCTGATTGATCTGCCCGGTTATGGGTATGCCAAGGTGCCTGCGGCCGTGCGTGCACGCTGGGGCGCGGCACTGGCGAAGTATTTTGCCGAACGCCGCTCGCTGGCTGGCGTGGTGGTCATCATGGATATACGGCACCCCTTGAAGGACTCCGATCGACAAATGATCGACTATGCGCTGGGCCGAGATCTCCCCGTGCTGTGTTTGCTCAACAAGGCCGATAAACTCAGCAATAACGAAATCAGCAGTACCGTCATGGCTTTGCGGCGCGATGCGTCTTTAGCAGAGGTAAGCTGGCTGCCCTTTTCCGGGCTGCGTGGGCTGGGCGTGCCGCAGACACGCGCACTTTTGGCCGAGTGGCTGTCCCCGGACGATCCGGCGCCGGATACCCTGGTCATGTCACAGGATGAGGATTTGGACCCGGAATAATCGAGAAGAGTGGTGTGTTTGGCCCAGCGTTAATTATCGTTCTGGGCCAAGGCGTTGTGCTTCATGCTTCGGTAAATCAGCAGTGACTGATGAGGGCCGGCCGCACGACGGGCGTGTCGAAAAGAGTTGATCCATGAATGCTGCCTGGTGGCCGTGAAATGACGGACGGCCATCAGGTAGGTTGTACATTGGTTTTTGAGGGATTTCGGGCTTTGATACGACGAATATTTCGTTCGATTCGGCTGCTGATTATTGCCGCTGCGCTGGTGGTCTCTGTCGTGGTGGCCGTGGCGATGTATTGGGCGACCTCGTCCGTATTTGATCGCACGGTGCGTCAATCTGCGGTTGAGATGTCCGCGTCTCTGGCTGATGGCACGTTCAACGCCATGTATCAGATCATGCGCCAAGGCTGGACGCGCAAACAGCTGAATGAATTTCTGCAAACAATTCGCAGCCAGGGCCAGATCGCCCCTGACACTGCCAGCATTGAGTTGTATCGCGGCAGCAAGGTCGTTGCGCTGTTCGGCACGATCCAGCAGCCCAAACCGGATGCTCTCGTACAGGCTGCCTTCGCCACCGGTCAAACCCAAACCCGCATGGCCGATGGCGCTATTCGCTACGATCGGCCACTGATCGCGGAGGCGCAGTGCCTGCGCTGTCACACTAATGCCGTGTCCGGCGATGTCTTGGGGGTGATGTCGGTCAGCCAGCCGGTGGCGAACCTGACGAGCCGAGCCCATGAGGATTTGCTCGGCCGTTTGTTGTGGATCATGCCGTTGCCGCTGCTAGTGGCTCTTTTAATCGCGCTGTTGCTGGGGGGCCGCATGGCCCGCTCCTTGCGCATCCTGAAGGGGGCCATCGCCCGCGTCGAACGGGTGGAAGATCTGGCTCACGTTCGGTTCAGCGATGCGCAGACCGGATTCTCCGAACTGGATGATGTGCTGATCGAGGTCGATCACCTGACCGACAAGGTGCGCAATCTGGCGGTGGATCGCAATCTGCTGGAATTCGAGATTCGCTTGCTCGAACGATTCGTGATTACCTCGGATGTGGTGCGGGATTGGCGGCGGTATGTGCGTGATTTGTTGACCGAGATCAACACCGTGCTACCGGTTCATGGCGTATTCACCGCATTTTCGGTCGGCGACCGGCCGCCGGGCATTGAGCTGTTCTGGCATGATGCCGTCGCTGAGCCCGTGGCGGCCACCATCAGCTATCGGGTTCAATCTCGGGTTGGTGAAGTGCTGGGTCCGACCGTCGCCAATCTGATTCCGCGCCAACACACGATTGAACCGGGTAATCGCCTGCCGTTGACCAATGCCCGCCTGATCGATCTGCGGACCAAGGAAATTTCCATGGATGTCCCCATGATGCGGGGGGTGGTTGGGCTCATCGTGCCGAGCGATCAGGATCAGTCACCCGTCACTCGGTTGCTGATTGAGTCGATTCTCTCGACGATGCTCAATGTGGTGGGCTCCGTTCGTGCCATCGAGAAACATACCGAAGATCTCGAATTTTATGCCACCCGAGATCCATTGACCCAGCTCTACAACCAACGCATGTTCTGGTCTCTGCTGGAGTATGAAGTGGGCCGCGCGCGCCGCCATGACTATCAGTTTGGTGTGCTTGTGATCGATATGGACAACTTCAAGAACATCAACGACAACTATGGCCATTCCTTTGGTGACCTCTTCCTGTGTCAGGTAGCCGAGGCCCTGCAGGACGGTTTGCGTGCCGGGGATATTCTGGCCCGATACGGCGGTGATGAGTTCGTGGCCATTCTGCCTGAGGCAGGGGCGCAGGCTTCTGAAATGGTGGCGAACCGGTTGTTGGCGCAAATTCGGGGCTTGTCCGTCAGAACGCCGGAGGGTGGCGAGGTCGGGGCCTCGCTTTCGCTCGGCATGGCGATTGGCCTGACGCATGCCGATACGGCTCGGGGGCTGTTTGCCGTGGCTGACAGTCAGATGTACCGCGCGAAGCTGGGCGGCAAGAACCAGTTGGCGCTGCCCGGTCCACTGGCACCGCATCAGGATCTGATCGCCTCGGCAGTGGAAACGGACGTCCTCTTTCAGACCTTGACGGATCAGACGCTCCGGCCGATTTTCCAGCCAATTTTCTCCGTTCAGGATGCCTTGGTCGAACGGTCGCACGAACTTTTGTTGCAACAAGTGGGCATGGAGGTGTTCGCCCGCATTTTCGCCGGCCAGCGCTGGCGGGAAGCCCAGGACTTTATCGGTGTGATCGAGCACAACGGCATGAACGAGGCGTTCGACCGGGCGCTACTGTCCCGGGTGTTGCTCCCGGAGATTGCCGAGCAGTGCGAGGGCCTAATTTTCGTGAATATTTCCGCGCTTACCGTGCGCTCGAACAGCTTTTTACCGGATGTTGTCGAATGGGTTGATGCCTGCGGTCTCGCCCGCGATCAGCTGGTATTCGAGCTGAATGAACGCGAATCACTGGCCGACTTGGGCGTATTCGATCGGTTCGTTGAGGCCTTACATGAGCATGGGTTCAAATTCGCCATTGGTAATGCCAGTTCGGGGCACTGGGTTTTCCAGCACTTGCGGCGTTATGAGGTCGATTTCGTCAAGGTGTCTGCTGACTGGCTGGTGACGCTGGAGCGGGCATCCCGCGACCGCGCCTTTATTGATGGTTTGCTGGGCTTGGCGCGGGCGCTGTCGGTGACCGTGATTGCTCACCGGGTCGAGACGGCTGAGCAACTGGCTTCAGTACGTGCTGCGGGCATTACTTGGGTGCAGGGTCGGTTACTGTCCGCCGAAATGTCATTGGCCGATGGTTTTGTCCCCAACATGCAGGATCGGCGCTTCTCGCCTTGATGCGCGATGTCACTGGGGGATGTTCAACTGACGATACGGATATCTGTGAGTGCCTTTCTGGCGGAGATTCGCGCTGTATCGACAAAGGCGCGGGTGTAGGCCAGATCCCGCTCATCTACCCGGAAGGCCAAATATAGCGTGGATTGGATGCCGGCTTTGCCCAATGGCCGCGCCACGATGCTACCTCGGGCCAGTTCGTCGGCGACGGCCCATGTGGGCAGGGCCGCGACGCCGCGATTACTGGCCACCCATTGGGCAATCATGACGGTGAGTTCTGAGCTGCGGGTGGCGGCCGGTTCAATGCCTGCGGGCGCCAGAAAGCGCGCAAAAATGTCTAGGCGGTTGCGATGCACCGGGTAGGTGATGATGGTTTGATCGGCCAGCATGGCCGGCGTGATGAACGGCTCGGATATCAGCGGATGCTGTGGGGGCAGTGTGAGTACGACGTCATAGTGAAACAGGGGTACGAATGCGATGGCGGGATTGTCCACCGGGTCGGAGCTGACAACGACATCGACTAGGCCGCGTGTCAGGGCATCCAGGGCGTCGAAACTGTGCGATAACGATAAATCCGTATCGATATTCGGCCATTGTTCGCGGTAGGCGTTCAGGGTCGGCAGGAGCCAGGAAAAGCAGGAGTGGCACTCGAGCGCGATGAACAGACGGCCTGTGTCACCACCGGCCAGTTGCCGCAAGTCACGATCCAGGGTGTCCATGATCGGCATGATCTGACTGGCTGCCTGAAGCAGTCGCCGGCCGGCCGGCGTCGGTTGCATTGGGCGCGAGCGGCGGGAGAACAGTTCCAGCCCGTAATACTCTTCGATGGACCGGACTTGATGCGACAGCGCGGATTGGGTCAGGTGCAGTTGTTCGGCTGCGATCGCCATGGACTCGCTTTCGGCAATGGCGCGAATGGTGCGCAGATGGCGCAGTTCAAGAAACATGGATCACCCTCACGCCACTTGCCTTGGATTGCCACGAGGCGGCCCCCCGAAATGGCGATGGGGAACCCCAGCCCGAATACACGGGGCGGCTCCGATGGGTGATCAACTGCGTGGCACCTTCAGGGTGACCAGTTCTTCCGATGCCGTGGGGTGAATTGCCACGGTATCGTCGAACTGCGCCTTGGTCAGCCCGGCTTTGACGGCAACTGCAAAGCCCTGCAGCATCTCATCGGCGCCGTCGCCCAGAATATGTAGCCCGGCCACGCGCTGTTCGGGCCCCACACAGACCAGCTTCATGGCTGATTTATAGCCTTGTGCGGACAGCGCGTAGCGCATGGGGGTAAAGCGGGTTTCGTAGATGGTGACAGCCTCAACACCGAACTGTTCACACGCCGCCGCTTCGGTCAGGCCTACCGTGCCGATGGGTGGATGGGCGAAGACCACGGTGGGAATGGTGTCGTAGTTGAGTTTGGCGTCCGGCTTGTTGTTGAACAGGCGTTCGGCCAACAGGCGGCCGGCGGCGACGGCGACCGGGGTGAGGGGCACGCGGCCGGTGATGTCGCCCAGAGCGTACACACCGGGTACGTTGGTGTTCTGGTAGGCATCCGTGGGTACGATACCGTTTCGCTCAACCGTGACGCCGGCCGCTTCCAGACCGATATTCCGGGTGTTTGGTGCCCGGCCCACGGCCCAGATGATGGTATCGAATGGGCCCAACCGTGCGCCATCGGCACTGTCGATATATTTGCCGTCTTTTGCTTCTGTGAGCTGCTGGACCTTGAAGGGCAGATGCAGTTCAACGCCCAGTGCTTCCAGATTCTCGGTGGCCGTTTCCCGTAGGATAGTGTCAAACGGTGCGATGATCGAGTCCAGCATGTCCAGCAGCGTGACTTTGCTGCCGAGCGAACACAGTACGCCGGCCAGCTCGACGCCGATATAGCCCCCGCCAATCACGGCAACCCGCCCGGGTAGGGTTTCGAGGTCAAAGAAGCCATCCGAGGTGATGCCGTATTCGGCGCCAGGTACCGGGGGTACGAGGGGCCGCCCGCCGGTGGCGACGACAATATGCGGTGCCTGATAGATCTGATTGCCAACGGCAACTGTTTGAGCGGAAATCAGGGCGCCAAGGCCGGGGATGATCGTGATTCCCAGATCCTGGGCATAGCTGTCCCAGTAATCCGTAATGTTGCGCACATAGTTCCGCCGACCTTCGACCAATTTTTTGAAATCGATCCGGTCGTGCACTGGGGCAAAGCCCCAGTCGGCCGCTTCATGCCGGGCATGCGCGAGATTGGCCGCGTACCACATGACTTTTTTGGGCACGCAGCCCAAATTGACACAGGTGCCGCCGAGCTTTGCAGGTTCGATAATGGCGACCCGTCGACCGTACTGTGCAGCCCGTTCGGCCACGGCGAGACCACCGGAGCCGCCGCCCAATACAATCAGATCAAAGGATGGGTTCGTCATGATGCATCTCCGGAGCTATTTGATAATTCATGTTTGAACCGAAACCCAAGCCCGCCATGGCAGGTGCGCTTGGGTTTCGGCCAGTGTGTTTTGGCATGTAGGCCGATGACGTGCGTTCATCGACCCGGTATGCAGAACCGTGAGCAGGCCATTTGCCTGCTTGGGATTATTTTTGGTTGGCGAGCCAGTCAGCCAGCTTGTCGCTGCCGCCGATCAATTTGCCGTCGATGAATATCTGGGGAACAGCATCGGAACCGCTGGCGGCGCGCAGTCCGCGCAGCATGACCTGATCACCGACCTGGATTTCATCAAAAGCAATGCCAGCATCCTTCAGCATGCCTTTGGCACGGGCGCAGAACGGGCAGAGGTGACGGGTGAAGATCAGAACAGAGTTCGGTTTGACGGCATTGGGGGCCAACCAGTCGAGCATGGTGTCCGCATCGGAAACTTCGTACGGGTCGCCAGGGACGTTTGGTTCGATGAACATCTTCTCGATCACGCCGTCTTTCACCAGCATGGAGTAGCGCCAGGAACGCTTGCCGAAACCAATATCGTCCTTGTCGACCAGCAGGCCCATACCCGCGGTGAAATCACCATTGCCATCCGGAACGAAATGGATATTTTCAGCTTTCTGGTCCAGGGCCCATTCGTTCATGACGAAGGTATCGTTGACCGACAGGCACAGGATGTCGTCAACGCCGTGCTTGAAAAATACCGGTGCAAGCTCGTTAAAGCGCGGCACATGGCTGGAGGAGCAGGTTGGGGTAAAAGCACCGGG
>JAGXHU010000021.1 GCA_024636015.1 Halothiobacillus sp.
CGACAAACTTTGTTCGGCACCCTGGTTGGCGGCACGAACCGATGCCGTGGCGGTGTAGCAGAACAGATTGAGCAGTCGTTTTCCCCGCGACAGTTCAGCGACATGGTCTCGTACCTGACGGTGATCGAGGAACAGGCCGGTATCGAGGTAATCGGTGAGATTGATTAGCAGTCGGGTATCGCCTTCGATCACCACGCGCTCGAGTCGTTCCTGGGTGATTTTCTGGTACTGATCCTGACCGGTTTGACGCCGACGCTGGCGAACCACAGCATGGTTGGGCGCCAGTTCCAGGCATTCAATGGTCTGATTGACGGCAACGGCCAGTCGCGCACGTGCCAGTTGCGGGTCTACCGAATTCGGCGCCCGATATTCCTGGATATCGGCCCAGGTTTCTCCCGCTTCATCCCGATAGAGGTCGATGGCGAGATTGAAATCGGGTAGATCGGCATCGTAGACCCGATAGCAGCACAGCCCATCCCGTTCTGCCTGCCGTTTGACGTGCCGGAAATTTTTCTGAAGCCGATTGGCAAACGGCGTAGGGTCGGCCAGTTCCCGGGATTGTGCAGCCGCTGCACTGAGCCGATTGGCCAGCCCGACCGGGCCTGGCGCCTCCCGGCGACTTTTGGCATCAAAGACACCCCGGATCAGTTCGATGGCAATGCCGCCATGATCAAACGGGAATGCCCGTTCATAGCGCATGGGCCATCGCTGGCCGGTGCCTTCGGGGAGCAGGACGGCCCAGTACCAGCCAGTGAAGCACTGTTGCCAGGCGTCGATCAGGGGGCCCCAGTCGGGCGCTTGCTCCGATGGATGATCGGTTTCGAGGTTGAGCCGATGACCGTAGGGCAGGTTGCTGATCAAAAGCCCAGAGGCTATGCCCTCAAACTCCGTCGGGCAGGGTTGTGCCCAGGCATCGGCCACGCGGAACGTGATCAGATGGTCTACGGCAGCTTGGCGGGCATTGTCGCGGGCCGTGGCGATCTGGTCGGCATCGATGTCCTGACCGATCAGGCAGGGGGCCGCTGCTGTCGTATCGATCGAATGGGGTTCATCAAGCACGGCTTGTCGTGCAGGGGCATCATGGCCGAGCCAGCCGGGGGAGCCCAGTCGTCGAGCACGGAGCGTCTGCGGCAGGCCGGTGAGTCGCAATGCCGCTTCGATCAGGAGCGTTCCAGAGCCGCACATGGGGTCGAACAGAGCGGCGCTCGTGGCGGCCAGTTGCGGCCAGCGCGCACGCCAGAGAATGCCTGCGGCCAGATTTTCGCGCAGGGGTGCAAAGCCACCCTGCTGACGATAGCCCCGGCGATGCAGGGAGCCTTCCGATAGTTCGATCGAGATGTTCGTGTGTCCCTGTGCCGTTATGTGGCAGTGCAGGCGCAACTCCGGCTGGTCCGGATCGACGCTGGGCCGCCGCCCGTCGAGATCGCGAAAATGATCGACAATCGCATCCTTCAGCCGGGTCGCGATGAATCCGGTATGGCGCAATTGATCGGTGCCACCAGTGGCGGAGACGGCAAAATAGGTATCGGCCGTCATATGCTGATGCCAGTCGATCTGGCGGCCGAGGTCGTAAAGCTCATCGGCAGAACTGGCCTGCCCGCTGGCCAGCGCATAGTACACATGACCGGCAATCAGGCTGTCGCACACGATGCGGTAAGTTTCTTCGGGCGTGGCATCGAGCTGCACGCCAAAGGGACGATCGGAAATACGGGCATCCACGAGGCTTCGGATTTCTTCGGCCAGTGGGGGTTGCAGATCGGCGGCCGTGACGACCGTGATCGGCCAGGTCAACTGCGGCTGGAGGTCGCCTTGATCATCCGGTATTTCGGTCGTAGGTGAGTCGGCGAGGTTCATGACAATTCTGTCTCAATAATAATCGCGTGACTGTACCGGAAATACGATCGTTTGTTCAGGCTAAGTTGGTTCGGTCATGGAAATTGTTGGTCTGCGGGCTGTTAGACTGTGCCGTCAACTATTGCACTCACCGTGTTGAAGGATCGTCTGCATGCCCCTCGATAGCCGCCCCCTGTGTTCGGATTCGCCGTTGCTTTCGATCCGTCATCTCACGGCGCGGTTCGATGCCGGATCGCCCGTGCTTTCAGAAGTGAGTCTGGATATCCCGGCAGGGCAACGCGTGGCCCTGGTGGGTGAGTCTGGTTCCGGCAAGACCATCACCGCCCTGTCGATTCTGCGCCTGTTGGATATGGTGCAGTATGACGCCGGTGCCGTGTATTTCGAGGGCATCGATCTTTTGTCGGCTTCTGAGCAGGCGTTGCGGTCCGTTCGCGGACGCTCCATCGGTATGATCTTTCAGGAGCCCATGACGGCGCTCAATCCACTGAAGACCATCGGGGCGCAGATCGCCGAAGTCATCGTGCAGCATGAAGGTTTGAGCAAGTCGGCTGTCCAGGCACGGGTGATCGAACTGCTCGGCCAGGTCCAGCTACCCGAGCCCGAGTGGCGTGCCCGTTCCTTTCCCCATCAATTATCCGGTGGCCAGCGTCAGCGGGCCATGATCGCGATGGCGATTGCTTGCCGCCCCAAACTGCTGATTGCCGACGAACCAACGACAGCGCTGGACGTGACCCTGCAAGGCCAGATCATGGATTTACTAACATCGCTCCAACAGCAGTTTGGCATGGCTTTGTTGTTGATTACCCATGACCTGAATCTCGTCCGACGACATGCCGATTGGGTAGCCGTGATGCAGCAGGGCCGCATCGTGGAACAGGGTGATGTCGCTCGGATTTTTGCCCATCCCGAACATCCGTACACGCGAACTCTGCTGGCTGCTGTCCCGCAGCCCGAGCCGTTGCCGATGATCGATTCGACGGCCACACCGGTCCTTGCGGCCGAACAGCTATGTGTTCGTTTCGGACTGGGCAGCGGAAAGAAGCGCCGTTGGTGGCAGAAGCAGCCTGATTTTCTGGCGCTGGATTCAGTGGCGCTGACTTTGTCTCCCGGCGAAACCCTGGGTGTGATCGGCGAATCCGGTTCCGGGAAAAGTACCCTGGCGCTTGCCTTGCTACGCTTGATCCGGTCCGAGGGGCGGGTGCTTCTGGATGGGCGAGCGGTGCAGGATCTCTCGGAGCGTCAGTTTCGACCATTTCGTCGGCATATTCAGATCGTGTTTCAGGACCCGTTCGGTGCTTTGTCGCCCCGTATGACAATTGGGGACATTATCGGCGAGGGGCTCAGGGTGCATGAACCTCGGCTCGATGCCGAGGCGCGACAGGACAGAATCCGGGCTGTGATGCGGGATGTCGGCCTGATCGAATCGGGCACTCATCGTTACCCGCACGAGTTTTCCGGTGGCCAGCGTCAGCGGGTGGCCATTGCCCGTGCCTTAATCCTGAGGCCGCGTATCCTGATTCTTGACGAACCAACCAGTGCGCTGGATGCCACGGTGCAAAAGCAGATCCTGGATCTGTTGCGGCAGTTGCAGCGGGATTACGGGCTGAGTTACCTGTTCATCACGCATGATCTGCGGGTAGTTCGGGCAATGGCCCACCGGGTGATGGTGTTGTATCAGGGGCGGGTTGTGGAAACCAGTGAAACGGGCGACATATTCACATCCCCGCAGCATCCCTATACACAAACGCTGGTCACGACAATCTGAGCGTATGGCTGCAGGGCAAAAAAAACGCCGGGATGAACCGGCGTTTTGCTTGGGATGCGGTTATTGACCGCTCGGGGTTATCAGCCCTGAAAGCGTTGCAACACCAGCGAGGCATTGGTGCCGCCAAAACCGAAACTGTTGGAAAGGACCGTGTTGAAACGATGGTTTTCCAATGTTTTTGTCAGGATATTGACCGCTTCGGCTTTCGGATCGAGTTCTTCAATATTGGCCGAAGCCGCGATGAAGTCGTTTTGCAGCATCAGGATCGCGTAAATGGCCTCGTGCACGCCCGCTGCACCCAGGGCATGCCCGGACAGGGATTTCGTCGAGGTGATGTAGGGCATATTTTCCGGGAAAATTTTCACGAGTGATTCCAGCTCACGCATGTCACCCGCCGGGGTGCTGGTGCCGTGTGTGTTGACGTAGTCCACGGGGACGTCCACGGTTGCGAGCGCCTGTTGCATGCAACGCAGCGCACCTTCGCCCGAGGGTTGGACCATGTCATAACCGTCGGAAGTCGCGCCGTATCCAACAACCTCGGCCAGAATGTTTGCGCCCCGTGCAAGCGCATGCTCCAGTTCTTCGAGTACGACGACACCGCCGCCACCGGTAATGACAAACCCG
This sequence comes from Halothiobacillus sp., assembly GCA_024636015.1. Classification (GTDB taxonomy): domain Bacteria; phylum Pseudomonadota; class Gammaproteobacteria; order Halothiobacillales; family Halothiobacillaceae; genus Halothiobacillus. Next base: position 4,244 of record JAGXHU010000021.1, read on the forward strand.
TCACGCGTCACGTCGAAGGGGCGGGATGCCGTCTGTGGTGTGTCGTTGTATTTGGAGGAAAGCGCACCCATCGCATCAAACATCGCCGTTTGCGACCAGTGCAGCTCCTCGCCGCCGCCCGCGAACACGATATCTTGCTTGCCAAACTGGATCTGCTCGACACCCGAGCCGATGCAATGTGCCGAGGTGGCGCAGGCGGAGCTAATCGAGAAATTGATGCCCTTGATGCCAAAGGGCGTGGCCAGACAGGCCGAGGTGGTGGAGCCCATGGTGCGGGTCACCATGTAGGGTCCCACGCGTTTGACGCCCTTTTCCCGCACGATATCTGCAGTTGCCACGATATTGGCGCAGGAAGATCCGCCTGAGCCGACGATCAGGCCCGCCCGAGGATGGGATACCTGTTCCGGTGTAAGTCCGGATTGCTCAATGGCTTCCCGCATAGAGATATAGGTATATGCCGCTGCATCGCCCATGAACCGATAGAGCTTCCGGTCGATGTGCTCTTCCGGATTGATTTTTAGGGTTCCGGCAACGTGGGAACGAAAACCGTGTTCGACCTGTTCCGGGTTGATTTCGATGCCTGAACGGCCGGTTTTCAGTGCAGTGAGAACCTCGTTGGCATTGTTGCCGATACTGGAAACAATACCCATGCCTGTAATTACAACGCGGCGCATGTATGTTTACTCCGACAGTGAGTGTGTATTGGTGAAAAGTCCGACGCGCAGATCTTTCGCTTCGTAAATGATCTTGCCGTCGACGGACATATGAGCATCTGCGATGCCCATCGTCAGCTTGCGCATGATGATCCGTTTAATATCGATCTGGTAGATGATTTTTTCATTACTAGGTAGTACCTGGCCAGAAAATTTCACATCACCAACGCCTAATGCGCGTCCGTGCCCCTTGCCGCCACTCCAGCCCAGATAAAAGCCGACGAGTTGCCACATGGCGTCCAGACCCAGGCAACCCGGCATGACCGGATCTCCTTCGAAGTGGCAGCCAAAAAACCACAGATCCGGTTTTATGGTCAGTTCCGCGATCATTTCGCCCTTGTTGAACTTGCCCCCATCAGTCGCGATGCGGGAGATCCGGTCAAACATCAGCATCGGTGGCAGGGGTAACTGGGCATTGCCTTCGCCAAACATCTCACCTTTGGCGCATTGGATCAACTCATCGAATTCAAAACTGGACTGTGTCATGTGTACCCGGGAATGTTTAAACACAAAGAGGCAATGTTAACCGAAAATCACGTGTTTTGGCCGTTTTGTTCCAAAGTGAGGCGCCATAATCGTTATCCTGCCACGGAAGCGTTCATTGTGATCGGGTTTGGTTCATCGGATGAAAGCCATACTTTATTGAGAAAAAGCCAGCTTGGGTTC
>JAGXHU010000002.1 GCA_024636015.1 Halothiobacillus sp.
AGACCATCGTTACCGGTGTCGAAATGTTCCGCAAATTGCTCGACCAAGGCATGGCTGGCGACAACGTCGGTATCCTGCTGCGCGGCACCAAGCGTGACGACGTAGAACGTGGTCAGGTATTGTGCAAGCCGGGCAGCATCAAGCCCCACACCAAGTTCGAAGCCGAAGTGTACATTCTGGGCAAGGAAGAGGGCGGTCGTCATACCCCATTCTTCAACGGCTACCGTCCCCAGTTCTACTTCCGGACCACGGACGTCACCGGTTCATGCACCCTGCCTGAAGGCATCGAAATGGTTATGCCCGGCGACAACATTGGTATGACCATCAGCCTGATCAATCCGATCGCGATGGAAGATGGCCTGCGTTTCGCGATTCGTGAAGGCGGCCGTACTGTCGGCGCCGGTGTCGTTTCTAAAATCATCGAGTAAAGATTTATGGCATCTCAAACTATCCGTATCCGTCTGAAGAGCTTCGATCACCGTTTGATCGATCGCTCTGCGGCCGAAATTGTTGAAACAGCCCGCCGCTCAGGCGCCCGGGTGAAGGGTCCTATTCCTTTGCCTAGCCGTAAGGAGCGTTTTACTGTTCTCGTGTCTCCACACGTGAATAAGGATGCGCGTGACCAGTATGAACTGCGCACGCACAAGCGGGTTTTGGATATTGTCGATCCGACTGATCGCACGGTTGATTTGCTGATGCAACTCGATCTGGCGGCCGGGGTTGACGTTCAAATTCGTCTGAACTAATCCGGTTTCCAAATAGGGCTTTACGTCCTATCGGAATCCTGATAAATTAATGACCCTTTTCAGCCCGGTGCTGTTGCATCGGGCTGGTTTTTTAGACGAACCGGTCAATCGTAATCGGCGTCTTACATAAATCTAGAGGTATCACCATGTCATTAGGTGTTGTCGGTCGCAAGGTCGGCATGACCCGCGTATTTGATGAGTCCGGCGCTTCCGTGCCGGTCACCGTCATCGAGGTCGAGCCGAATCGCGTGACTCAGGTTAAAACTCCTGAGGTGGATGGCTATACAGCCATTCAGGTCACTACTGGCGTGCGTCGCGCAAGCCGGGTAACCAAGGCTATGGCGGGGCATTACGCCCAAGCCGAAACCACATCCGGTCGCCTTTCCGCCGAATTCCGTCTGACGGAAGAAGTCGCATCCGGCTTTCAGCCAGGCGCGGAAATCACGGTTGCCATCTTTGATGGCATTCCGATGGTTGATGTGGCTGGCCAGAGCAAGGGTAAGGGCTTTGCGGGTACGGTAAAGCGGCACAATTTCCGCACGCAGGATGCCACGCATGGCAACTCGCGTTCGCATCGTGTGCCGGGTTCCATCGGCCAGAATCAGACCCCAGGTCGTGTATTCCCCGGTAAGAAAATGGCTGGCCACATGGGTGCCGAGCGTGTTTCGTCCCTCGGGCTGAAAGTGGTTCGTGTTGATGTTGAGCGTGGCCTTATCCTTGTGAAGGGCGCGGTACCTGGTTCCACGGGCGGCGATGTCATTGTTCGTCCTTCCGTAAAGATTAAGTCCTGAGGCGCGCCATGGAACTACATGTAAAAGACGGCGCTGCAATCAGCGTTTCTGAACAAGTTTTTGACCGTTCATATAATGAAGGGTTGATTCACCAGGCCATTGTGGCCTTTATGGCGGGCGCTCGTTCGGGCACCAAACGCCAACTGAACCGTTCTGAAGTTTCCGGCGGCGGTAAAAAGCCCTGGAATCAGAAGGGAACCGGCCGTGCCCGTGCTGGCACGACGCGTTCACCCATCTGGCGTCACGGCGGCGTTACGTTTGCTGCTCGTCCGCGCAACTTCGAACAAAAGATGAACCGTAAGGCTTATCGTGTCGCGATGGCGTCAATTTTTTCAGAATTGATTCGTCAGAACCGCCTCACGATCGTTGATGCGCTGTCCGTCACTGCACCGAAAACACGTGAAGTTCTTGCTTTGCTGAAAGGTGCCGGTGTTTTGGAAGGGCGTCGATTGCTCGTGACAGAGGCCTTTGATGAGCATTTGTTCCTCGGCTCACGCAACGTGATTGAGCTTGGCTATCTGACTGCGTCCACGCTGGATCCGGTTAGTTTGGTTGGCGCGGATCATGTCGTAATGACTCGGGGTGCGTTGAAGATGGTTGAGGAGTGGTTGTCATGATGCAGGAAAAACTGTTCGATGTGCTTCGCGCACCACTGGTGACTGAAAAGACTGCCCGTGCAAATCAGGTCAACCAGTATGTATTTCGCGTGGCGACCACCGCGGACAAGGCGCAAATCAAAGCAGCAGTCGAAAAGCTGTTTGGTGTAAGCGTTAAGGCCGTGCAAGTGCTGAACGTGAATGGTAAGACCCGTCGCTTCCGGGGTGTCCCCGGCCGTCGCGCGGACTGGAAAAAAGCCTATGTGACGCTGGCCGAGGGTCAGGTTATTGATCTGGGTCAGGCTGGCTGAGAAGGGTATCTATCATGGCATTGAAAATCGCAAAACCAACTTCTCCCGGTCGTCGTGGGGTCATTGAAATTGATCGCTCACACCTGCACAAGGGTGAGCCCTACGCGGCGCTGCTGGAGAAGAAGTCGGCTACTGGGGGGCGTAACAACCTCGGCCGCATCACGACCCGCCATATTGGTGGCGGACACAAGCAGCATTATCGGCTGGTTGATTTCAAGCGTATCAAGGACGGCATTCCAGCCATCGTTGAGCGTATTGAATACGATCCAAACCGTACCGCGCATATTGCGCTCATCGTTTACGCTGATGGCGAACGGGCTTACATCATTGCACCTCGCGGTGTTGTGCCAGGCCAGGTCGTTCAGTCGGGTATTGATGCGCCGATTCGTCCGGGTAACACCCTACCTATCCGCAACATACCGATCGGTAGCACCATCCATGCCGTTGAGATGAAGCCTGGCAAAGGTGCGCAGATGGCGCGCAGTGCTGGTGCCTCGGTTCAACTGGTTGCTCGGGATGGCGCGTACGCCACGGTTCGTTTGCGGTCAGGTGAGATGCGTAAGGTTCTTTCTGAGTGCCGCGCAACGCTTGGCGAAGTGAGCAATCACGAGCACAGCTTGCGTTCTCTCGGTAAGGCTGGTGCCACGCGCTGGCGCGGCATTCGTCCAACCGTTCGCGGTGTTGTAATGAACCCGGTCGATCACCCCCACGGTGGTGGTGAAGGTCGGACTTCAGGTGGTCGTCATCCGGTTACCCCTTGGGGTGTCCCGACCAAAGGGTACAAGACACGTACCAACAAGCGTACGGACAAATTCATTGTCCGTCGTCGTACCAAGAAATAATTTAAGAGGGTTAACAAGGTGCCACGTTCACTTAAGAAAGGTCCATTCGTGGACCATCACTTGCTGAAAAAGGTGGAAGAGGCTGCTGCGGCCAATAACCGTCGGCCCATAAAGACCTGGTCCAGGCGTTCGATGATTCTCCCCGATTTTATCGGGTTGACTGTCGCCGTCCATAATGGTCGCCAGCACATTCCAGTATTGATCAACGAAAACATGGTCGGGCACAAGCTCGGTGAGTTTGCGCCTACCCGTACATATCGGGGCCATATCGCTGATAAAAAAGCGAAGCGCTAGGAGAATTACATATGCAAGCTACTGCACTACATCGCTATGCGCGTATTTCTCCGCAAAAAGCGCGTCTGGTTGCCGACCTGGTTCGTGGACAGGGTGTGGCTCAGGCCATTGAGACCCTGGCTTTCAGCCCGAAGAAAGGCGCTGATCTGATCAAGAAGGTTCTCGAATCTGCCATCGCTAATGCCGAAAACAATGAAGGGGCTGACGTGGATCGTTTGCACGTCGCCCTCATCATGATTGACGAAGGCCCGGTGCTTAAGCGGTTCCGTGCGCGTGCCAAAGGCCGCGGCGCGCGAATTCTGAAGCGGACCAGTCATATTAAAGTTACGGTTAGCGAGCGTTAAGGGGGATTTATGGGTCAAAAAGTACATCCGGTAGGCTTCCGGCTCGGGATCTCCGCTGATTGGAGCTCGCGCTGGTATGCCGATAGTAAGTTGTTTCCGGTTCAGCTGAATCAAGACATCCGCACACGTGGATATATCAAGAACAAGCTGAAAGAGGCTTCCGTTTCTCGTATTCAGATTGAGCGTCCGGCGCGTTCTGCTTCCGTCACGATCCATACGGCGCGTCCGGGTATCGTGATTGGCCGCAAGGGCGAAGATATCGAGCGCCTGCGCACCGAAATCGCTCCTTTGTTGGGCGTTGATCGGAATGCGGTGAAGTTGTCGGTCGAAGAGATCCGCAAGCCTGAGCTCGATGCGCAACTGGTTGCCGAGTCGATTGCACAGCAATTGGAGCGTCGGATTATGTTCCGGCGAGCTATGAAGCGTGCGGTCCAGACAACGATGCGTCTGGGTGCCGGTGGCATCAAGGTGAACGTATCCGGTCGTCTGGGCGGTGCCGAGATCGCGCGTAACGAATGGTATCGTGAAGGCCGCGTGCCTTTGCACACTCTTCGTGCCGAAATCGACTACGGCTTTGCCGAGGCCCAAACCACATATGGCGTCATTGGCGTCAAGGTTTGGATTTTTAAAGGTGAAGTGTTTGGCGTCCCGGGTAGTCGTGACGGCAAAGCCGCGACAGCCTGAACCAAAATTAAGGTGAGTGGAGCTTAAGTTATGCTGCTGCCAAAACGTACAAAATTCCGCAAGCAGTTCAGGGGTAAAAACCGAGGTGTTGCGTCTACGGGTAATAAGGTGAGCTTTGGAGAGTTTGGTCTCAAAGCGCTAGAGCGCGGTGAGATTACCTCACGCCAGATCGAATCTGCACGGCGCGCCATTTCTCGTCACGTCAAGCGTGGCGGGAAGATTTGGATTCGTATTTTCCCGGATACACCCATCACCCAAAAGCCTCTTGAAGTGCGGATGGGTAAAGGTAAGGGAAGCGTCGAGTACTGGGTTGCCAAGATTCAACCCGGCAAGATGCTCTATGAAATTGAAGGGGTTAACGAAGTGGTTGCGCGGGAGGCCTTCACATTGGCTTCCGCCAAGCTGCCAATCAAGACTACCTTCGTAACACGGGTATTGATGTAATGAAGAAAATCACCCCAGATCTGCGCGAGAAATCTCCAGAAGGTTTGCGTGAAGAGCTCCTTGCCATCAAGCAGGAGCAATTCAATCTGCGTATGCAAAAAGCTACTGGTCAGGAATCGAAGTCGCATTTGATTCGTATCGCACGAAAGAATGTGGCTCGGATCAAAACCATTCTGACTCAGAAGGAGCAAGGTTGAGATGACAACTGTAGCTGAAGAAAAAACCGTTCGTACCCGTGTCGGTCGTGTCACGAGCGACAAGATGGACAAGTCGATTACGGTCGCCATCGAGCGCCGCGTCAAGCACCCCCTGTACGGGAAGTTCATTACCAAGACGACAAAGCTGCATGTCCACGATGAAGAGAATGCTTCTCGCATCGGTGATCATGTTGAGATCCGCGAAACACGTCCGATTTCCAAAACGAAATCTTGGATGTTGGTGCGTGTGATCGACCGCGCGTCGGTTTAAGGAGATTTGTTGTGATTCAGATGCAAACGATCCTGGACTCTGCTGACAACAGCGGCGCCAAAAAAGTTCAGTGTATTAAGGTCTTGGGCGGTTCGCACCGTCGCTATGCCGGCATTGGCGACATTATCAAGGTTTCCATCAAGGATGCCATCCCGCGTGGTCGCGTGAAAAAAGGTGATGTGTACAATGCGGTCGTCGTACGGACGGCTAAAGGTGTCCGCCGCGCAGATGGATCGTTGATCCGCTTCGATGGTAATGCCGCTGTTTTGTTAAATAACAAGCTTGAGCCGATTGGCACACGTATTTTTGGCCCAGTGACGCGCGAGCTTCGGGGCGACAAATTTATGAAAATCGTGTCACTCGCGCCCGAAGTGATTTGAGGAAGTCGCCATGCGTAAGATTCGTCAAGGTGATGAAGTTGTTGTCATCGCCGGTAAAGATAAAGATCGCCGCGGAACCGTGTTGCGCGTGATCAAGGACGGCACACGTGTCGTTGTTGAAAATGTCAACAAGGTGAAGAAGCATCAGAAGCCAAACCCGATGGCCGGCCAGCCCGGCGGCATTATCGAAATGGAGAAATCTATTGATATTTCCAACGTAATGCTGTTTAATCCCGCCTCCGAAAAAGGTGACCGTGTTGGCTTCAAGTTTCTTGAAGATGGCACTAAGGTTAGGTTTTTTAAATCCAACGGCGAAGTCGTTGATACAAAATAGGTTGAATTGAAATGGCTCGTCTTCAGGAATTTTATACCAATACGTTGCAGGCTGAGCTGAAAAAGCAGCTCGAACTGGATAACGTGATGGCTGTTCCGAAGCTGACCAAGATCACCTTGAACATGGGCCTGGGTGACTCGGCTCGTGATAAAAAAGTGATTGACAGTGCAGTGAACGAACTCGCCGCCATTACCGGTCAAAAGCCGGTAGTGACTTACGCTCGCAAGTCGATTGCGGGTTTCAAGCTGCGCGAAGGGATGCCTTTGGGCGTCAAGGTCACCCTGAGAGGACGTACGATGTACGAATTCTTCGATCGGTTGATCCATGTCTCGATTCCCCGTGTGCGCGATTTCCGCGGTCTGAACGCTAAGTCGTTCGATGGTCGTGGCAATTACAGCATGGGTGTGAAAGAGCAAATTATTTTCCCGGAAATCGAGTACGACAAAATCGATCAAATCCGCGGGATGGATATCACGATCACAACTACCGCGAAAGACGATGACCATGCCAGAGCCCTTTTGGCTGGTTATGGTTTCCCGTTTCGTCGGTAAGGAGCAAGTATGGCTAAGAAAAGTATGTTGAATCGGGAAGCGCAGCGTCAAAAACTGGCCGCCCGTTATGCTGTTAAGCGCGCCCAGTTGCGCGTGATCCTCAGCGATGTCAACGCCGAATTTGATGACAAGATGAAAGCTTCCGTTGAGCTGAGCAAGCTGCCGCGTGACTCATCTGTATGTCGTCAAGTCCGTCGTTGCAGCATTACCGGTCGTCCTAAGGGCGTTTACCGGAAGTTTGCACTGGGTCGTAATAAATTGCGTCAATTAGCCATGTCGGGTGAAATCCCTGGCCTGCGCAAAGCAAGCTGGTAACGGGGAAAAGCCATGAGTATGAATGATCCTATTTCGGACATGCTGACCCGTATTCGCAATGCTCAGGCAGCGCGTAAGTCAGTTGTTTCCATGCCTTCCTCGAAGTTCAAGATTTCGATTGCCCGCGTCCTACAGGACGAAGGTTATATCGGAGAAGTGAGCGTCGTTGGTGATACCAAGCCGGTTCTGAGCATTGCCCTGAAATATTTCCAGGATAAGCCAGTAATCGAGATGATCAAGCGGGTTTCAAAACCTGGTTATCGTGTGTTTAAAAGTGCGGACGAAATCCCTACCGTTATTGGTGGGCTTGGTGTCGCAATCGTATCAACTTCCCGTGGTGTGATGCCCGACCGTGAGGCTCGGCGGCAGAACATCGGCGGTGAAATTGTTTGCCTCGTGTCTTGATTGGGAGTGAGTTATGAGTCGAGTTGCTAAAAAACCCGTCGCCATTCCCAAGGGAGTCGAGGTGAAACTGGATGGAAAATCCTTGTCATTTAAGGGCCCTAAAGGCCAATTGATTCAAGAGATTCATCATTCTGTAAATGTTGAAGTTGTCGCCAACGAAGTGCGTTTTGATACTGATTCCGATCAGTTCATCCCTATGGCCGGCACTATGCGTTCCCTGGCGCAAAATAACGTGAATGGCGTTGCCAGCGGTTTCGAGACCAAATTACTGTTGGTCGGTGTAGGGTATCGTGCGCAGATGCAGGGTTCGACTTTGAACCTGGCACTGGGCTTCTCGCACCCGATCAACTTTCCTGTCCCAGCTGGCATTACCATTGAAACACCCACACAGACTGAAATTGTGGTGAAGGGTGCTGATCGCCAGATGGTCGGTCAGGTTTCCGCAAATATCCGGGCGTTTCGACCCCCTGAACCCTACAAGGGCAAGGGTGTGAAGTACCTTGATGAAATCATCTTCCGTAAAGAAGCGAAGAAGAAGTAAGGTATAGCTATGAACGAAAAATCCAAAAATCGCTTGCGCCGCGCCCGCCGGACCCGTGCCAAGATCGTACGGCTGGGTGTGCACCGCCTGACCGTGTACCGCACCGCGCAGCATACCTACGCGCAAATCTTTACACCGGATGGCACCTCGGTAGTTGCATCGGCTTCGACGCTGTCTAAAGACTTTCTTCAACCCGGGCAGCACGGCGGCAACGTCGATGCGGCGAAGCGTGTTGGGGCGGCAATCGCACAAGCGGCGATAGCAAAGGGAATCACCAGCGTTGCGTTTGATCGTGCGGGATTCATCTTTCATGGCCGCATCAAGGCTTTGGCCGAATCTGCGCGTGAAGCCGGTCTGCAATTCTAAGGGGTTATGCAATGAGTAGAAATTCTAACGAAGTATCGGACGGCTTGATCGAGAAATTGGTTGCCGTGAATCGTGTTGCCAAAGTGGTTAAGGGTGGACGTATTTTCTCGTTCACCGCCCTGACAGTTGTTGGCGACGGTGAAGGCCGCGTTGGTTTCGGTTATGGCAAGGCGAAAGAAGTCCCAGCCGCGATCCAGAAGGCCATGGACCGCGCCCGGCGGAGCATGGTTGACGTGCCTCTTCGCGACGGCACGCTGTTTTATTCGACTAATGGTGCTCATGGTGCCGCCAAGGTATTCATGAAACCTGCTTCTGAAGGTACTGGTGTCATTGCAGGCGGCGCGATGCGCGCTGTTTTCGAGGCCGCTGGTGTTCGAAATGTATTGGCCAAATGCATTGGTACGCGTAATCACATGAATGTGATTCGCGCCACCGTAAATGGCCTGCAGGGCATCAACTCTCCCGAAAACATTGCAGCGAAGCGCGGCAAACGGGTTGAGGAAATTATCGGAGCTAAGTCATGACCAAGCAGCCTCTAACGGTTCGTATCAAGCTTGTTCGTTCAACGATCGGTCGCCTGGCAGCCCACAAAGCCTGCGTTCGTGGTTTGGGCCTGTCCCGTATGCACCAGGTGGTTGAGGTGATCGATACTCCGGAAAACCGGGGCATGATCAACAAGGTCAACTACATGCTCGAAATTCAGGAGACGAAATAATGCGTCTGAATAATTTGTCGCCGGCTGATGGTAGCCGGAAAGATCGCACCCGTGTCGGTCGCGGTGTGGGTTCTGGTCTGGGTAAGACAGCCGGCCGTGGCCACAAGGGTCAAAAATCACGTTCGGGCGGTTTTCATAAGACTGGCTTTGAAGGCGGTCAGATGCCTATTCAGCGTCGTCTGCCTAAGGTTGGCTTCCGCTCATTACGTGCCTTGGTAACCGCCGAAATTCGCACCTCTGAACTGAACCTTCTTGATGGTGTGGTTTCGCTGGAGACTTTGAAGGCTGCTGGTTTGATTCGTAATGACATTCGTTACGTGAAAATCATGCTGTCTGGAGAAGTGAAGAAGGCATTTGACATTCAAGGTGTTCGTGTCAGCAAGGGCGCGCTCAGCGCGATCCTCGCTGCGGGCGGCAAAGCGGAGTAATCTGTGTCTCAAGCGAATGCAGGAATATCCGCGCTGGCCGGAGCGGGTCGTTTGACTGAGCTGCGGCAACGTCTTTTCTTTGTCATCATGGTGTTGGTCGTTTATCGCATCGGCACCTTCATTCCCTTGCCGGGGATTGATATTGGTGTCATGCACTCGCTCTTCAGTCAGCACTCCGGTGGCATTCTGGGGATGATGAACATGTTCTCCGGTGGCGCATTGTCCCGGATGTCCCTCTTTGCGCTGGGTGTCATGCCGTACATTTCGGCATCCATCATTGTTCAGTTGCTGACCTCGGTTGTTCCTACCTTGGAGCGCATAAAGAAAGAGGGCGAGTCTGGCCGTCGCAAGATCACCCAGTACACACGTTATGGGACCTTGGGTCTTGGCTTGGTGCAAGCACTGGGCATCTCGATTGCCCTACAAGGACAGTCGGTCGGCGGGGCACCACTTGTTTATGCTCCAGGGATTGGTTTCCTGGTCGTTGCTACCTTGACCCTGGTTACCGGCACCATGCTCCTGGTATGGCTCGGTGAGCAGATCACGGAACGCGGTGTGGGTAACGGTATCTCTCTGATCATTTTCTCAGGGATCGTGGCGGGTTTGCCCACTGCAATTGGCGGGACGGCAGAGCTTGTTCGTACGGGTGAATTGGGTTTCATTACCTTGTTGGTTTTGGGTCTTCTGATTCTGGCTGTGACTGCCTTTGTGGTCTTCGTTGAGCGCGGGCAGCGTCGTATTACTGTGAATTACGCACGTCGCCAGCAGGGACGTGGCGCAGCGGGTGGTCAAAGTTCGCATCTGCCCTTGAAGCTCAATATGGCCGGTGTCATTCCGCCCATTTTTGCGTCAAGTATCATCCTGTTTCCGGCGACCTTGGGTAACTGGCTGGGTCAGCAGGAGAATATGTCGTGGCTGAGAAATCTGTCCACGGCCCTGTCACCTGGGCAACCGCTCTATGTTGGCCTGTATGCGACGGCGATCATTTTCTTCTGTTTTTTCTATACGGCATTGGTTTTCAATGCACGAGAAACAGCAGATAACCTGAAACGTTCTGGTGCTTTTGTACCTGGTATTCGCCCCGGCGAGCATACCGCGCGCTATATCGACAAGGTGTTGACGCGGTTGACCTTCTGGGGGGCGTTGTACATTACAGCAGTCTGCTTGTTGCCCGAGTTTTTGATTCTGTACTGGAATGTGCCTTTCTACTTTGGCGGTACTTCCTTGTTGATTATTGTCGTGGTGTTGATGGACTTCATGTCGCAAATTCAGTCGCATCTCGTTTCGCATCAGTACGACAGCCTCGTACGGAAGGCGCATTTCAAGTCGGGTCTGTAATTGCGAAACAGTCCTTGCGTAGTTTGTGATTTTGTTTTATTGTTTCGCGCTCTATTTTTAAGGTGAACTCTGATGGCACGTATAGCGGGAATTAATATTCCAGTGCAGAAGCACGTGGTAATTGCTCTTACATCCATTTATGGTATAGGCACTACCCGTGCCAATAGTATCTGTGTGGCGGCGGCTGTAGAGCCGAGCCGTAAGGTGCGCGATCTTTCCGAATCCGAAGTTGAAGCCCTTCGAGCTGAAGTGGCCAAATTTGTGGTTGAGGGCGATCTGCGCCGTGATGTGTCCATGAACATTAAGCGTTTGATGGATCTTGGTTGTTATCGTGGCCTACGGCATCGCCGTGGCCTTCCTCTTCGCGGCCAACGTACGCGAACTAATGCCCGGACCCGTAAAGGTCCGCGTCGCCTTGTCAAGCGTTGATACAGGCTTAATATTCTTCGTTCATCGAGAGTAGGATAATTTTAATGGCTAAGTCCAATACCCCCGCGCGCAAGAAAATCAAGCGCGTGGTAACTGATGCGGTGGCCCATGTGCATGCATCATTCAATAACACGATCGTTACGATCACCGACCGTCAGGGCAATGCCCTGAGCTGGGCCACCTCCGGCGGGTCTGGTTTTCGCGGCTCACGCAAATCTACACCCTTTGCAGCCCAGGTTGCTGCGGAGCGTGCTGGTGAGGCGGCCAAGGCTTATGGCGTGAAGAATGTCGATGTCGAGATCAAGGGCCCTGGTCCGGGTCGCGAATCCACTATCCGCGCTTTGAATGCTGTCGGTTTCAAGGTTGGCATGATCACAGATGTGACGCCAATTCCACATAACGGCTGCCGTCCGCCGAAAAAACGTCGTGTTTGAGGGGTTATAGAATATGGCACGTTATCTTGGTCCAAAGTGTAAGTTAAGTCGCCGTGAAGGAACTGATTTGTTCCTGAAATCCGGTATCCGTTCACATGAAGACAAATGTCATCATGCGACCCCACCGGGTCAGCATGGCGCTGCACGTAAGCAAAAGGTTTCCGGTTACGGTACCCAGCTGCGTGAAAAGCAGAAACTGCGTCGTATATACGGTGTTCTTGAGCGTCAGTTTGCCAACTACTTCAAGAAGGCATCACAGCTGAAGGGCTCTACGGGTGAAAACCTTCTCCAGCTGCTCGAATGCCGTCTGGACAACGTGGTGTACCGTATGGGTTTCGGCTCAACTCGCTCAGAGGCGCGCCAGCTGGTTTCTCACCGCTCTCTTACAGTCAATGGCGCGGTCGTGAACATTCCGTCATTTCAGGTTTCTGCCAATGACGTGATTGCTGTCCGCGAATCCGCCCGTAAGCAGCAGCGCATCAAGGATGCCGTCGAATTGGCCGCACAGCGTCCGACGGTTGACTGGATCAGCGTTGACACCACTAAGATGGAAGGTGTTTTCAAAGCAGCTCCAGTGCGTGATGAGCTGCCTGCGGAAATCAATGAATCACTCGTTGTCGAGTTGTATTCCAAGTAATATTTGCGAGGATGCGTCATGCAATTGGGTTCTACCGAGCTGCTTAAGCCACGATTGGTCGATGTCCAGGTTCTGGACGAGACACGTGCACGTGTTGTTTTGGAGCCGCTTGAACGCGGTTTCGGCTACACGTTGGGAAACGCGCTGCGTCGCATTTTACTTTCATCCATACCTGGTGTGGCGGTTACTGAGGCGGAAATTGAAGGTGTTGTGCACGAATACACCACCATCGAAGGCGTCCAGGAAGATGTTCTTGAGATTCTGCTGAATCTTAAAGGGCTTTCAGTTGTGCTGCATGGTCGTGATGAAGCGGTCCTGAGTATCAAGAAAACAGGCCCCGGTGTCATCACTGCTGCTGACATCAAGACCGACCATGCCGTCGAAATCATCAACCCTGATCATCACATCGCGACGTTGAATGTGCAGGGTTCGTTGGCGATGACCTTCAAGGTTCAGCGCGGCAAGGGCTATGTTCCGGCCAGCGCACGTCGTGAAGAAGCGGGTGGTCAGATTGGGCGCTTGCTCGTTGATGCATCTTTTTCTCCGCTGCGTCGCGTTGCCTACTCTGTTGAGCGTGCACGTGTCGAACAGCGTACCGATCTTGACTCCTTGGTCCTCGATATCGAAACTAATGGGTCCATTTCTGCGGAAGATGCGATTCGCTACGCGGCAGGTATTCTGGTCGATCAACTTTCTGTCTTCGTCGATTTGAAAGCTGAGAAATCAGAACCGGTTCTGGAGCAAGCACCTACCGTCGATCCGATTTTGTTGCGTCCGGTTGACGACCTGGAGTTGACCGTTCGTTCGGCCAACTGCCTGAAGGCAGAGAATATTTACTACATTGGCGACTTGATTCAGCGTACTGAAATCGAGCTTCTGAAAACCCCGAACCTGGGCAAGAAATCTTTGACCGAAATCAAGGATGTTTTGGCGAAGCAGGGTTTGTCCTTGGGGCAGAGACTCGAAAGCTGGCCTCCGGCAGAATTGCAAAATCTTGCTGAGTCGAAGATCTAAGCTATTTGAATTTTTTGGGGTATTTGAGATGCGTCACCGTCTTTCGGGCCGTCAGTTAGGCCGTAATTCCGATCAGCGCAGCGCGCTGATGCGTTCTTTAACTAATTCCTTGATCGAGCATGAGCTGATCAAGACCACCTTGCCAAAGGCCAAGGAGCTGCGTCGTTTTGCGGAGCCCCTGATTACCCTTGCCAAGGAAGATTCTGTGCATGCGCGCCGTTTGGCATTCGCACGTACACGCAACAAGGCAGTGGTGGGTAAGTTGTTTACCGATCTCGGTCCACGTTTCCAATCCCGTCCGGGTGGTTACGTTCGTATTCTCAAGTGCGGTAATCGTGCTGGGGATAATGCACCGATGGCTTATGTTGAGTTTGTTGAGCGCCCTGAAGCTGCCCAATAAGCGAATCGCATACAAAAAAACCGGCCTTGGCCGGTTTTTTTTGGATTAATTTCTTAATCAGGCGGCAACAGTTTGCTCGATCATGGTCACCATTGACTGTTCGACAGATTCTGCAATTTCTGCCAATGTTTGATTTTGGCTCAGTATCTTCAGAATGCTTGCCGGGCTCATCATTGAGACATAGATCCCATCTTTGCGCGCATAGACGGCAATTCTGCATGGGAGCGCATTGGCCAGTCCAATTTCCACACTCAGCACTTCCTTGGCTCGTTTCGGATTGCATACTTCAAATACCCGGCAGGCGGCATCAAAGGGGATCCCCTTGCTCTCAAGGGTATTCTGGATGTCATGGATGTGAAGAACGCCAAACCCATTGTCTTTCACGGCGTCGGTTAGGCGCTGGCAAGTGGTTTCAAGATCATGAGGGCTCTTTTTTTCAATCAACATACGTGGTGCTCCCTGGTTCGAGTGGTTGAGTTTGTCTTGCGGGACGATTTAGCAAGGAAATAGTAAACGGGTTGATACATTCGGTTGTTATTTGTTGCGGGCTTTGTCAGACTCTAACAGCTAAGAAAAGTTTTATATATTAATCGGAGTTGCTCATGATGGTAGATCGTTTGAACCGTTCGTTCCACAAAACGGCCTTGGCGCTGGGTATTGCCTGTGTCTCCTGGATGGGCGTCGCTAGTGCCGCGGATAGTGGTGCAGCTGAAGCAAATCCACCGGCGATGACGCAGCAAGCTGCTCCGCAGTTAAGCCCCGAGCAGATGAAGCTGATGAGTGAGTTCAAGTCCACGCACGAGGCTATCGGTGGTCTTGAGCAGCAGCTTCAGGTGATCGAGGACAAGGCCTACAAGAAGAATTCCCATTTGGTGAAAGACCGTAATTCATTACGTGATGCCATCAAGGCATCAATGTCCGGCAAAGATTACGATGCTCAGACTAAGTATGATGAACTGAAGTCTATGGTCACCAAGATACAGTCGATGCAGGATTCAGACCCTGAGAAAGCGAAGGCAATCCAGGCGTTCCGAGCTGGCCAGCAGGAATTCGAACAGCGTCAGGAAAAAGCTTTTCAAGATCCCAAGATTCAGAAAAAATCTGAGAAGCTGCGTAATGACGTTCGTGCTGAAATGATCAAGGTTGATCCAAAGTCTAAAGCCCTGTTTGCTGATCTGGATAAGAACGAGCAGAAAATGCGCGAACTGCAACAGCAGGCTATGAAAATGCATGGTAGTGAGCAGCCGATGGCACCTGCCGGGAAGTAACTTCCCCGCGTACTGTGTAAAAAAAAACCCAGCGCTTGCGCTGGGTTTTTTATTTCCTGCCAACCTAGTTTGGATTATCGGTTGGGGGCCTCAGACTGCGTCCTGTTTGATCAGTTGCTCGCGTAATTTCTGAATCTGATTCCTGATTTCGGCTGCCTGTTCAAATTCGAGATCGCGGGCGCACTTGTACATATTCGTTTCCAGCGTCTTGAGTGTCCGCAAGATTTGTTCGGGTGTTAACGGGGTGGTGTAGCCCCCTGATTCCTCCGCAGCGCGTAACGGGCTACGCGAGCCTGGAATGCGCGCGTCGCCCGAGTCGAGGACATCCCGGATCCGTTTGGTGATACCGGTGGGCGTAATCCCGTGCTCCAGATTGAATTGAACCTGCTTTTCTCGTCGACGATCCGTTTCGTCCATGGCCTTGCGCATGGCATCCGTAATCCGGTCGGCATAGAGGATAGCCTTCCCGTGTAGATTGCGGGCGGCACGGCCGATGGTCTGGATGAGTGATCGTTCGGAGCGCAGGAATCCTTCCTTGTCCGCATCGAAAATAGCGACCAGAGAAACTTCTGGGATATCTAACCCTTCGCGCAGCAGGTTGATCCCGATCAGTGCGTCGAACAGGCCAAGTCGAAGGTCGCGAATGATTTCTACCCGTTCAACGGTATCCACGTCTGAATGCAGATATCGGGCACGGATGCCGTGTTCGGTCAGATAGTCAGTTAGGTCTTCCGACATGCGCTTGGTGAGGGTGGTGATCAGTACGCGTTCCTGCTTCTCAGCGCGCAGTGTAATCTCGGAGAGAACGTCGTCGACTTGACTGGCGACCGGCCGTATCTCGATTTCCGGGTCGAGCAGGCCCGTTGGGCGTACCACTTGCTCGACAATTTTGGCGGAGTGGGCATGTTCATAGGGGCCGGGTGTCGCGGACACATGAATGGCTTGCGGCATCATCCGTTCGAATTCCGAGAATTGCAGGGGGCGATTATCGAGTGCAGACGGTAGTCGAAAACCAAAGTTGACCAGGGTTTCCTTGCGCGAACGATCGCCCTTGTACATGGCGCCCAACTGGGGAACCGTGACATGAGACTCGTCGATGATTAGTAGCGCATCCGGCGGCAGATAGTCGTAGAGGCAGGGTGGTGGTTCGCCGGTTGCGCGACCCGAGAGATAGCGCGAGTAGTTCTCGATGCCGTTGCAGTAACCGATTTCGCGAATCATTTCGATGTCAAATCGGGTGCGCTGCGCCAATCGCTGCGCTTCAACCAATTTGTTTTCGCTTTCGAGGGTCTTGAGCCGGGCGTCGAGTTCGGCCTTGATGAGCTCGACGGCGGTAAGGAGTTGGTCCCGTGGGGTCACGTAATGGGATGAGGGATAAACCGTATACCGTGGGATGCGCCGCCGCGTGACGCCCGTCAAAGGATCGAAAAGCGTGATCTGCTCGATCTCGTTGTCGAATAGTTCGATGCGGACGCCTTCGTCATCCGATTCAGCAGGGTGGATGTCGATGACGTCACCGCGAACCCGGTAGGTTCCCCGTCGGAATTCCATATCGTTGCGGGTGTACTGCATCTCTGCCAGTCGCCGCACGATTTGCCGGTGGTCGACCTTCTCGCCGCGCACCAGGTGCAGAATCATCTTCAAATAAGCGGCGGGGTCGCCCAAACCGTAGATGGAGGAGACGGACGCCACGATGATGACATCACGCCGTTCCAGTAATGACTTGGTTGCCGACAGGCGCATCTGCTCAATGTGCTCGTTGACCGAGGAATCCTTCTCGATGAAGGTGTCCGATGCGGGGACATAGGCCTCGGGCTGGTAGTAGTCGTAATAGGAAACAAAGTACTCCACCGCGTTCTTCGGGAAGAAGCCCTTGAGCTCACCATAAAGTTGTGCGGCCAGCGTTTTGTTGGGTGCCAATACCAGGGCCGGGCGCTGCAACTGGTCGATTACATTGGCGATGGTGAAGGTTTTGCCCGAGCCGGTGACGCCCAGCAGTGTCTGTTGGGCCAGACCGTCCTGGAGGCCTTCGATGAGTTGGGCGATGGCTGCCGGTTGATCGCCGGCAGGCTGGTAGTCGGTGACTAGCTGGAAGCGGGTTTCTTGCATTTGGCCGTCAGTATAGTGGATGGATCATCTGCAATCTGATTCGATTGGATTTTTATGCTAAATTGAACGTGTTGTGCAGATGGCAGATTGGCCCTTTTATGCGCGCAGCCCAGCACCTCGGTGATTTGAATGTATTCCGAGCAGTGCGCACAACATCCAATTTTTAGTATATCCCAAGCATAAGGTTTCCATGACCCAAGAGACGGTAGAAGATCCGAACGCAGCCATTGAGGCTGAAAAATACGACAATCCAGTCGCCAGCCGTGATTTTATTTTGCAGATGCTGGCTGAGCATGACGGCCCGTTGACACTGAATCGGATGATCAGTCAGCTCGAGTACGACGGTGACGAAGAACGTATTGAAGGGCTCACCCGGCGGCTGCGGGCCATGGAGCGTGATGGCCAAGTCATTCGCAACCGGCGCGGCGGCTACGTCCCTGTGACGCATACTGAGCTTGTCCGTGGGCGCGTGCTGGGTCATCGCGACGGATTCGGTTTCCTCGTGCCCGACGAGGGTGGCGATGACGTTTTCCTGTCTCCCCGTGTGATGCGCGCCTTGCTGAATGGTGACCGAGCGGTCGTTCAGGTCACCGGCCTGGATCGTCGTGGTCGCCGCGCAGGCAGTCTCGTGGAAGTGATCGAGCGCGCCAATGCCGAGATCGTCGGTCGCCTTGTTCTGGAAGCGGGTATCGCCTTTGTCGTGCCCGATCATGCGCGCATGACCCAGGACGTCCTGGTGCCGATGACGGAGCTCAATGGTGCACGAGACGGTCAGATCGTGCGGGTTGCACTTGTCGAGCAGCCGACGCTGCGTCACAAGCCGGTCGGCAAGATTGTCGAAGTGCTGGGCGATCATATGTCACCCGGCATGGAGATCGATGTGGCCATTCGTTCGCATGGCATTCCTCATGAGTGGCCAAATGAAGTACTGGACGCGATTGATGGCATGAGTGATCAGGTCAGTGAGGCGGATAAGGCAGGTCGTATCGATCTGAGGCATCTGCCGCTGGTCACGATTGATGGCGCCGATTCAAAAGATTTCGATGATGCCGTGTATTGCCAGTCGACACCGGAAGGGTTCCGGGTGCTGGTTGCGATTGCGGACGTCAGCCATTACGTTCGGGTTGGGACGCCGCTTGATCGCGAAGGCTTCTGCCGCGCGACATCGGTGTATTTCCCGGGGCGCGTGGTGCCAATGCTGCCGGAAATTCTGTCCAATGGCCTGTGTTCGCTGAACCCGGCGGTTGATCGCCTGTGCTTGTGTGCAGACATGCTGATCGACCGGGATGGTAAGCTCATCAAGTATCGGTTCTTCGAGGGTGTGATGCGCTCTGCCGCGCGTTTGACCTATGACTTGGTTGCGCAGGTTCTGGTGACGCGGGATCCGGACGTTCGTTCCGCCCATGCTGAGTTGCTCGAACCTCTGGAATCATTGTATTCGGTGTATCACGTGTTACGTGCCGAGCGTGAACGGCGTGGTGCCATTGATTTTGATACGGTTGAAACGCGTATCGTCTTCGGTGAAGGGCGCAAGATTGAGGCCATCGTGCCTTATGAGCGGAACGATGCGCACAAGATTATTGAAGAGTGCATGATCGCCGCAAACGTGGCTGCCGGGCGTTTTGTTTCCGAGAATAAAATTCCGGCACTGTATCGCGTTCATGATCGACCGACGGCCGATAAAATGACGGATCTCCGTGCCATGTTGACTGAAAAAGGCTTGGGGCTGGGCGGTGGCGAAGAGCCTGCCCCGGGGGATTTCAACAAGTTGTTGTCCGCCGCTCAATTACGGCCGGATTTCCCCATCATTCAGACAATGATTCTGCGCTCCCTGCGTCAGGCGGTCTATGCACCAGAGAATCTCGGGCATTTCGGTCTGGCCCACGAGTTCTACGCGCATTTTACGTCTCCGATTCGCCGGTACCCAGATCTGATGGTGCATCGGGCGATTCGCCACATCCTTCGAACCGGAGGCCCAGAGCGGTTCCCTTATTCGCATGATGAAATGGTCATTATCGGTGAGCATTGTTCCAACAATGAGCGCCGAGCGGATGAAGCGACGCGCGATGCGACGGATTGGCTCAAGTGCGAGTTCATGCTGGATAAGGTCGGCGAAGTATATGCCGGACGTGTCGCCTCGGTGCTGGGTTTCGGTCTGTTTGTCGAGTTAAAAGAGTTCTTTGTCGAGGGGCTTCTGCACATCACGGCACTGACCAAAGATTATTACCATTTCGATCCTGCGACCCTGTCCCTGCGCGGTGAGCGTACGGGCCGGGTGTTCGCGCTCAATGATGAAATTCGAGTGCGGGTGGCGCGGGTAGACTTGGACGAACGGAAAATCGACTTTGTCCTGCCGGAAGATGATGAGGCCATGCAGGAAATGGAAGCCCAGGAGACGGGCGCCGATGGTGCTCTTGATGCCGAGAGCGATTTGGATCCGAGCAAGAAAAAACGCAAGCCACGTCGGCGGCGTCGCAAGAAACCTGCCGGCGCAGAAGGCGAGGGCGCCCAGGGCGATGAGACGAATGGCGATGCTTCCGATTCGGATGAACCAGAATCTCCTTCGCGGGATGATGCACCTGTCACGACGTCCTCGGATGAGCCTCATGTGCCCGCGCCGGAATCCCGTCGCGACCCAGAGTCTCATTGATCATGGCAGGTGGTAAACCAAATCAAGCCACTGAATGGCTGGCGGGCTTCCATGCGGTTGAAGCAGCCTTGCGCCATGATGGTGAACGCGTACTTGAGGTGATTTTCGAGCTCGGCCGGCAAGACAAGCGAATTCAGGATTTGCGCGAACTGGCCGGACAGATCGGTGTGCAATATCGGGATGCGCCGGATACCTACTTTGCAGAACGCGTGCGTGTGGACCGCGAGCTCACGCGACATCAGGGTGTGCTGGCTAAGTATCAGTCGCCGCCGCCGGCAGACGAGAATGATCTCTATGCCCTGCTGGATGGCCTGCAGGAGCCTGCTTTCCTGCTGGTGCTCGATGGCGTGACGGATCCGCACAATCTGGGGGCCTGCCTTCGCAGCGCCGAGGCGGCGGGTGCTCATGCTGTCGTGGTTCCGCGCGATCGGGCGGTTGGCATGACGCCGACCGTGCGCAAGGCCGCCTCCGGTGCCGCTGAACGGATTCCCTTCATTCAGGTCACCAACTTGGCACGCACTCTGGTTGCGCTCAAGGAGCGGTTCATCTGGGTGGTCGGTGCAGCGGGCGGTGGCATGGTGAGCCTGTATGAAACTGATTTTGCCGCAGAGCCAGTTGCGCTGGTGATGGGGAGCGAAGGTGAGGGGCTACGCCGACTCACCCAGGAACATTGCGATCAGTTGATTTATATTCCCATGGCGGCGCCGGTCGAAAGTCTGAATGTATCCGTCGCTACCGCTGTCTGCTTGTTCGAATTCCGCCGTCGGCGCTCTGCCTCGGCAGTGCTATCGGAATAGTCCCGAATTCGCTAAGATAGTCGGCTGTTTTATTCTTCCAACAGGGTTGGCTTTAGGCCGCCCGGATGGCGATCGTTGTTCAGGAGCGTTGTGCGATCATGATCCTTTCAGACCGGGTACGCCGCGTGCGCCCATCCCCTACTTTGGCGGTCACGGCCAAGGCGGCCGAGTTGCAAGCGCAAGGCCGGGATATCATCAGCTTAGGTGCCGGTGAGCCGGATTTCGATACGCCCGAACATATTCGGGCGGCAGCCATCGCAGCCATAGATGCAGGATTCACGCGTTATACCGCCGTGGAAGGTATTTTGAGCCTGCGTCAGGCCATCGCCAAGCGTTTACGGGACGATCAGGGGCTGGACTACGCCCTGGACGAGATCATTGTGTCCACCGGCGGGAAGCAGAGTATTTACAACCTGTTTCAGGCCGTCCTCAACCCGGATGATGAAGTGATCGTCATCGCTCCTTACTGGGTCTCCTATCCCGACATGGTGCGTCTGGCGGGTGGCGAAGCCGTGATCGTGCTGGCCGGGCAGTCTCAGGGATTCAAAGTGACGCCGGCCCAGCTGGCCTCGGCGATCACCGATAAAACCCGTGTCATCATGCTCAATAGCCCCTCCAATCCGACGGGTGTCGCTTATACGCGGGCGGATTGGCTGGCGATTGCCGAGGTGCTGCGCGCGCATCCACGTGTTTTGATCGCGACTGATGATATGTACGAGAAGATCCTGTGGGCCGATGAGCCCTTCTCGAATATCGCCATGGTGGCCCCCGATTTGTTGCCCCGGATCATGATCCTGAGTGGCGTGAGTAAGGCCTACGCCATGACCGGCTGGCGCATCGGCTATGCCGCCGGTCCGGCGCCCATCATCAAGGCGATGAAGGTCATCCAGTCGCAAAGTACATCGGGCGCCTGTTCCATCGCGCAGGTCGCCGCCCAAGAAGCGATCGAGGGCGATCAGTCCGATATTGATCGCATGGTCAAGTCGTTCCATGAACGTCACGACTTTGTGGTGTCTCGTCTCAATCAGATTCCGGGCGTGGTCTGCTTGCCGAGCCAAGGCGCCTTTTACAGCTTTCCGGATGTCAGTGCCGTCATTAAACGTATGGGGCTGACAGATGACGTCGCATTGAGCGAGCTGTTGCTCGATCAGGCCGGGGTCGCCGTTGTGCCGGGTACCGCATTCGGTGCACCGGGCCATGTCCGTCTGAGTTATGCAACCAGCATGGCTGATCTCGAAGAAGCACTGCGCCGAATGGCCGAGGTCATGGGCGCGTGAAAGCCTGCGGCCGTCGTCGTAGGGCCCATTCCAGCTTCGCATACAATCACCAACGAACACGTTAAGCCAATAGAGGGTGCGCAATGGATGAGAATCGCAAAAAGGCATTGACCGCCGCGCTGAGTCAGATCGAACGGCAGTTCGGCAAGGGCGCCGTGATGAGAATGAATGACACGGCAGGCATTGATGTGCCGGTCATCAGCACCGGATCGATTGCGCTCGATGCCGCATTGGGTATCGGCGGTCTGCCGCGTGGTCGCGTGGTCGAGATCTATGGCCCCGAATCTTCCGGCAAGACTACCCTGACCCTGCAAGTTATTGCCCAGGCGCAAAAAACTGGTGGTGTCTGTGCATTCGTGGATGCGGAGCACGCGCTAGATCCGACGTACGCCCAGAAATTGGGCGTGAATGTCGATGACCTCTTGGTCAGCCAACCCGATACAGGGGAGCAGGCGCTAGAGATCACTGACATGCTGGTTCGCTCCGGTGCGGTCGATGTTGTCGTCATCGACTCCGTGGCCGCGCTCGTCCCTAAGGCGGAAATCGAAGGCGAGATGGGCGACACCCATGTCGGTCTTCAGGCGCGACTGATGAGTCAGGCCCTGCGCAAACTTACCGGCAACATCAAGCGCACCAACTGCATGGTGGTCTTCATCAACCAGATTCGCATGAAGATCGGCGTGACCTACGGCAGCCCGGAAACCACGACTGGCGGCAATGCCCTGAAATTCTATGCCTCGGTCCGTCTGGATATCCGTCGCGTCGGCGCCGTGAAAAAAGGTGAAGAAATCATCGGCAATCAGACCCGGATCAAGGTGGTCAAGAACAAGATGGCGCCGCCGTTCAAGGTGGTTGATGTCGATATTCTCTATGGCGAAGGTATTTCGCGCCTGATGGAGCTGATTGACATGGCATCCCAGCATGGCCTGATCCAGAAGGCCGGCGCCTGGTATTCCTGCGGTGATATCCGACTGGGGCAGGGCAAGGATAATGCGCGCCAGTATTTCGTTGAGCATCCCGAATTAGCCGATGAGATTGAAGCCAAGCTTCGGGCCGAGATGCGTGCCGCAGGGGCGGGCTCAAAGGCGAAGCCGGCTATTGCCGCTGCCGACGAGGATCTGCCAGAGAGCGATGACTGAGTCGGTACGTTATCGCAATAGGTGATGGGCGAATAGGGCATCTGGTTTGATGCAGAGCAAGACAGCGTCCCCCGATGACGCAACCCAGGCCGAGAAGATTGCACTGGGTCTTCTGACTCGGCGTGAGCACAGTCGGTATGAATTACAGACCAAGCTGCGGCAACGCGGCTTTGTGCGCGAGGTCATCGGTGTGGTGCTTGACCGGTTGGCTGAGCAGGGGTGGCAGTCGGATGTTCGCTACGCAGAAAGCTACGTGCGAATGCGTATTGCTCGTGGCTACGGCGAAGCTGCGATTCAGGCGGAGTTGCGCCAGCGAGGCGTCGATTCGCCCTTGGCCCATCAAACCCTGTGTGATGCCGATGTCGATTGGCTCGAGTGCGCGCAGCAACAAATACGCAGGCACTTCAACTTCCCCCCCGAAGATGCCGCCGAAAAGCTCCGGCGCTATCGACATCTCTGCAACCGTGGGTTTACGCCGGAACAGGCGCGCATCGCCAGCGCACGATGGCCGGAGATTTCTGGCACCACTTGGATCTGAAATGCTGCCTTTGATTGCCGTCTCTGACGGCATTCTCAATGCCCCCAGCCGTCCATTTTTTTAGCGGGCTGTGCCTGCCAAATGCGCCGGTAGATTCATTCCGGGGCACTTTCCGTTACACTCAGCAGTATTTGCTATTCACTTTTTTGATCCGTGACCTACCTATGAAAACCACTGCCGAATTGCGCACCGCGTTTTTGGATTTTTTCCATGCCCATGGCCATGAAATTGTCCCGTCTTCTTCCCTGATCCCGGCGCATGATCCGACCCTGCTGTTTACCAATGCGGGAATGGTGCAATTCAAGGATGCTTTCCTGGGTCTGGAGCAGCGGAGCAATCCGCGGGCTGTTTCTTGTCAGCGCTGTGTTCGGGCAGGCGGCAAGCATAACGATCTGGAAAATGTTGGTTATACCGCGCGGCATCACACGTTTTTTGAAATGCTGGGTAACTTCAGTTTTGGTGATTATTTCAAGGCTGAGGCGATTCGCTTTGGTTGGGATTTTCTGACCCAGACGTTGAAACTGCCCGCGGAGCGTCTGCTGGTCACGGTGTATCACACGGATGATGAGGCTTTTGCACTTTGGCGGGACGAGATCGGCGTCCCCGCCGACCGGGTTCTTCGTATCGGCGACAAACCGTCGGGTGGCTCCGACAATTTCTGGCAAATGGGTGATACCGGTCCCTGCGGCCCGTGCACGGAGATTTTCTACGATCATGGCGCCCACATCCCTGGCGGTCCGCCGGGTTCGCCCGACGAAGATGGCGACCGCTTTATCGAGATATGGAACATTGTGTTCATGCAATACGATCGTTCGGCGGATGGCAAATTGCATCCACTACCAAAGCCATCGGTCGATACCGGGATGGGCATCGAGCGGCTGGCGGCAATCTTGCAAGGTGTGCACAGCAATTACGACATCGACCTGTTCCGTCATCTGATCGACGCGGCCCAGGCCGTGACCGGTGCGACGGATCGTCAATCGAATTCTCTGAAAGTGCTGGCGGATCATATTCGTTCCTGTGCCTTCCTGATCGTGGATGGCGTACGTCCCGGCAATGAAGGCCGTGATTATGTTTTGCGACGAATCATTCGCCGCGCTGCGCGGCACGGTCACAAGCTGGGCGTGGACGAGCCGTTTTTCTACCGATTGGTCGCCCCGCTCGTCGCGGTTATGGGCGATGCCTATCCCGAGCTTGTGGCGATTCAGGAAGAAGTGGAACGGGTGTTGCGCGTCGAGGAGGAGCGATTCCTGCAAACCTTGGCTTCGGGTATGCAGATACTCGATACCGAGTTGGCCCAGCTGCCCGCAAATGGTGAAATTCCGGGCGAGGTGGTATTCAAGCTTTATGACACCCACGGCTTCCCCTTCGATCTTACCGCCGATATCGCTCGAGAGCGTGGTATGACCGTCGATGCGGCTGGCTTTGAGCATGCCATGGCAGACCGGCGCGCCCAGTCTCGGGCGGCTAGCCAGTTCGCACAACAGGTTCAGGCGGTCGATGTATCGAGTGCGACCTGCTTCGAGGGTTATGCCCTGGAGCAATCAGATGGCGAAGTGCTAGCACTGGTGCACGATGGCGAGTCGGTCACGACGCTGGAAGCGGGGCAAAGCGGCGCATTGGTATTGGATCGCACGCCGTTCTATGCCGAATCGGGCGGACAGGTGGGCGATAGCGGCGTGATTACCGTGGCCGGTGGGCGTTTCGTGGTTACCGATACCCAGAAGCAGGGCGCCAGTTTCTTGCATTACGGCGAGGTGATTGAAGGTCGTGTTGTGGTGGGCGATGTCGCTCAGGCCGAAATCGACCATGAACGTCGTGCCGCCATCCGTCTCAACCACTCGGCGACCCACTTACTGCATGCTGCTCTGAGGCAGGTTCTGGGCGGCCATGTTCAGCAAAAAGGCTCTCGCGTGAGCGCCGAGGCCTTGCGTTTCGATTTTTCTCAGCCCGAGCCGATTACCCCGGATCAGCTACGGAGCATTGAACGAATTGTGAATGCACAGATCAGAGAGAACCATCCCGTCGAGACGCTGGAAATGGCGATCGACGAAGCGCGTGCCGCCGGAGCGATGGCGCTGTTCGGCGAGAAGTACAGTGATGTCGTGCGCGTGGTGACCATGGGCGCGTTTTCGATGGAGCTCTGCGGCGGTATTCATGCCCGCCGGGGCGGGGATATCGGCCTGTTCAGGATTGTCAGCGAAGGCGGCGTGGCCTCGGGCGTGCGCCGGATTGAGGCGGTAACCGGTATGGGCGCCCTTTCCGTACTGGAGCAGACCGATGCGGCACTGGCAGAGATCGCCGGACTGGTGAAGGGCTCGCGTCAGGACGCGGTGAGCCGCGTGGCCCAGCTCATGGAGCGCAGTCGCCAATTGGAACGCGAACTGGCCGAGATCAAAGGGAAACTGGCGGCACAGGCGGGCGGCGATTTGGCCGGTCAGGCCCTGTCCGTTGGCGCTGTGAAAATCCTAGTGGCCGAATTGCCCGGCGCGGATGTACCCACCCTGCGGGATACGGTCGATCAGCTTAAAAACAAACTCGGCAGTGCTGCGGTGCTGCTGGCCAGCGTGGAAGATGGCAAGGTGCGCCTGATTGCCGGTGTGAGCAAGGATCTGATCACCCGCATCAAGGCCGGGGACCTCGTCAACGTAGCGGCCGTGCCGGTCGGTGGCAAGGGGGGCGGGCGCCCGGACATGGCGCAGGCAGGTGGCACACAGCCCGAACATTTGACGGCAGCACTGGCAGCGGCGACCGCATGGTTGCAGCAACAGTTGAGTTAAGCCAGGGGTTCATTCTTCAATTAAAGGTGTGTGCCGGACGTCATTTGCAGACATGATCATTTGGTCACATCTTGAAACGTGCAAATTTGCCCACATTTAATTAAAATGCTCGGCTATTTTTTACGGGCTCGGCGCATTTGGTGTGTCAGCGGAAATCGTCGAGTAAATTCGGAATTACAACAGGAAGATCATGGCCTTAATCGTTCAGAAGTATGGTGGGACTTCGGTCGGCAGCGTAGAACGGATCGGTGCCGTCGCGGATCGGGTGATTCGTGCACGCCAGGCGGGAGATGATGTCGTGGTCGTTGTTTCTGCAATGAGCGGCGAAACCAATCGGCTGATCGATCTGGCCAAGCAGATTCAGGAGCGCCCCAGTGAGCGCGAGCTGGATTCGCTGATTTCGACCGGCGAACAGGTCACCACGGCGCTGTTGTCGATGGCATTGCAGAAACGCGGCCAGGATGCGCGTTCGTATACCGGTGGCCAGGTCAAGATACTGACGGACAGTGCTTTCAACAAAGCGCGTATTCGGGCGATTGATACCCAGGGAATCCTTGAGGATCTCAAGGCTGGTCGTGTGGTCGTTGTGGCGGGTTTTCAGGGCGTGAATGGCAATGGTGACATCACCACGCTGGGGCGAGGAGGCTCTGATACCTCCGCCGTTGCGCTGGCAGCGGCACTGAAGGCCGATGAATGCCAGATTTATACCGATGTGGACGGGGTTTATACCACCGATCCTCGTGTGGAACCGCGTGCTCGCCGACTGGATCGGATCACCTTCGAAGAAATGCTGGAAATGGCCAGCTTGGGATCGAAGATATTGCAGATCCGGTCCGTAGAGTTTGCGGGGAAATATAATGTTCCGTTGCGGGTGTTGTCTTCCTTCGTGGATGGCCCCGGTACGTTGATTACCTTGGAGGATGAAATTGTGGAACAGGCGCTCATTTCAGGCATTGCCTTCAATCGTGATGAGGCGCAGTTAACCGTTAACGGTGTGCCGGACAGCCCCGGCGTGGCTTACGCAATCCTCGGACCGGTGGCGGAGGCTAATATCGAAGTGGACATGGTGTTGCAGAACATCGGGCGCGACGGCACCACCGATTTCACCTTCACCGTTCAGCACGTTGATTATGAAAAGGCACTGGCGATCGTTCGGGCCGAAGCGGAAAAACTGGGGGCGCGTGAGGTCTCCGGCAACGCCAAGATCGTCAAGGTTTCGCTGGTCGGAGTCGGCATGCGCTCCCACGCGGGCATAGCCGCCAAGATGTTCAAAGTTCTGGCGGAAGAGAAGATTAATATCCGCATGATTTCGACTTCGGAGATCAAAATTTCCGTGGTCGTTGATGATAAATATCTGGAACTGGCTGTGCGTAGCTTGCACGATGCCTTTGAATTAGATGCACCAATCGCCTTGATCGACTAGATTATCTCTACGATCGTCAAATAAATGAAATATTCAGATCTGCGCCCGGTTAAGCGGATGATCTTGCAAATAAGGAGTGTTGACACATGTTGATTCTTACGCGTCGCATCGGTGAGGTTTTGCGGGTTGGGGATGATGTTTCCATCACCGTTCTGGGCATCAAGGGCAATCAGGTCCGTATCGGTATCGATGCGCCCAAGGATGTATCTGTCCACCGTGAAGAGATCTATCAGCGTATCAAGAATGAAGGTGCCGGTCTGGAAGATCAGGGCGTGCATTCGGTCACCCATGATGAACACGGTGATGGGTATTGAGCCACCCCTGAGGTGCAAATAGTCAACTAAGCCGGCTACTGAGTCGGCTTTTTACTGGTATGAAGTGGAAGCTTAACGATGGAACCCTCGCTGGTCAGTGCGCTTGATGTGTTGTTTGTTTTATCAGGGGCCGTCATGGTCCTGGCGATGCATGCCGGATTCGCCTTCCTGGAAGTGGGGACCGTTCGCCGTAAGAATCAGGTGAATGCCCTGGTGAAGATCATGGCCGACTTCGCGGTCTCCACCATCGCCTATTTCTTCATCGGTTATTACGTCGCCTACCACATCGGGTTCTGGGATTCGGCCAGCCAGCTGACGACCGAACATGGTTATCAACTGGTCAAATTCTTCTTCCTGTTGACCTTCGCCGCAGCCATTCCAGCCATTATTTCCGGTGGTATCGCCGAGCGCGCGCGATTTTATCCGCAACTGGCCGCAACTTTCCTGATCGTCTCTCTGGTCTATCCCTTCTACGAGGGGCTGGTCTGGAACAACAACTTCGGCTTTCAGGACTGGCTGAGACACGTGTTCGGTGCCGGCTTCCATGATTTCGCCGGTTCGATGGTCGTGCATGGGATGGGCGGCTGGATTGCGCTAGCCGCCGTTTGGCTACTGGGGCCACGCCATGGGCGCTACGGGCACAATGGCGAAGTGTTTGCCCATCCGCCATCCAATATTCCTTTTCTGGCCCTTGGGTCGTGGGTGTTGACCGTGGGCTGGTTCGGATTCAATGTCATGTCGGCGCAGAATATAGCGGGCATTTCCGGTCTCGTGGCGGTTAATTCCCTGATGGCCATGGTGGGCGGAATCCTGGCGGCGCTCGTCGTGGGGCGGAATGATCCCGGCTTCCTGCATAACGGCCCTCTGGCGGGCCTTGTGGCTGTGTGTGCGGGCTCCGATGTCATGCATCCCATTGGTGCCCTGTTCACGGGGATTGTGGCTGGAGCCCTGTTCGTTTGGTTGTTCACCTTCGTGCAGAACCGTCTCAAGATCGACGATGTTCTGGGGGTCTGGTCCCTGCATGGCGTGTGTGGTGTCTGGGGCGCGATTGCCGCGGGTATTTTCGGGCTCAAGGCTTTGGGTGGCGTGGGCGGCGTGAGCATGGGTGCCCAACTGGTTGGTACGGCGGTCGCTATTGGGGTCGCGCTACTGGCCGGACTGATCATTTATGGGCTCCTCAAGGTTTTTGTTGGTATTCGTCTGACCGAAGAACAGGAATACGAAGGAGCCGACCTCAGTATCCATCGTATTTCCGCCACGCCAAAATACGACCAGTAAGCCGACGTGCCGTCCCTGCGGCATTGCTTTGTGCTGGTCATATCGCTAGAATGCAGCGCCTGTGGAGAAATGGCCGAGTGGCTGAAGGCGCACCCCTGCTAAGGGTGTATAGGGGAAACTCTATCGAGGGTTCGAATCCCTCTTTCTCCGCCATTAAATTTCAATGACAATTGTCAGAATAGGGCGGCCCTCTCAGGGGGCCGCTTTTTTTTCGACTGCAGATTGCGCCGAGGTGCGCACTGATGTTCTCGCCCATGGGCCGCGCGGAAACGACGAGCCCTCTGAGTGGTTGGGTAAATAGCCTTTTCCGCATTGTGGGTTCAATCACCCGCCGGAGCCCGTGGATTATTCTGATGTGGCTGCAAACACGCCGGCGTATCGAAACACCTGGCCCAGCAAGGGGTGTGTCAGCCGGAAATCCATCGTGAAGTGTGTGTCGTCCACGGCCTTTTCTTCGATGCTGGTGTGACCGAGTACCAACCATTCGGGGATGGGAAGTCGCAGCGGTCCCAATTTCACGATAAACCTGACGCCACGGTAATGCAGCGCGCCGTCCTGCACGTGTACGGCCATTTGCAAGCCCAGTACCGGATTGACGAATTCGATGAGGTGGTTGTCGCCAGCCGAGATCCAAAAACTATTGAAGCAGACGGTCTTTCCATCGGGGTAGGTGATGGTCCGCCGCCAATACTGTCGTTCCCCGATGTTTTTCTTTTCCACGACCGTGGGCAGATGGTGTCCCCGGCGATTGACGAGCGCCCCGAAGACACGCAGTACACTCAGGTAGCCTTGCATGAATCGCGGGTATTCGATGTCCATGTGACCGGTATCTGTGGTGACGCCAAATTGGTAGTGGGTCTGCAAGGCCGGTGGCAACTTGTCCCAATCCTCGCCCAAAGCACGTTGCATCAAACTGCTCATGATCCTGCTCCTGGAATATGTTTGACGACCATCAGTACGACGACCAGCACCATCGCCGTAAAGGCTGGAACACCCAGCCAGACCCACCAACGGGCCATTCGCCAGTAGACGTCGGGTAAAGATTGGCCTGTGGTGACTGCGTCTGCGGAAATCTTTTGCATGCGGATCTGCAGCCAAACCACCGGCAACCAACAAACCCCCGCCAAGACATACAAGAACAGGCTGGCCGCTATCCACGGCGTGGTCAAAGGCAGATGAATAAGATACGCCATCCATAGGCCGCTGACGGGTTGGAAGATCACGGTTGGGGTGGTGAATATCCAGTCGGCCAGGACAACATGCCGATTGGTGACGGCGATGTGGGCGATGTTGCCGCTGCGGTCGGCCATCCATTTGTAGAATGCGCTACCCAGGCCCGTGCCGAACAG
>JAGXHU010000022.1 GCA_024636015.1 Halothiobacillus sp.
GGGTCAGGGCTGCATCGAACACATCATCGCCGCCGATCAGTGCACCGGTATGCGTGGCCGCCGCGCGGGACCCCGCCGCATGACGCGCCGACTTGAGCACGATCACCGGCTTCATCCGAGCCGCTGCGCGCAGTCCGGTCAGAAAATGCCGGGCATCACGAATCCCCTCGATATACAGCAGGATTCCCGTCGTTTTGGGGTCCAGAGCCAGATAATCCAGCAGATCGCCAAAATCCAGATCGGCCGCATCCCCAGTCGACACAATGGCCGAGAACCCCAATCCCCGGCTCTGCGCCCAATCCAGCACGGCGGTCACCAGCGCGCCCGATTGCGATACCAGCGCCAGCTTGCCCGGCAGCGCCTGGTTATGACTGAAGGTGGCGTTCAAACCGATCCCCGGCCGCATCACACCCAGGCAATTCGGCCCGAGCAGTCGAATATTGAATTGCTGGGCAATCTCGATGCACTCCCGCTGCAATCGTTTGCCGCCCGGATTCGCGTCTCTGCCGCCTTCACCAAATCCGGCCGAGAGAATCACCGCCGCCGGCACGCCAGCCAGCCCACACTGGCGCAAAATCCCGGGCACACTTTCCGCGGGGGTGGCAATCACGCCCAGATCCACCGGTTGATCCAGATGCGTCAGATCCGGTCGACACGGGCGTCCCTGAACCGTCTCGTACTTGGGGTTCACGGGAATGATCACGCCGGCATAACCCGCCGCAATCAAGTTCGCCAACACCATCGTACCGACCGCGCCTGGTCGTTCGCTGGCGCCAAATACCGCGACACCCCGCGGATTGAACATCGGTTCCAGTCTATGTTTACCCATGACGCGTCTTCTCCTGAATCAGTGGTTGGGCCCAAGCGGCAAACCCGACAACAACACTTTATACCCGCACGAACATACCCTATCCGACCCGGAACCGGTGGTGTGCCGGTTGCCCATTGACCGCGACCCGTTGAGAATACACCCAGACCGACCTTATCTGCCGAGGATGGCACCACCATGAACCTTGCGCTTATTTCTCACCCGGACTGCCTGCTGCACACCAACGGCAGCGTTGTCGGGATGCCGCATCCCGAAAATGCCGGTCGCATCACGGCCATTCAGGACCAACTCATTGCGCAGGGACTCGATCCCTGGCTGATCCACATCGATGCCCCCGAGGCGACCCGCGAACAATTGCTGCTGGTTCACGATCAGGACTATGTGGATGACGTATTCCAGAGCGTCCCCGAGCAAGGCCTCGTTCATTTCGATCAGGATGTGGTCCTTGGCCCGAACAATCTGAAAGCCGCCCTGCACGCGGCGGGTAGCGGTATTGCCGCAGTAGACTGGGTCATGCCTCATGCCGAACGACGCGCCTTCTGTGCGATTCGGCCACCGGGCCATCATGCGGGCCGTCGCAAGGCGGCCGGATTCTGCCTGTTCAACAATGCCACCATCGCCGCCTATTACGCATTGGAACAGTATGGCCTGACGCGCGTCGCCATTATCGATTTCGATGTCCACCATGGCGATGGCACGGAAAATATTGTCGCTGATGACGCGCGCATCCTGTTCTGTTCCAGCTTTCAGCATCCGTATTATCCCTACAGCGGTTTCCCCGCTTCCGCCGACAACTGCCTGCCGGTCCCCCTGGCACGGGGCACACTCGGCCCGGCCTGGCGCACGGCTGTCGAGGAAGCCTGGTTCGCGCGCCTCGAAGCCTTTGCCCCCGAACTGATCGTGATTTCTGCCGGATTCGACAGTCATATGCAGGATGATATGGGTGGGCTAGGTCTGGTTGAAGCGGATTATGCCTGGCTCACCAAAGCTCTAGTCCGTGTCGCCCGAATCAATGCGGGCGGACGGATCATCTCGCTGCTCGAAGGGGGATATGAATATCATGCGCTGGCACGCAGCGTGGCAGCGCATCTGGTTGAGCTACAGGTGTGACGGTCAGGGGGAAATCGGCACATGACCAATTTGTAATGTGCACCCTTCAATCGGAATGCGGCAGGAAACGAGGCTTTTCGGTAAGCTAGCCGGGTTTTACTCACTCATCCTCCTAACCCAGGAATATTTCCCATGCTGTTCCCAGACTGGCTTACCGCCGCCGTCCTTGGCCTGATTGAAGGCGCGACCGAATTCTTACCCGTCTCCTCCACCGGCCACCTCATTATTGCGGCGGATTTTCTCGGGTATACCGGGGATGGCGCCAAGGTATTCGAGATCTTCATCCAGCTGGGCGCCATCCTGGCCGTCATGTGGTTCTACCGGCACAAGCTGTTCACGGTGATCAAGGGGCTGCCCACCGAGCGCAGTGCCCAGAAATTCACGATGAACCTCATCGTGGCCTTCATCCCGGCGGCCGTCATCGGGCTACTCACCCACAGCTATATCAAGGCATTGCTGTTCAATCCGAAGTTCGTCGCCATCGCCTTGATCGTGGGCGGTTTCATCATCCTGCTGGTCGAGCGCTTCGCGCCGCCGCCCCGCATTCATCATGTTGATGACATGAGCCCCTGGGATGCCCTCAAGGTCGGTGTCGCCCAATGTTTTGCCCTGATCCCAGGTACCTCGCGCTCCGGTTCCACGATCATGGGCGGCATGATGTTCGGACTTTCCCGCACCACTGCCACCGAGTTTTCGTTCTTTCTCGCCATCCCGACCATGCTCGCGGCCACAATGTATGACCTGCTCAAACATTGGCATCTGCTGCACCCCGAAGATATTCACATGATGGCGATTGGTTTCGTGGCCGCCTTTATTTCTGGTCTCGCCTTTGTCAGCATGCTGCTGCACTACATCAGTAAGCACACCTTCAAGGGATTTGCCTATTACCGGATCATCTTCGGCACCATCGTGCTGTGGTATTTCTGGTCATAACCCGACATCACGGAAGTCGGCTGTTCGTTACTGCGGCAATTTGCTCATGTAAATGTAGACTGAATTTATAGCCGTTCATATACTCAGTGGGCCCCCTCATAATGGAGTTACGTAGCATGTACGAAACCAATGAGGATCTCCTAAACTCAGATCACGATCGCATCAGTTTTCATCTCAAATGGATTTTGTTTATTGTCGGGGTGATCTCGATCGGAGCCTTGGCCTATGGAACCTATGTCACCTACCGACATGCTCCTCCACAGCCCGCGCAGGTCATTGCGCC
This sequence comes from Halothiobacillus sp., assembly GCA_024636015.1. Lineage (GTDB taxonomy): Bacteria > Pseudomonadota > Gammaproteobacteria > Halothiobacillales > Halothiobacillaceae > Halothiobacillus. The sequence continues at coordinate 3,156 of JAGXHU010000022.1, forward strand.
GAACGGAAAGGTATTGTTCACAGGCGCGGATATCGTTGCCGGCAAGGCCGCTTTCCAACAGGCCGATCTGGGCGACTATGGCAGCATCTACGGTATGGGGACTTATTTTGGCGAGGACTGGACGGCCAAATATCTCGTTCGCCTCGGCCAACTGACAGCCAACGCCATCGCCATGCGGCGTTATGGCAAACCCTATAAAGCTTTAGATTTTGGCAACCAGGCAGGCGTTAAGCATGAAATGCAGCTTGCTCTGCAAGGATTGCAGCTGTGGAAACGTGACATGCCCGTTCCGGCGCCTGTCGCCGCCAGCATCAGGCAACTGCAGAATGAAATTTCTCACTTCATCCTGACCGACGATTTCAAGAAAGGCTACACCCGCGCCTACAGTCTCACCGATGCCCAGGCGCGCCAGGCAGCGGACTTCATTATTTACTCGTCTATCACCACCGTGGCGCGCAGGCCCCACATGAATGCATCCTGGACTCAAAACTGGCCTTATGAGCCATTCGTTGGCAATACGCCGACCAACGGTACGTTCCTGTGGACGTGGATCTCTTTCATGATCACCTTCGCTCTGTTCGGGGTGGTAATCTTCGTCTTCGAACACTGGATCAACCGCGACGCGGGCACGCCTCGGCTACTACTCAAGGAATTCAGGCCATTGACCCCCGGACAGCGCGCCATCGCGCTTTATATTCTGGCGGTGGCGGCGGTGTTTTTGGTACAGATAGGGGCCGGGGCGACCATGGCCCACGACTACGCCGACCGGACCAGCTTCTATGGTATTGACATCAACTCCCTGGTGCCCTTCCAGTTTCTGCGCGATGTCCATCTACAAAGCGCACTCGTCTGGATCGGACTGGCCTGGCTGGGTTCCGGGTTGTTCATCGCACCGTTGATCGCCGGACGCGAGGGGCGCGGCCAGGGCTGGATGAACGTGACCCTGCTTGGGATCACGCTTGCCGTGGTGGCCGGCGCCTTGATCGGCGACTACATGGGCATCATGGGCTGGATCAAACAGGACTGGTTCTGGTTCGGCAACCAAGGGCTGGCCTACCTGGAGCTGGGCCGTTTCTGGCAAATCGGCTTCTTCGCCGGTCTGTTGCTGTGGAGCCTGATGATGGGTCGCGCGATCTGGCCGCGGCTGGTCGATCTCAAGGATGCCGCCTGGCGCTTCTGGAGCGGGCACATCCGCATCGAGCACTTGTTGTGGATCAGCACGCTGAACATCGCGCTGCTCTACTGGTTCGGCATGATCCCGCTCACCGGCATCAACCACTCCTTCACGATCACCGACTTCTGGCGCTGGTGGGTGGTACATTTGTGGGTCGAACAGTCCTTCGAGTTCTACTTCACCATGATGCTCACCTGGATGCTGATGGCGACCGGTCTGGTCTCGCGCCAACTCGCCACGCGCACGGCGCTATTCGACGTCATCCTGATTTTCCTCGGCGGTCTGCTCGGCACCGGCCACCATCTCTACTGGGTAGGCGAACCCGGCATGTGGATCCCGGTCGGCAGCGTATTCTCGTTCATCGAGGTGATGCCGCTGCTGCTTCTGGTGGTCGAAGCCTCGCGCGAGTACCGCAGCATCAAGGCTCATGGCGAAAGCTTTCCGTACCGCCTGACCTTCCTCTACGTCTTCGGCTCAGCGTTCTGGAACTTCATGGGCGCGGGCGTGTTCGGCGGTGGAACGCTCAACGCGCCGTTGGTCAACTACTATGAGCACGGCACCTTCCTCACACTCAACCATGCCCATACGGCCCTGTTTGGCGCTTTCGGTTTGATGGCGATCGCATTGCTCTACTTCTGCCTGCGCTACGCGGCGGGCGATCGTTACAAATGGAGCGACAAGGCGGGAATCTGGGCGTTTTGGCTCTACAACGGCGGGCTGGTGCTGTGGATTGCACTCAACTTCTTCCCGATCGGCTGGCTACAGCTACAGGCGGTGTACGAGCATGGATATGCCTACGCCCGCAGCTTGAAATTTTATGACACGACACTTCTCTGGCAATGGCTGCGCTTCCCTGGCGATGTGGTATTTTCTGCCGGAGCCGTGCTGATGGCGTTTGATTTTCTGTTGAAGATGGGGCCGTTCATGCCAAATTTTCTGCGCCGTAAACCGGCAGTTGTATCCTTAGCCACAGAGCGAGAAAATTGATCTCACGGATACCCCTGATCCCCGATAGATCTGGTATCTAAGGTTTTCTGAGGCGCCCCCATCATCAGCGGCAACCAGAAAGTCAGAGGCAGTTTTATCAATTCGACCAATGCACTGCGCTGCAGTGATCCCGCTCATGTAGCGGGTTTGTTTCGGAAGGAGTGGTGGTATTGGTACGGAATACGCAGTAACTTTGACCGGGGCAAGAGTGGTCGAAGGAGATATCGGCTTGTGGTCGAGCGAGTGAACATGGGGCGTGGTTAATTTGTGCAAGGGGGTTCGTGGATCGTGGCCGATAATTGAATTTGCCAGCGGCATGATGCTCCACGACGGTCAAAGGATGGTGGTGATCTCGAACAAGATTTCCAGAGATGTGTCAGGCGTACTGACTGCGCAAATCGGCAAGGGAAAGTACATTGTCCCATTGAGGTCCTACCAAGTGCTGTGCAAGATTGAAATCTCCGTGATTTCGGAAACCCAACTGCCGGCACTCGAGAAGACAATGCGCTTGCACTACTCGCATCAGATTCGAGCAAGCAGTCGCACAACGGTTTGCTTATCCAGGAAATTGGTGCTGTCGCCTTCTGAAAACGACAGCATTACAGAGCACTGAGGAATAAAAAAGCCACACATTAGTAGCGTGGCTTAAGTTTTCAACATTTTATTTGAACGGCTCGGAGATTCCGGCGTTTTTTTCATTCAACTCACTGAGTCAATCAAATACGACGTGGCTCGTGGATGCGGACCTGATCGGCCAAACGGTCGAGCACGCCATTGATATACCGGTGACTCTCGGAAGCCCCATAGAGTTTGGCCATCTCGACGGCTTCATTGATCACGACCGCGCGGGGGATTTCCAGGCTGTGGATCAACTCGAACGCGCCAAGACGCAGGATCGCCTGCTCGATCGGATCAAGTTCTGCCAGCGGTCGATCGAGCAGCTGGGTATACGCCCGATCCAGATCACGTTCGTGTTCGCTCACACCCCGGACAATACGCCGAAACAGATTCAGATCCAGCTTCAGCATGAAGGGATCCTCCATGAACTGCGCATCCAGCATATCCATGGAGGTGCTGTTCAGAATCTGCTGGTACAACGCCTGCACCGCACGCTCCCGCGCCCAGCGCCACCGCTTCTTGTCGGACACGCGCCGTGGGGGATGGGTCAGTTTGGGTTTGATCTTGCCCTGCTCTGCCGGCGGGGCCGGTTGCTCGGGCTGGACAGGTTCCCAGGGAATGTCGCTCAGTTTTGTCACTCGAAATGATCCAGTTGTTTGACGAGGTTGACCATCTCAATGGCGGTGGCAGCGGCTTCGCTCCCCTTGTTCCCGGCCTTGGTACCGGCCCGCTCGATGGCCTGTTCGATCGTATCGGTCGTCAATACGCCGAAGATAACCGGCAGATCAAAGTCCATCGCGACGGCGGCGATGCCCTTGGCAGCTTCTCCAGCCACATAATCGAAGTGCGGCGTGGAACCGCGAATCACGGCACCGAGGCAGATGATGGCATCGAAATGCTCACTGGCCGCCACGCGTTGCGCGATCAGAGGCAATTCATAGGCACCCGGCACCTTCAGCAGGGTGATGAATTCAGCCGAAACGCCATGGCGCTTCAGGGTATCGATGGCACCTTCCACCAGTCGATCCACAATAAAGGCGTTCCACCGCGTGGCCAGAATGGCATAGCGCCCTTCGCCCACAACCGTCAGCCCGCCTTCGATCACCTTGATCCCCGCCATACTCATTGCATTTCTCCCACGGCCACATCGGCAGCCTCATCATAAATATAATCGACCACCTCGAGGCCATAGCCTGCCAAGGCATGAAAATGTTTCGGCGCGCTCATCACCCGCATCCGCTGCACGCCCAGATCCTTGAGAATCTGCGCGCCCACCCCGTAGGTGCGCACATGATCGCCTGCGCTCGCCGCCGATTTTTCCCGGGAATGTGCTTCTTCGGTCTGCCACTGGAACAATTGCCGCAGGACTTCCTGCTCATCGATGACCGGACGCAGGATAATCGCCACACCTTCGTCCATTTGGCCCAATCGAGCCAGCACATCCGATAGCGGCCAGCCGCAATCGACATCCTGGGGTTCCAGCAAATCGCAGACCGGGTGGTGTACATGCACCCGTACCGGCACCGGATGATCAGGGCCCGGCTGACCACGAACAACCGCCAGATGCGTCTGGCCCGTGCTGTGATCGCGATAGCCCATCAAACGAAAACTGCCTTCCTTCGTCACCAGCGGTGTTTCGGCCACACGTTCGATCGAACGCTCGTGCTTCATCCGATAGCGGATCAGATCTTCAATCGAACCGATTTTCAGCCCATGGGTCACCGCGAACTGTTCCAGATCCGGCCGACGCGCCATGCTGCCATCTTCATTCAGGATCTCGACGATCACTGCAGCCGATTCGCGCGCGCCCGCCAACCGGGCCAGATCGATTCCCGCCTCGGTATGCCCGGCTCGGGTGAGCACGCCGCCCGGTCGCGCCATCAGGGGGAAAATATGTCCCGGCTGTACGATATCCGTCGGCTTGGCGTCCTGCGCCACGGCGGCCTGTATGGTGTGTGCCCGGTCCGCTGCCGAGATGCCGGTCGTGACGCCACTCGCCGCTTCGATCGACAGAGTAAAGGCCGTGGAAAACGCCTCGCGATTCTGCGAAACCATCAGGGGCAACTTGAGCTGCGTACACCGCGCCTCGGTCAGTGTCAGACAGATCAATCCCCGACCAAAACGGGCCATGAAGTTCACGTCTTCCGGCCGGACCTTCTCCGCCAGCATCAGCAGGTCGCCTTCGTTTTCGCGATCTTCGTCATCGACGATGATCACCATGCGGCCCGCAGTCAAATCATCGAGAATCTCGTCGATGGGGCTAAAACTCATGCCAAACCTCGTACCCGGATGTAAAAATCAGCCCGAGAATCCAGTGTGAACCCTCTGCAGCGCGAGGCAGGATTCTAGCATCAGTCGGCGGGACTTGCCGGATAAGGTGAACCGGAATACCCCGCGAACGCCGACGTTCCCACCATCCGACCGGTCAACAGCCGTTCCAGATAGCGCGCCACCACATCCACTTCCAAATTGACCTTCCGGCCCGGCTGGTAGCTGCCCATGATCGTCTGCTGCAGGGTATGGGGAATGATGGTCAAACGGAATCGCGCACCGTCGACCTCATTCACGGTCAGGCTCACGCCATCAACGGCAATTGAACCTTTCTGGGCAATATAGTGCGCCAGCTCATCGGGCGCACGCAGCCAGAACGTGGTGGCGCGCGCGTCTTCCTGCCGAGACTCGACCGTACCCAAGCCATCCACATGCCCGCTCACCATATGCCCGCCCAGCGCCGTCGATAGCGTCAAGGCCGGTTCCAGATTGACCGGGGAACCAGGGTTCAGCTGGCCGAGCGTGGTCAGTTTCAGGGTTTCCCGCGAACAATCGACGGTAAAGCTCTGCATATCGAAGGCCGTCACGGTCAGGCACACACCATTGACGGCAATGCTGTCACCCAGGGTAACTTTGCTCATGTCCAACCCAGCGGACTGGACCCGCAGCTGGATATCGCCCCCCTTCGGGGTCAGGCTCGCCAGTGTCCCCATCGTCTGAATAATTCCGGTAAACATCGTCTTCCCCCTTAACTTACTGCGTTGTGGGCGGGTGCGGCACGAGCGTGATGCGCAGATCCGCCCCCACGCTTTTCGATTCAAGAATGTGCCAGCGCGGGGCCTGATCCAGTTGCGCCAGCGCTTCGAGTGCCAGCGACGGTTGCGCCTGATGCCCCAGGAGGATGGGCGCCTGATAAACAACCAGTTCATCCACCCGCTGATGGTCAATCAACGCCCCGATCAGCTTGGGCCCAGCCTCGACCAGCACCTCGTTGATGCCTCGATCCGCCAGATCCTGCAGAACGAAATCCAGATCCAGCCCTGCCCCGTCATGCGGCGCGGCGATCAGGGTCGCACCCCGTGCCGACAGCCCCTCATGATGAATACCTTCCTGAATATTCCGGGTATAGAGCCACACATCCCCTTCGGCATCAAAGATCGGCGCAAAGGGCGGCAGACGAAGGCCGCTATCCAGCACAACGCGCACCGGTTGGCGCACCGGTCCCTCGATGCCCAGCGCCTCGGCGGACAACCGGACATTCAGGCGCGCATCATCGGTCAGCACCGTATCGATCCCAGTCAAGATCGCCCCGTGCCGCGCGCGCAGAAACTGCACATCCCGACGCGCCTCGACACCGGTGATCCAGCGGCTCTCGCCATTGGCCAATGCCGTCCGGCCATCCAGGGACTGGGCAATCTTTGCCGTCACCCAGGGACGCCCCCGCTCAATACGGGATAGGAACCCCCGGTTGAGCCAGCGGGCTTCCTCGGCCAGGAGCCCGACATCCACTTGGATGCCCTGCGATTCAAGCAAGCCATGCCCCGCACCGGTAACACGGGGATCGGGATCTGTCAGCGCCGACACCACGCGCGTCACCCCAGCCGTGGCCAATTGCGGGGCACAGGGCGGCGTGCGGCCCACATGGGCACAAGGCTCGAGTGTCACGTAAGCCGTGCCGCCGATGGCCAGTTCGCCTGCTTCCCGCAGGGCCATCACCTCGGCGTGGGGCTCGCCAGCCCGGGCATGAAAGCCCCGACCGACCACCTGTCCGTCCCGTACGATCACGCACCCGACCCGTGGGTTGGGTTGTGTCGTCGTGGTGCCCTGCTCCGCCAGCCGCAACGCCTCGGCCATCCATTGCCGATCCTGCACCGTGAACACGCGCCTAACGCCCCTGATCCGAGATAGGTGGCGCAAGCTCGGTTCGGCCGACATCCTGGTTAAGACCTTCAATGGCGGCCCGGAAGGCCTCCACATTGTCGAAGCTCAGGTATACCGAGGCGAAGCGGATATAGGCAACCTGATCCAGGCTCCGCAAGGCCGCCATGACGAGATCGCCGACGCGACGCGCTGGTACTTCCTTCAGGCTGAGTGCCTGTAGGTTTTTCTTGATCTGTTCGATCGCTTCATCAATTTTTTTGGTGGCTACGGGACGTTTTTCCAGCGCCCGCATCATGCCCGCTCGTAGCTTGTCTTCATTGAAGCTCTGACGCGCGCCATCGCTCTTGACGATGCGGGGCAAACGAATGTCCGCCACCTCATAGGTCGTGAACCGTTGATGGCAACTCAGGCACTCGCGGCGACGGCGGATCGAGGCACCGCCCTCCACCATGCGCGAATCAATGACATGGGTTTCGGCATGCCCGCAACCGATACACTGCATGACTCAGTACCGTCCGCGACCTAGTGCTCGTAAACGGGGAAACGGCGGCAGAGCTCGGTGACCTTGCCCCGAACTTCAGCAATCACGGCCGTATCGTCCAGCGCATCGATCACATCGCACATCCAGCCGGCCAATTCGGTCGCTTCTGCCGTGCCCATGCCGCGCGTCGTAATGGCCGCAGTACCCACCCGAATCCCGGAAGTCACGAACGGCGACTGCGGATCATTCGGCACGGCGTTCTTGTTCACGGTGATGTGGGCCTGACCCAGTGCGGCATCCACCGCCTTGCCGGTCACGCCCCGCTTGACGAGGCTCACCAGAAACAGATGGTTATCCGTACCGCCGGAAACCACGTCCAGACCCCGGGCCACAAATACAGCGGCCATCGCTCGGGCGTTGTCGACCACCTGGCGCTGGTACACCTTGAATTCAGGCTCCATCGCCTCCTTGAGCGCGACCGCCTTGGCAGCAATGACATGCATCAACGGTCCACCCTGGATGCCGGGGAATACCAGCGAGTTGAGCTTCTTCTCAATCTCGGGATTCGACTTGGCGAGAATGATGCCACCCCGCGGGCCACGAAGCGTCTTATGTGTGGTTGAGGTCGTCACATCCGCAATTTGGACCGGGTTCGGATAGACCCCCGCCGCCACCAAACCGGCGACATGCGCCATATCCACGACCAGGTAAGCACCCACTTCGTCAGCAATCGCACGGAATCGCCCCCAGTCAACGATGCGCGAATAGGCAGAAAAACCGGCCACAATCAGCTTGGGTTTGTGTTCGCGGGCCAGTTTTTCAACCTCGGCATAATCGATATAACCTGCAGCGTCGATCCCGTACTGCACAGCGTTGTAGATCTTGCCGGAGAAGTTCACCTTCGCGCCGTGGGTCAGGTGACCGCCATGGGCGAGACTCATGCCCAGGATGGTGTCACCGGGATTGATCAGCGCCATGAAAACGGCGGCATTGGCCTGAGAACCCGAATGGGGCTGCACGTTCGCGTAATCCGCACCGAACAGTTCCTTGGCGCGATCGATGGCCAGCTGCTCGGCCACGTCGACATATTCGCAACCACCGTAATAGCGTTTTGCGGGATAACCTTCGGCGTACTTGTTGGTCAGCACCGAACCCTGTGCCTCGAGTACGCGCGGGCTTGCATAGTTTTCCGAGGCGATCAGTTCAATATGATCTTCCTGACGCGTCACCTCATCGGCGATGGCCTGGGCCAGAACGGGATCATAGGTACCGATGGTCATTGATTTTGCGAACATGTCGTTCAATCTCCATAAAAACAAAAGGATAGCCAATCAACCAAGGGCGAATCGACTTGAAAGGTAAATGGTGAATTAGCGCGAAGTTTAACATGAGTGCGGCACTCATCCGTGCAAAGCACACCATCTTGTGCTCCGCAGACATTGTGCCGCAATCGAAAATGAACAAGGCGATATTTTCTATCAATTAAAATGAAACAAACTAATGATTAAATGCCACTCCAAACCGGTTGTCGCAAGATCACCACAAAACCGAGATCGACAAACCGTCTCAAGATTAAGACAATCAGCTATCAGATAGCTTTACAGGGAAGACCGACCATGATTACCGATAGTGACCGCGCCCAATTGATCGAGTTTTTATCCCAACACACCGACAGCCAATTGTTTACTGCGCGCGAAGTGAATGCCTTCCTTGATTTCTGCGACCTCATGAGCCTGAAGACCAACGACATCATTGCCGATATCGGTGAAGTGGGCGAATCGTTGTACTTTCTGCTGGAGGGAGAAGCGCGCCTGATCGTGGGCACGGCCAATCAAGAGGTCGTGGTGGGCAAGATTCCGGCCGGTGAGATGCTCGGTGAAATGAGCTTCTTCGACCGCAAACCCCGCAATGTCCGTCTGCGCGCCAGCAAACCAACCCGATTACTGCGCCTGCCACGAAACATGTACAACCGTATGCGCCTGGAGTACCCGGTATTGACCGTGCTGCTGCTGGAATATGCCGTCATCAGCCTCGACAATCTGTATCGGCGCACCAGTACAGATGTCGCACAGCTCAACCAGTATATTTACAACATCGGCAAGTAAGTCTGGACGGCCGTGGTCGGTGTAGCCGCATCACGTCGGCGGATTACGGCAACTCGCCGCCGCTAGACGATCGATCACGCCGCAGTCGCAGCGCATTGCCCACGACCAGAATCGAACTTAACGACATTCCGATCGCGGCCATCCAAGGCTGTACCAGCCCCGTTGCCGCCAGTGGAATCGCCACCGCGTTGTAGATCACCGACCACCATAGATTCTGATGGATGTTCGCCAGTACCCGCCGTGCATACCGCAGTCCGTACGGAATTTGCTGTAACTGATCATTGATCAGGACGATATCCGCACTGTGCTTCGCAATCACGGTTCCGCCACCCATTGCCATCGAAACCTGAGACTGGGAAAGCACCGGCGCATCATTGATGCCGTCCCCAACCATCAGCACCACAGCGCCTTCCTGTTGCAATTTCTGGAGATGATCCAGCTTCTCAGCAGGTAGCAAGCCACCGTACGCCTGATCGACCCCCAGAGACCGGGCCATCAGCGCGACTCGTTCCGGGTGATCGCCCGACAGGATCACCGCCGTCAGCCCGAGGTTTCGGATTTTCTGTAGTGCTTCGATGGCATCGGGTCGTAGATTGTCACTCAAATACAACACACCGGCCAAGGTGTCATCGACCACCACCAACACAGCAAGATCGGTATGAGCCGTCATCACCTCCGGCATTGGCACGCCGATTTCCTGCAACAATCGCTGGTTACCAACGGCTATCTGCCGACCTTCCACCGTACCGCGCATGCCGCGCCCCGGAAAATTCTGCACGTCTTGAACGGGCAGAAGCCCGCCCTGCTGCTGCGCAGCTCTGGTGATGGCTTGCCCCACGGGGTGCTCAGTTTGCTGCTCCAACGAGCCGGCCCACCGCAGCAGATCGGCTTCGGTAAAATCCGATAGGGGCTCGACACGCTGAAGCGTCAAATGCCCATCCGTCAGTGTGCCTGTCTTGTCGAAGACGACATGGGTCGCGCGCGCCAGACTCTCCATGGCATACCCCCGTGTCACGAGCAAACCATTGCGTGTCATACGTCCGACGGATACGGCAATTGCGGCGGGCGTGGCCAACGACAATGAGCAGGGACAGGTAATGGCCAGGATGGCCACGGCAACCCAAAACGCCTTGGCCGGGTCGATAATCAACCAGGTGATCGTTACAGCGGTCGTGATCGCAAGCAGCGCAATCACGAACTTCCGGGCAAAACGGTCCGCAATCTCGGCAATTTTCGGTTTCTGCGCCTGGGCACGATCGATCAGGCGAACAATCGATGACACCATTGTGTCCTGACCAACCTTCTGCACCGACAGCACCATGGGACTTTCCATATTGATCGTCCCCGCCACCAACGATGCGCCCGGATACTTACCCTCGGGTACGCTCTCGCCGGTCACCATGGCCGCGTTGACACTACTTTCGCCTTCCAGCACCACGCCATCCGCGGGAATCGCATCACCGGGGCGGATCAATACCCGATCCCCTTCGACCAAGTCGAACGCAGGAATGACAGTCACCGAACCGTCCGGCTCCATGCGGTGTGCTACGGCCGGAACCAGCCGAGTCAATGCCTCGCTCATCTCACCGGCCTTGTGCCGGGCAGACAACTCGAGCAAGCGACCGCCCAACAGCAGGGCAATGAACATGGTTACCGAGTCGAAGTAGATGTGTCCGGTATTGGTGAAAACCGCCCAGACGCTCCCCGAATACGCCAGAATAATGCTGAGCGATACGGGCAGATCCATACCGATCTGCTTCTGCTTCAAATCCCGCCATGCGGGTTTGAAAAAGGCCTGGCCGGAATAAAAGACGATTGGCGTGGACAGGATCAGACTCATCCACCAAAAGAAATAACGCAACTGGTCATTGATGCCCAGAAAGTCGCCAAAATAAAGTGACAGCGAGATCATCATGACCTGCAGATAGACAAGCCCGGCAACGGCCAGCCGCTGCATCAAAATATGCCGCTCACGCTTAAAGACTCGATCCTGACGATTGGGATCATACGGGTGCGCGCGGTAGCCGATCGCTGCAATGGCCCGCAAAATATCGCTTAGGGAAACCTCACGATTGTCCCAGACGACCAACGCCCGCTGGGTTGAAAAATTCACCGAAAAGGAAACGATACCGGGCAGTTGTTTGACATGCTTTTCCGTCAGCCAAATGCAGGCCGCACATACGATGCCTTCAAGAATCAGGGAGGCTTCGCGGATATCCCCCTCCCGATTCGCCACGAAGGATTTCTGCATTTCAGGTCGGTCGAAGACAGCCATTTCCTCCAGCACGCGCTCCAAATCATTATTGGGCCGCACGCCGGGTTCAGTACGATGATGGTAGTAGTCTTCCATGCCATTTTGGACGATGGCCTCAGCAACTGCCTGACAGCCGGGACAACACATGGCCCGATCTTCGCCCAGAATCACTGCGTGATACGGCGCAGCCACCGGAACAGGCAAGCCACAATGAAAGCAAGGAACATCCACGGACGGATTTACGGTAACGGGGGCAGCAATCAACTCAACGGACATGGACACTTTCTCCCGCAGGACAAGCAATAAAACGAACCGCTCACGACAACACTACCGGTCAAAAGTCACGGTTATTTGCCTAGGCCGATATTGGTCTGTCCATCGAGCTCAAAGTTCGCATCACCCTTCTCGATATGAATCGCTACCTGCCAGAGGCCGGGGTTACTCATGCTGAGACTTTCCTGATACACCCCTGGAGCCAACTCTGGCAGAGTCACTGAAAAATCTTTCCGTTTATCGGCCGGCCGCATGAAATGCAGTTTGACCACGGCCCCGGTAATCGGCTTGCCCTCTCGATCCAGCACGGCAACACGGAAAGACGCAGGCTTACCGACAACCGGCTCATTACCCCACCAACCATAATGAACCTTCCAGCCGCGCTCGATCTGCTCATCCAGCGCATCATTATATTGATTGAACAGGCGCTCCTTTTGCTGGAAATCCCGCGCCACCGTACCCGGGAAAAAGGAGGTGACCTTGGTTCCCTCATCAGGCTTGGGCAACAAGTCCTGCGCCGCCCGTTGAGACAAGCCGCTGGAAGCCAGAGTGACGAAAATTGAATCCAAAAGAACAACCACAGACAGGAAAATAATTACTGCGGCAGGCCCCCAATGGAAGGTCATCTTGGCGTCCTTGTCCTTCTTCGGCGGTGAGATAAATCCGAGGATGAATGCCGTAATGATGTAGAGCGTGACGACCATCGTGACAACGTCCGCACCCGGCCAGTAGATAATGCCAAAAGGGGCATACGCTGCAATCGACAGAATGCCCAGGACGGTGGCAATGGGACGACCCATCTGGCGCCAGCGCCACTTAAGCAGAAAAAACAGGACGATGATGCTGACGACACCAATGCTTGCAGGAAAAATCAAATTCATCTGAACACTCCAAAATCACCCAAGACTGGGGGTTATCTCATCAGGATGGACGCGGGCGGCACCGGCCATCGGAACATCATCGAAAATAAGCCCCATCGGCGCCCAAGCGGGTACCGCAACGGGGCCATCCAAGCAGGAAAGCAGGGACTCGTAAGCAACATCGGCATCTTTACTTGTAGTTGAAGCTGGTTTCCTGCTGGATTGGCGGAAATTTCCCCTGTTCGTCGATCAGCTTAAAAATGATGACCTGGCGACTAACGCCACTCGAACCCGGCACACGAACATGCACGTGATAGTTTCGCGTGCCATCTGCCGGTATATGCAAGTCCTTGAACCCACCGCTGATTGAAACCTCGGCATTTTTCACCCCCTCCACCTCCAGCTTCAAGTCCAAGGGTGTCTGTTCTTTGTTATTTATTTTCAATTCGTAATTGTTCTGGATCGAACCATCAGACATCAATACGAACAGTGGCTGACGAACCTGACGAACAGAAAAATCGGCCGGCTTGATGGATAGAACCCCATAGATCATCAGCGCTGAAACCAGAAGCGTGCCCACGCCGTAACCAATCGTGCGGAATTTCAGCAGGCTCGGTTTCGTACCCGTCTCGATCTCTAGTTCAGAGGCATATCGGATCAAGCCGTCAGGCCAACCGCGCTTGGTCATGATTTCATCACAAGCATCGATACACAGCCCACAGGAAATACAGGCCAACTGCAAACCATCGCGAATATCAATACCCGTTGGACAAACCTGAACACAGAGATTGCAATCAATACAATCGCCCGTACCCGCCGCATGGCGCTCTTCCAGGGCCATCAATCCCTTTTGAAGTGGCTTACGGCCGGACGAACCCTCACCCCGTTGCGCGTCGTAACTCACGAGCAGCGTTTCCTTATCGAACATCACCGCCTGAAAGCGGGCGTACGGACACATGTAGATACAGATCTGCTCCCGGGCGAAGCCTGCCGCCACCAGTGTGGTAGCCGTCAGAATTCCCGTCGTTATATAGGCAGCAGAAACCGCATGCATGGTGAAGAACGAGACAAAAAGCTGAGGGGTATCGGCCCAATACGCGGTAAAGGTAAACCCTGTCCAGAATGCGATGGCGGTCCAGATCAGCAGCGTCAGGCCTTTTTTCCCAATTTTTTCCAGATTCCAGGGTTGCCTTCCGAGCTTCAGGCGCTTGTTGCGATCACCCTGCACCCAATACTCAACCTTCATGAACAAGTCAGTCCATAGGGTTTGAAAACAGAAATAACCGCAGAATGCACGCCCCACAAGGCCCGTGACAAAAAACAGCAGCCAAGCCGCCAGTATCAGGAAGCCCCCGAGAAGAAAAATGTCCTGGGGATGTATGACGAGATCAAAGATGTAGAAACGACGGCCAGGAATATCAAACAAGACTGCCTGATCCGGTCCTACAGGCCGAGCCCAACGCAGCCAAGGCAGTAGGAAGAAAATCGCATACGCCAGCATCATAATGGTCGTCTTGAACCGTCGGAACCGCCCCTTGATTGATTTGGGGTGAATTGGCTCCCGAGGCTGATATAGCTCAGGTTCCTGTTCTAAAAGATCAACAGACGACATATCACCTCATCTCCCGATGTGGATGTTCGCACGCCAATGGACGCGTGCCTGAAATGACTACAGACAACCCCGTCTGAAAGAAATGCTTGAAGAAAAAAAACACCGGACAAGGCCGGTGTTTTTTGGGCATCCCTACGGTATCAACTACCGCCTAACTGACGCACATAGACAGCCAGCAACCGGATTTGTTCCGGAGAGAGCCGTTCGCCAAACTTGGGCATTTGATGCTGAAGGCCATGATCGATCACACCTTCAACAAGCTTGACCTTGGCATCGATGTTCTTCGCGCCCGGCACGTCGACAAAGTCCCATACCGCATCGGTCAGATTGGGCGCACCGATCATCTGGTTACCCATGCCATTGGCACCATGGCAGCCGGCACAGGTTGCAAACGACGACTTGCCACGGTTGGCTGCTTCTTCATTCACACCCGGCTGGTGCGACAGACTCAACACATACTCTGCCAGATCGGTCAGCTTATCCCCTTTGTACAGGGCACCGAAGGCGGGCATGCTGCCATGAATCCCATTGGTGATATCTGAAACAATCTTTTCGTAGCTATCACCATGAATCCAGTTGTTATCCGTCAGATTCGGGTAAGAGCCATCGGGGTTCTGGGAGAGAACACCCTGACCACCCGAACCATGACAGGCCGCACAACTATCACCAAACAGCGCGTGTCCCATTGAGGTTGCAAAATTCAACGTATCCGGGTTCGCGGCAATCTGCGCGAAACTCATGTCCTTCACTTTAGCCAACCACTCTTTTTGGGCCAGAGCGGATGGGCTGGACTCCATATCCTTATTGAACAGGGCACGACTGTTCCAGTGCTCGGTCACCGTGGAGGTTTTGCCATCTTTGTCTTGGACTGTAAATGAAACAGTTTCAAGGCCCTTGGTATAGGTGTCGGCATAAGGCCAGGAGGGATACAGGATCCAATAGACCACGGCGAATATGATCGTGCCGTAGAACGCCCATAACCACCAACGGGGCAAGGGGTTGTTGTATTCGCGCAGATCACCGTCCCATACGTGACCGGTGGTCTCGACCTGACCTTTCTTATTTTCGGGAGTCTGACTCATCTTTGTTTACCTGCTCTTTATTTGCATCGGTAGGGATATGTTCGTGATCGTCCAGGAACGGAATATCTTTGTAGGTTTCCAAACGCTGACTCCGTTTACGGCTGGCGTATGCATAGAGCACCACAATCACAAAGACCGTGAAAAGCAACACTAGCTCGATCGGTTTGGCAATCTCGGGACGACCAATCCAGTTAAAAAATTCACTGATCAAGATATTTCCTTCCGGACACCCGGTGTCCAATCACCTAAATTTAGAGAAATAGCCTTGGTTGTACTTGGAAAAGTCCACCATGGTACCGAGCACCTGCAAGTAAGAAACGAGCGCGTCCATCTTGGTGATTTCCTTGGGGTTACCATCCCAATTTTGCGATGCGGCCTCTTCCTTGACGGACTTGATCGCATTCGGAATGTGGAACTGATCAGCCAGCGTCTTGCCGAATTTCTTAACGTTGGCGTCGTATTCCGCCTGAGTTTCAGAGTAAGGCACGCCAACATCCCTCAGGGCCTTCATACGATCAGCAATATCGCCGTAGTTCAAAGGCTGCATCAACCACGGATAGGACGGCATGATGGATTCAGGAACCAACGACTGGGGGTGAATCAAGTGCTGGGTCATCCATTCGTTGGAGTACTTGCCACCAACGCGCGCAAGATCGGGGCCGGTCCGCTTGGAGCCCCACTGGAAGGGGTGATCGTACTGCGACTCGGCCGCCAAAGAATAGTGGCCATAACGCAGCATTTCATCCCGGAACGGACGGATCATCTGCGAGTGGCACAGGTAGCACCCTTCAGCCACATAGATATCCCGTCCCATCTGCTCGAGGGGGGTGTAAGGGTGAACGCCCTCCACCTTCTCAACCGTTCCCTTGATGTGGAACAGGGGAACAATCTCGACCAGACCGCCGATACTGATCACCACCAACGTGAGAACGATCAGCAGGGCGGAGTTAATTTCAATACTTTCATGTTTCATCTGTTATTCCCCAGAAATCAGGTGCGCGCAACGGCAACGGCGGATTGATCTTGAACGTCAATCGCTTCACGACGGGCACCCCAGACGGTCATATATAGGTTGTACGTCATCAGCAACATACCGGACAGGAACAAGGCACCACCCAAGGCACGGACCACGTACGGAATATGCATAAAGGTGACGGTCTCCACAAAGGTGTAGGCAAGGTTGCCGTACTGGTCGAAGGCACGCAGCATCAAGCCCTGGCCAATACCGGAAACCCACATGGCAACGATGTACAGCACGATCCCGATGGTCGCGACCCAGAAGTGGGTAAACACCAGCTTCGTCGAGTACAGCTTGGCACCCCACAAACGAGGAACCATATGGTAGAAGGAACCGATGGTAATCATTGCCACCCAACCCAATGCACCCGAGTGCACGTGGCCGATTGTCCAGTCGGTGTAATGCGACAAGGCATTCACGGATTTCAGAGACATCAGCGGACCTTCAAATGTCGACATGCCGTAGAACGCCAGTGCGGTAATCAGGAACAGCATGATCGGATCGGTACGTAACTTATCCCAAGCGCCAGACAAGGTCATGATACCGTTGATCATCCCGCCCCAAGACGGCAGCAGAAGCAGAATCGAGAAGGTTGCAGCCAGCGTGCTCACCCAATCTGGGAGTGCCGTCCAGTGCAGGTGGTGCGCGCCAACCCACATATACAGGAATGACAGCGCCCAGAAGTGAACGATCGACAGGCGATACGAGTAGATCGGACGCCCGGCCTGCTTCGGCACGAAGTAATACATCATGCCGAGGAACGCTGCGGTCAGGAAGAAACCGACTGCATTATGTCCGTACCACCACTGCGTCATGGCATCCTGAACACCCGAGAACAGGCTGTAGGAATCCAGGCTGTTCCAGGCTACCGGCACGGCCAGGTTATTAAAGATATGCAGAATTGCGGTCGCCAGAATAAAGGCCATGTAGAACCACAGGGCTACATAGATATGCGGCTGGCTACGATTGCGGATGGTCATGGTGAACACGAGCGCATAAGCCACCCAAGTGACCAGGATACCCAGATCGATCGGCCACACGAATTCCGCATATTCACGGCCTTGTGTGTAACCCATCATGTACAGGATGACACCGATGCCGATGCTCAGCTGCCAGCCCCAGAACGTGAATTCCGGTAGCCACTTACCGCCCCACAGGGGGGTTTGGCAGGTGCGCTGCACAATATAGTAGGACGTAGCGAACAGAGCGCTACCACCAAAGCCGAAAACCACCAGACTCGTATGCACCGGACGCAACCGGCCAAACGTGATTTCCGCAATATCAAAATTCAGAACAGGCCACGCAAGCTCGCTAGCGATATAGAGCCCCGCACTCATACCGAGAAGCGCCCATACCATGGCCATGATGGCAAATTTTTTGACAATATCGTAATTATACTGCTCTGCCATACCGGCTACCGTGCTCGCAGACATCGTGACCCCTCCGCGTAATGTTTAATCCGGGTCGAAACAGATCGGTTCGACCCGCCTTTTGCAGGGTGCCTATATTAAAGCAATCTAATTCACACAAAAACCAACGAATTTTCTCACCTAATCATGTAAAGCGAAAAGCAACCCGCTGATTAATATGAGAGGACCCTACGTTAAAACCCTATTAATAAACAAAATACATATGCATATAAATATTTTCTATCGAAAGAATGCACACATTTGGCCCATCAAATACCACATAATTCCTATGGTTTTATCGCCAATTCCATAGCCATAGGAGAAATACCCGCCCCCCAAGCCAGCCCGTAAACGACTTCATAGGTCAAAGGGACACCCGCAGGCTCTCTTTGCCCTTCCAGCGCGCCCAAAAAAGCTTGCCATTTCTGACGGCCCGTCAGCCCGGCCGCCCGATCGAACAGGGTATTCCCCACACCCACGCCACGCAGTTCCTGCAACAATGACCGCGCGTCCGGGTAATGGACGGTCAAACGCTCCTGATCCAGTACCGGATCGGACAGACAAGCCCCAACCAATGCATCACCCACATCATGCATATCAAGAAAGCCATGGATATGCCGACCTGAATCCACTATCGACCAGGCCCGCCGACATTCTTGCAAACTGTCTGGTCCCAAGGTGGTAAACGAAAGCACCCCCCCCGGGGTCAACACCCGCGCAACCTCGGCCAGTAGCAGGCCCAGATCATGGCTCCATTGTATGGCGAAGTTGGAAATTACAATATCAAAACTCGCCCCGGCAAAGGGCAGACGATGCATATCCGCGCAAACCACACGGCGGCGCTTGATCCATCGGCCCGCTTTCGGCACCGTGCCGAGCATCTCCTCGGCCAAATCCAAGGCGATAACGGTCGCCTTGGGATATCGGGCCTGTAGTGCGCGCGTCATCTGCCCCGTACCCGCGCCCAGATCAAGGATTCGCTTGGGCTCCAGTTTCAATAAATCGAAACGCTCGGACAAACGGCGACCAGCCTCCTGCTGCACGACGGCGTATTGATCGTAACTGCGATGCGCCCGGTTGAACCGGGCACGAACTTGGGTGTAATCAAACATGGTGCTCTCACGCGCTCAAATAATTTCCGACACCACATACGCCGCCTGCGACCAGGGAACATCATGCCCCGCACCCGGAATGACCTGCCATTGATTGGCGGAACCGATAACAAGCCTCTCCGGCCAGCGGACATCAGGGACAAGGGGGTCGTTCGTCCCGAACATCCAGCAGATCGGAACAGGTGGCTCGACCAGCAGGCTACGCTGGTCAATGTCAGCCAACCAGTCAAGTCCGGCAATCAAATCCTGTGGATCGGTGACCCGACTGATATTTTCTCCTGCCAGACCCGCCCAATCGTCGAATTCTGCCAGCGCTCGGACAGGGGCTCGCCGTACGCGGCGATGCAAGGAACGCCACTGTCCCCGTGCCACACCCGGCCACACATCTTTCTCTGCCAGATGCCGAGGTGTCGCTGATATTACCAGTGCACGCAGGGGGCGCACTTTACCGCAGCCGATGGCTTCCAGAACCAAAGCCCCACCCAATGACCACCCGACCCAGACTGTACGCGCACCCAATGCGGATGACGGCAACGGACAGGGTGCACCGGGTTCACGCAGCCAGCGCCCCAATTCGAGCCAGCCGATGCAGAGAATCCGTTCCGAAGGCATCCCTTGCTGTTCCAATCCGGCAACGACCGCCGACCACATGTCGCACTTGAAAGACCAACCGGAGACCAGAACCACCCACTCTACGGCTGCAGCAGCCTGGTTTTCGCCTCGGTCTGATACGCATGCTTTCGTCCGTTGCCAATCTGTCATTTGCGCTTTTGGAACCAAACTCGTGATAATGCGCACCAATTATTCATCGTCACCATCGGGAAGTTACCGTGTATTTTTCATCCTGGCCCAGCCTGATCGGCATCGCCATTGCTAGCTATCTAATCGGCTCGATTGCCTCGGCGGTAATTGTCGCACGAATATTCAAACTACCCGATCCACGTCTGGCCGGCTCAGGTAATCCAGGCGCAACCAACGTACTCAGACTCGGTGGCAAGAAAGCGGCCATCATCACGTTGCTGGGTGATCTGGGTAAAGGTCTTCTGCCTGTATTGCTGTTACGTGCGCTCGCAGCACCGGATGAAGCGCTGGCCGTTGCGGCACTGCTTGCATTCATCGGCCACCTCTTCCCGGTTTTTTTTGGCTTCAAGGGCGGAAAGGGTGTTGCAACGGCAGCAGGGGCCTTGCTCGGACTCAATCCGATCATCGGGTTGCTGACAATCGGCACCTGGCTTCTGACCGCGCGGATCACCCGTTTTTCCTCGGCAGCAGCCATCGTCGCGGCTGTCGCTGCCGCACTTGCATCCGTGTACCTGACCAGCCCGCCGATCATGCTCGCCATCAATCTGATGTCCATAACACTGATTTATCGGCATCGGCAAAATATCCGCCGACTGCTGCGCGGTGAAGAACCACGCATCGGTCAGAAAACACCCCCTACCCCCTGATTTCGATCAGGCGACGGATTCCGCGTGCAGCGCATTCAATTCGGATAGCGGCCAACGAGCACGCACGGAAAAACCCGATACCAAATCCCGCTCTCCAGCCTGCAACCGCAGCGCAGCCACCAGCGCAATCATGGCCGCATTGTCCGTGCATAGCTCAGGAGCGGGGTAAAAAACGGCCCCGCCACAATCATCCATGAGCGCTTTGAGTCGAGCACGTAAAGGCTGGTTGGCCGCCACGCCGCCTGCCAGAACCAAGCGGCCGTAACCGGTCTGCGTCAAGGCCCGCCGAATCTTGATCACCAGGGTATCGATGACGGTTTGTTCGAAGGATGCCGCCACATCCGCGTGCGCATATCCCGCCGCCACGGCATTGACCACGGCTGTTTTCAGGCCGCTGAAACTGAAATCAAGTCCGGGACGATCCACCATGGGGCGGGTAAAACGCACCGCATCACGGCGCCCCTGTTGCACCAGCCGGGATAAGGCAGCCCCTCCGGGATAACCCAGCCCCATCAGTTTGGCCGATTTGTCAAACGCCTCACCGACGGCATCATCGATGCTTTCACCCAACAGGGTGTAGGCACCAACGCCTTCCACCGCGATCAATTGCGTATGGCCGCCGGACACCAGCATCGCCAGAAATGGGAAAGTCGGCGCTGGGTCCTCCAGCATGGAGGCCAACAGATGACCTTCGAGGTGATGCACCCCGAGGGCAGGCCGATCCAGTGCACGTGCCAGGCCCTTGGCGAATGCGGCACCCGTCATCAACGCGCCCTGCAGGCCGGGACCGGCCGTGTAACCCACCCCATCGATCATCGACCGAGACAAACCCGATTCGGCCATGGCAGATGCGAACATCAGGGGCAGCTTGCGCACATGATCCCGCGCGGCGAGCTCGGGCACGACCCCGCCGTAGCGGGCATGCACATCAGTCTGCGAATGAATACGATTCGTCAGCAAGCCCGACTCGGTATCGTAGATGGCGATTGCCGTTTCATCACAGGAGGTTTCAACGCCCAGTACGCGCATCGCGAACTCCGAATAGTCAGTGACCGGTAAAACGAGGGATGTTACCTCAGGCGCGGATCAATCCGAAACCGCGCGACCGTACCCCGAGGTTCGGCCTCCAAGCCGATCAACCGTCATTTGCCCGCGGTGGTCCCGGTAGCCTCGTCTTGAATCAACTGGTCGATGATCGCCTTCACCTTCGGCGTATTCCAGTCAATCGCCGCATTTACCGAATATCGAATCCGCCCCTTATTGTCGACGAGGAAAGAGCTGGGAAAAGCGAAGGCGCCCCACTGGGCAGCGACGTCGCCTTGACGATCGATCAGGACCGGGAACGACACATCGAATTTCTTCATGAAATCAGCCACGTGGTTGCGAGATTCCTTAAAATTAATCGATAGCACCCGCAATTTACTTGCAGGATATTGCTTGGACAGCTCGTTCAAGGAAGGAATTTCCTCAATGCAGTGCGGACACCAGGTAGCCCAGAAATTCACGATGGTCACTGCGGAATGATCCGCGGCGGCACCGCCATCCAAGCGGCGGATCTGACCCGCCAAGTCCGGCAACGCAAAGTTGGGGGCCTTCTTCGGCGAAACCTGAATCAAACCGAATTCTTGCTGGATCGGCTTTTCCAACACCTCATTAACCGGCAGCACGGTGCTGGGATGGGGGGAATCGGTCAGCATCGTGATGCCGCGAAGAATCTGTGCCGGTAGGGCCTGCATTGCCAGTGCTTCCTGGGGTTTCATCAGATCAGGCAGATTTTTCAGCGTCGCGTTCTGGGGCGTCTTGAGGTGCATGGGAAAATAATCACGTACATCGGGAATGATCCAGCCATAGGTCGGGCTTCCGGCATTCTGCAATGAATCGAGCAGGGATCCGAGACGGTTGCGGTTGACACCCCGCTCCGGCTCCAGAATCATCACAGGCATGTTCGTGGCGGGCACGATACCCAGAAAACTCGGCTCCTGACCCGCCACGGGGGTGCCACGGTACAAGTTTGGAAACAGGAGCACGGCACCGGCCACGGCGTGGGTATCCTTCGCCTCAACCTGCCATAACCGCATGCCACGCAGGATTGGCACAGCCATGCGGTCCAGACCGACCAGGGCCACCGGTCGGCCGGTTTTAACACCCGCCTCAATCAGTGCTCGAACACCATCGCCGGTCAAGTCACGGACCGCATTGTTCGAACGCGGCAGCAACAGGGAATTCAGCAGATCCACCATCCACACAGTGGCGCCGCGCCGCGCCAAGGCATGCGCCAGCGCAACTTCCCCGATCGTATCGCCATATTGATTGCTCAGCCACAGTACAAGCGGCCCCTCGGTGTTCTTTTCCCCGATCACCGTCACATCAAGTTCATTACCCTGCGAACCATAGGGCAGCGTAAACCCGGCCTCGGCCCGCCCCGCCACCAGCATCAATGCAATCAGCACCAGAGCGCTCTTTATCATGATTTTTATTTTCTTCACCACGTCACCACCTTGCACGTTGAAAACGGTCGACAATAAATTCATCCGGCACAGGCCTCAACCTTAGCCAATCATCCCGTACAATAGACGACCAATTCGGGCTTGGCCTGAGAATATTAACAACCTAACAATTAAACGAACTATGTTACCAGCCCCCCCTGTACTTCTGGAATCAAACCTGAGCCACTTGCCGCTGCTCCATCGGGGTAAAGTGCGAGACCTCTATGCGATTGATGCGCATCGGCTATTGATCGTCACCACCGACCGGATTTCAGCCTTCGATGTCATTCTGCCCACACCGATTCCGGACAAAGGCCGAGTTTTGACGGCCATTTCCCGCTTTTGGTTCGATCGAACACTCAATATTGTTCCTAATCAACTGTTGGCCGATCAGTCACTTGACGCCATCATTCCGGATCCAGCCGAACGCGCACTGCTTCAAGGGCGAACGCTCGTCACAAAACGGCTCAAGGCGCTCCCCATTGAGGCCGTGGTTCGGGGTTACCTGATCGGTAGTGGCTACAAGGACTACAAGACCACCGGTGCCGTCTGCGGCATCGCGCTGCCCGTCGGACTCCCCCTCGCTGCCAAGCTGCCAGAACCGCTTTTCACCCCTGCGACGAAAGCGGCCGTGGGCGATCATGACGAAAACATCGATTTTGACACCACCATCGACCTGCTCGGAAAACCTCTGGCGGAACAGGTTCGCGAAACGGCGATTCGGCTATACCAAGAGGCCGCCGATTATGCGCTTGAACGCGGCATCATCATTGCCGATACCAAGTTTGAATTTGGACTGGATGACCAGAACCAGCTGTACCTGATCGACGAGGCGCTCACGCCGGACTCCTCCCGCTTCTGGCCAGTGGATCAATATCGGGTCGGTATCAGCCCGCCCTCCTACGACAAGCAATTCATTCGCGACTGGCTGGAAACGCAGGATTGGGACAAAACGGCCCCCGGTCCCGTCATTCCACCGGATATCGTGACCCAGACACGGGCACGCTATCTGGAAGCCTATCAGCGGCTCACCGGCAACACCGACCTCGAGTAATGAAGACCGCCGGTTCGATCGCCGCCGAGCAATCCCCTGGGTGGATCATGCTCGGTACGGACACCGGTGTTGGCAAAACCTTCATCGGCTGTGTGATCGTTGAATCTCTCCGCGCTCGGGGATACCGACTTCGCGTGCGCAAACCCGTAGAAACCGGTTGCACCATCCGTGACGGGCAACGCATTCCGGCAGATGCGACCGCACTGTGGATGGCCGCCGGACAAATCGAACCCCTGGAAACCGTGTGTCCCCTGCGTTTTCTTGCCCCATTGGCTGCCCCCCAGGCAGCCCGGCAAGAAAACACGCTTCTGCACTTCGCTGATGACCTGGCCCCACTCCTACCGACGCGGGCAGAATTACTTACCTCGACCACAGAACAAGACAAAACACGCTGGCTCATCGAAAGCGCGGGCGGGCTCTTGTCCCCCTTGGCCGAGGATGCCCTCGGCCTGGATCTGGCGCAGTACACCGGCTTGCCCGTGATCCTTGTCGCCCCCGATCGCCTCGGCACCCTGAGCGGACTCTTTGCCGCCCTAGAGGCACTGGACCGCCGGCATATCCCGATCAGCGCCATCGTCCTCAATCGACGACCGGAAGATATGCCCCGCCACAAAGAGGCACCCACAAACAACCTGGAACTTATTCATACTTGGTTGCCGCGGATTCTGACCCACGGCCCCCTGCCTGCCGTCCTGGGGCAAGACATGAACCCCACCAACTCCAGCACGTTTCCTCAACGGATCGTTGCCACACTCCTGGGTGAAACCAGCGAGCCCTAAGACCACTGATCCACGCACGCACACTATGCCAACAAACAAAAAGGCCCCGATTATTCGGGGCCTTTTTCAGAGTCACGCAGGTGACCAAAGGGGGAACTTACTTCCCAAGTTTCGCCGGATCGGTAGTTTTCACGCCGTTATACATGCTGTACTGGACCAGCGATCCGTCATACAGACGCGCCTTCTTGTCGCCCACGATCTCGTGCGAGACAAACCACAAGCCGGAAGCGAGGTGGCCAGTATTGCAGTAATCGATCGTGCTCTTGCCCGGATTCAAACCGACGGTCTTCATCATGGATACATAACTTGCTTTCGGCAGGAAACGCGCAGAAGCCCCATCCGCTGTCGTCAACAAACCCGGTTGCATATTTTTCGCACCTGGCAAATGACCTGGTTTTTCACCTTTCTTGGTGAACACGCCCATGTATTGATTGCTGGGGCGTGCATCGGCCAGCTGAACCGATCCAGGGTGATCCACCGCATGCTTAACCTGCTCATAAGTCGCTAGGATTTCTTTGTTCTCACCGGTAGCCACCCAGTTACCCGGCTTGACGGGTGCATTTTCGGTCGCAGCTGGCATACCGTCGGCCAGCCATTGCGCCATGCCGCCATTCAGAATTGCCATGTTCTTCTGGCCGTAATATTTGAGCTGCCAGTACAAACGTGTCGCTTCGTCGACATCAGGCGTTGATAAGCCTTTAGGTACAATCACGATCGGCTCGTTCTTGTTGACTCCCCAGGACTGGACCAGTGCTTCGAAAGCCGCCTTCTCGGGAATCATGCCCTTAATTTGCTTGCCATCGACATCACGAGTGACGCGCACTTTCTTGAAATCGACGAACGACGCGCCCGGAACGTGGCCAGAAACATCAACGACAACAATCTTCCCGTCTTCTTTCTTTATTTCAGGCGCAGTGGTGTAGGCCTTCATCGGGCCGCTGATTTGCAGCACCTTAACGTCATTCAGATGGGCATTCAGCCAAGCCGGATCGACTAACGGGCCCGGTACGTCAAGTGCAAAGGCACTTTGCGCACCCATTGCAACGGCAAAAACCACCGGGACAAATACAAATCTCTTTTTTAAGCTCATTCGCATCAACTCCTTACTTCTACGTTAAAGCGGCAGCGGCCTCTTGCGCACCCCTGCCACGCCATCAAATAGCACCACTTCTAATTAACCACTCAATCAAAACACGATGAAGGACATCGCACCAAATACATTTACTTATGCCTGATAACGGGATTGGGCTTCCTGCTGAATCAGGGACAGCACCGCGATCAAGTCTATACGTTCTTCACTCAACACCTGAAGAGACCGATCCTCCGCCACCGTCGCTGACAATACAGCCTCACCGGACCAGCTTAACGCCGCATCCCGGTCCTGCAGCAACTGAACGATCTGAGGCCGGATCAACCGGGGCACCATCATCAGCCAACGCGATACCAACCAAGAGGGGCGCACGCGATCAATCACGAACCGATCGGGAAGCAACGACAATACCTCACTCGCTGGGCGAATTTCTTCATCGGTCACCCAGCGATTGGTGGTAAAAGCCGTACGCACCTGCCCTTGCGCGTCCAGTGACACGCCAACTACATGACTGAATCCAGCGGAAGACTCTGGTCGAACAAACAAATGGAAATGGCCATGCTCCTCGACCGGACGCTCCGACTGATCGTGCGCATGGTAGTAATACATGGCGCCGGTGTCTGGATCTTCAACATCGCCTTCGGGATAGTGCTGCCAACGCAGCAGCGTGACATCCGTCAGGTCGCGCAACAATTCGTCGAGAATCGTGAGGCCATCCTGCGCCAAGGCGCGATGAATGACATAGAACTCATCGGCCGCATCCAGGAGTTCCTCAAAATCAGTCTCGGGAAGCGCACACAACCAGGACTGATAAATAGCCACCTGTTCCGCCGGCCAAGGGGGAATCGCCTCTCCCCGCACAGTTGTTTCGACGTTTACCACCATCCGAAACGACCCACCCGAATACCGCTACCATCGCCCCATGCAAAAGTGGAGCACGAAAATCGGCACGCAAGCGGGAGGGAAGGCACGTTAACGGTCAATGACTGCTGGGAGCGCATGGATTTCCACCACGGCTGGCCGGTGCGCATGGATTTCCACCACGGCTGGCCGGTGCGCAAGGATTCCCGCCACGGCTGGCCGGTGCGCAAGGATTTCCGCCACGGCTGGACGGTGCGCAAGGATTCCCACCACGGCTGGCCGGTGCGCAAGGATTCCCACCACGGCTGGCCGGTGCGCAAGGATTTCCACCACGGCTGGCCGGTGCGCA
>JAGXHU010000023.1 GCA_024636015.1 Halothiobacillus sp.
GCATTCTTGTGCAAAGAAACCATCATGGTCGACTCCTCCCACTGCGGGTATAGTCGTCGATGATAGACCGAAAGAAGCTTCTGGCAACAAACAAAGGCCAGCGCCTCAGATCGATGCAATCATCCGGGACTCTACACCTAGCATTCGTATTCAGAACACAATCAAATGACCGTTATTGATGAACATCCGTAACCACTGTAAAACGGCACCCCGCTCACGCTTATGTGGTTTGTTTCAACGAGCGCATTGTCATAGCGGTGACCCCGACTGCCCACCGAAGGCTCAATCCCAGCTTGGGTTATACCCCGTGGGGATTACAAGTCCGCCACCTTTGGCTGCTGAGTTGAGGGGCGAGCGGAAGACCAAAGGTTGCAAAAAGATACCTTTGGTGGTGAAGTAACACGAATCCAAATATTCACAGGAGAAAGGCCATGTCTGTCGCGATTAAGCTATCCGATGCCCTAACCCAAGAGGCCAAGCTGTACGCGGCCATTAGCCACAGATCTGTGCCCAAACAGATCGAGTATTGGAGTCGCATGGGCAAGCTAGCCGAAGAAAATCCTGATTTACCCTTCAGTTTTATCCAAGAAACACTGCTTGCCCTAGAAGAAAGCAAAGATGCGACCCAACGTTCGGCCTATCAGTTCGGCTAGCGCACGATGCACATTGAGCAAACCACCCGTTTTGCCAAAGCGGTGAAGAAACTGCACCCCAATCAAAAAGCAGATTTAGATAATGCGATTCACGCCTTGATCGCCACACCCGAAATCGGCGGATTAAAAAAAGGCGACCTCGCTGGCGTACGTGTCTACAAATTCACCATGCAGAACCAACTCACGCTGTTGGCTTACCGCTTGATCGAGGACGTTCCGTGTTTGTTGATGCTCTCCATGGGCAGTCATAAAAATTTTTATCGAGACTTGAAGTAATTAAAAAGAGGGAGCCCCCAGCCCCTGCCCCGCTTAAGTAGCTCTATTTCCATGAAGTGCTATGAAGAAGTTATATCCAGCCCACGAGGGTATCCAGTGGGCAACCAGAACGGTTGCCATGAGCTTTCTTCCTGTCAGGGCTGGACATGACCCTGCAGGATACCGGGGCCGAGTATTATTCCTCCCGCCAATCACCATCGGCAAACCGACGTTTGACCGTGCCCGTCTCGTCAATCTGACATAGGTTCAACCAGTGATTGTCCACCAGTTGGCGAAGCATGGGGTGATCTTGAATGATTCGATCCAGCGCTTCGACGGGCGCTTCGATGAACGCGCTCAACCGCAGCGGCTCATGTTTCCAGGTTTCGCCGTTATGCAGGGATTGCAACGACAGGCCAATCCGCAGATCGCCGCTGTTGCCTTCGAGTACACCGACCAACCCACCCACAACGTTGTGCAAGACCTTGTTGCCACAACCCAGACGCTCATTATCGACCGTTGAACCGTAATACTGCAGGTTGATCCAGCTGGCGACCACGAGCGGTGCGGTCATGATCAGGGTCAAAACACCAAAATTGGGGTCCTTGTTCCAATCATAATCGTGGAGGAACGCACGACCGCCCAGATCGAGGCCTCGGGTGCGCCATCGTGGCGCCGCAATGAACGCGGCATTACCAGCCAGGCCCCATTCTGGCCGTACCTGTGACCAATCGCGGCCACGATGAATGACATGGCGCGCCGCCGCCTGTCGATCGATCTGCTTATCCAGTGTGACCAGCCGTTCAAGTCGCGTCAGTTCACCGGCCTGTTCCATCGCGTGTGTGACCGTTGTCAGAATTGCCGTATCAACACCCAGTGTCGGCGCGCCCAGGAGGGATACCTGGTCCGAAGTGGTATCGTGAAGCGCCGCAATGAATCGGGTATCCCGCGGAACGTGAATGCCCTTGGCGGCCAACCCGAGCCGTACAGCGGGCTCATTCAGCAGCGACGCGGCCACCCGCGCACTGACTTCACCGGTCTGTCCCGCGCAGGCACCGCAGTCCAGCCCCGCACGATGCGGGTTGTTCGTGGTCGAAGCGCCATGCCCGGCCAGCAGAACGATGGGGGCAAACCGATCGGTCAATCCGAGTCCGCGCAGCATGCCTTCGGCCAGCTTGATCTTGTCCTGCTCATTCAGTGCTCCGCCATCGGCACCAATCAGCGCCGGATGAAGCTGGGCGTGCTCCTCGGCCGTCAGCCCGGCCTCATCGGGTGGCGTAGATGACCGGTGCCAGCCCAGAGTGTCGGCAAGTAATCGCGGCACATAACTCAACCCCGCCGACTCAACGAAGGTAAAGCAGGATGCTGCCGAGAGTTTGAACTGTTTCCAGCTGGCCGCCCGGCTCAAGCGCGCGTGTTGCCGTTCAGCAATGGCACTATCCCCCGTTTGCTGGGCGCGATAACCTGGCCTGAGCAGTACCGGCGTATGGGTGCGTGTGTAGGTTTCGTCCAGGCGGCAGTATTCAACCGGCACTCCGAAGAAACCGGCGAAGCCGATGGTTTCCAAGTTGGGCATGCTGGCTTCCAGGTGCCGCCGGAAGACTTCGGAGCGCACATCAATGCAAAAAGCCGCCTGCACCGCCGGTGGTGTGGCGGGTGCATCCGTGGGGTCAGATTTTAGACCGCTAACCACTTGACGACGAAAGGCTATTTCCGCAGCAGTCAGCAGAATATCGTCGATGGGCGCATCTTCTGTCGCGTCAGAATGACGTTGGCGCTGCCACTCAGCCATTTTCAGGCGCCACCGCTGACGAGTCGGCTCGTCCATCTCGATCAGGATCAGGGCATCCCAAACCAGACGAATGGCCATCAGATCACGCAAGTCATGGTTTTCATCGCCCTGAAGTTCAGCCTGCCAGAGCAGATAGCGGCAGTAGCTCGCCCAACCGCCAATCGATTTTAGCGTTGCAAACAGGTAATCGGCCAGCTGATCTTCAGGTAGGTCGATTTTGGCCAGCGCCCAATTCAGAGCATCTTCTGAGTGATCTGGAACGGTGAGCAGATTTTTTCGCACCCCTTTGAGCCCGGCCGCGCCGGATGAGCGGTCGATCAGGGTGTATTGACGCCACGCCGAATACAGACTTTTTTCCGCCTCGGCTGGCATGTGCCAGAGCGCCTGCCCACGGTCGTAATGTGCCGAAAGATACCCACTGATCTGGTCAATGACGAATGCGAGAAACGGCGGAGCGTCGCGCCGGTTCAGTTCCAACGCCAGCAGCGGCAGCGGCTTCTTCGGGGGTGGCGTACACTGAGCCGCTTGCTTGATGGTCTTAACGTCGAGATCGCACTTGTGTTGACGGGCAGCCTCGGTCAAATCCGTCCCCTTGATCGCGCCCGTGACGATTTTCTTGGCGAACCAGGTACGGTCCATATACAAGTACTCGCCCGTGGTTTCAGCCAGATAGCTTCCCACCGCACTGAACGGTCGATCGATCAGACCCAAATAGGGGTTGACGGCCACGAAGGAATCCAACGGCCAGACCGGCGCAATTGTGCGACAGATTTCCTCGATTAGCGGCAACAGGGCCTTCGGATTTTGACGTGACGATGTGTGCGCGGAGGTGCTCATCATGGCTTCCTTAGGGATTCTAGAACGGGGCTCAGACTTGACTATCGTTGGCACATTGGGCCTTACGAGACAGTTCAGAATCGGGCATACGAGTCATGCGCCCAACTTTTTCCGGCCATAACCGATAGGACAAACGCTCTACCCAACGATCGACATACAACCCGTTGTATAAGTGAATGAACAAGGCCGTCTGACTGCTGCTCGCCATCCGTTCACGCCCTGGGCCCTGCAACCAGGCCACGGCAAAAAACCCGGCAATAGTCAACGCGATCAGACCATAGTTCAGGGGTGTGACCTCAGTGGGTAATGGCGCCAACTCCTGAGCAAACCCGTGCATAAACCACGCGTGCAAGACAAAGTAGATCGCAGACATGGCCGTCGCAGTCGCAATAGCCGTCACCACTTCCCTACCAGTGCCGTAACTCAGTACCTTAAGCACGAGTTGCGCGGTAGCCAGAGCGATGATGACGACCAAGGCCAACAGCGTGGGTTCCTCTCGCAAGCTCAACCCCATGCCGATGATCAAGGCCAGAACGATAGCTAGGCTACCCAGGAAGGTGACCATCCACGCCGTCAGAGAAACCGGGCGATACTTGAAAATCTTGGGCTGGCGCAGTTGATCGGCAATACCGCCCGAAGACAGAAACGCATGTGCCTTGTATAACGAGTGTCCCACGAGGTGCAGCAACCCGAGAGCGAACAGGCCAAGGCCGAGTTCCAGCAACATAAACCCCAGCTGTGCTGCCGTGGACCAGGCCAGCGACGACTTTATAGCCGATTGGGTCAACATGACCAGCGAGGCAATGATCAATGTGGTCAACCCGACGAGCGCCAGCAGGATGAGGGCATATCCGTCGGCAACCAACAGGTGACTGGTACGCAGCACGATGATCGCGCCGCTATAGACGATCCCGGCATGCATCAGCGCCGATACCGGCGTTGGCGCCTCCATGACCTGAATCAGCCAACCATGAAAGGGAAACTGCGCGCTCTTGAGAATGGCGGCCAGAACAATCAGCCAAGCAGCAACGTGCAATTCCAGAGGCAAGTGCTCGTGGCCCTGCACGAAGGCGGTAATTGCCGAGAACTCCAGGCTACCGACTTGCAGGCCAACAAGCACCGTGGCGATAATCAACAGCGCATCGGCCGTACGGCTGAAAATCGACTTCTTGTGCGTGACCATGATGGCGCGTGGCCGCTCAGGATAAAACCCCAGCAACCGATGCAGAGTAAAACCGGTCATCAAGATCGCAAACGTAAACAGTGCCATGTTCCCGGCAATGACCACCAACAGGAACCAGCCGCCGGTGAACCCCAGCAAACGGAAAAAACGGGCCTGTTGCGGATCGCCATTGAGGTACTGAATGCTGAATCGGGCGATGATCATCAATACGAAACTGACCAGCGTTCCCAACAGCAGGGTCATGCCATTGACGGCAATCGAGACATGCAGATCGATGTTTTTGTCCATGCCTGGCAAGGGTATCGTCGGCATAAATACGTCACTGCGCGACCCGAAGGCGTACATCAATGCAGCCAACAGTGCGAGCACAAACACGACCAAGGTAGCCGACGCCACGCGACGACGATAGATCAGGGCAGCGCTTACCCCCGTGCGGGCACCCGGCAGCACTGAAGCGAGCATTGTCACCGGCATGGCCAATAACATCAGCCCAGCAGCATTGGCTAACAGTTCGGGGGTCATCGTACTCTCCTCACGTCTTTTAACTCATTTGCTCTATGAGTGAGACGTTAGGCGGCTATGAGCCATATGTATAATTCGATTTCCCCTGATCTGGCATAGGATGAAATCTATATAAGGATCGAGCCGAATCCCAACTAGATATCCAATGACGCAGAAAGCTGCACATCCTGTTGTTTATTAAAAATTAATTAATCGAACCAGGACGGCGATAAAGATATAGATAAAATCATCCGACTGATTTCACATAGGATTGCGTCTATGCAACCCAAGACTACATTCAATGAATGTTGAGAGATATGTTCTCAACGACACCTCACGGAGGCGTCAGTTATCTGTTGAATGGAATGTGTCGAACAGACCGATTAAATAGCTGTTGTTGAGCATAAACAAGTTGCCCGACATACGTCGGGCAACTTGTTTGATCTTGCGTGCGGATACCACATCAACATATTGTTTTATCAGCCAATTTTAAGGTAGTCGCCCCCGTGGATTTTCAAGAAGGACAAGAATTTGCGTGCCAGCACGGAAAGAACCTTGCCTTTCGGATACACAATGTTCCAGCAGCTTTCCAATGGAAACCCCTGCACATCGAGTTTCACCAGCGGTCCGCCGATGCCTTCGATATTCAGGGCATGCTCGGAAACAACGGCCAGACCCAATTTCCCAACCACGGCGTGTTTGATCGCTTCGTTGCCGTCGAGCACGAGGCGAGTCTTAATCGACAACCCGTGGCGTGCAAACAGTTCTTCCGTCTTATGTCGAATCCCGGAACCGGGTTCACGCATGATGAAGAACTCTTCTGCGATCCTGCTGAGCGGGATGTTTCGGGCCTGTGCGAGTGGATGGCTGCGGTGAGCAATCACCAGCAACGGGTTGGGCGCAAAGGGAATGACCTCAAGATCAATCCGGCTTTGCGGCACCTGCCCCATGATGTAGAGATCGGAGGCATTTTCCTCGATGCGGCTCATCAAGGTATCCCGGTTGGAAATGATTAGTTCCAGTTCGATGTCCGGGTACTGCTCCGCAAAATAACCCAAGGCGACCGGGGCGAAATATTTGGCGGTGGTAATGACCGATAGCCGCAACCGCCCCTTGCGTAGCCCTTTCAAGTCATTCAGCGACATTTCGATGTTGGCCAGCGCGTCCATCACCTCGCGGCAGCCGCGTAACACGATTTGCCCCGCTTCGGTCAGGTAGAAGCGACGACCGATCTGTTCATACAAATCAAGCCCGACCACTTCCGACAGGCTTTTGACCTGTGCAGAAACACTCGGCTGAGTCAGGTTCAATTCCGCTGCGGCACGGGTAAAGCTTTCGAGTCGTACAACTAATTCGAATACCTCTATTTGTCGCAACGAAGCATGTCTCAGGAGTTTCCTGGATAGCGTGGCAAGTTCCTGGGGCATCGGATGATCCTCTATCGTGCGTGTGCCGGGTTCGGGGGGTTGCATGAAACCGAGTGACTTTTGTCGACCACGCGCGGGGATTCAAAACCCGCTGTGGGCGGCAAAGTTGGGGCAGTCGCTGGTTTCTCAACACACATTGAATATCGAAAGCATGGTGAACCGCCGGTCAATGGTAATGAGCAAGAGTGCCCATTCAGACGTCGAAGGTAACGCGTTTTGCAAGCCACCTCAGTAACTCCTGCCCTTTTAAAACTCATGGCAGTGATTTTTAAAAACCGGCCGATACAACAATTTGTTTCGATATTTGGCACACGCCAATCCAATCAATCCGGCCAAACGCGAGCGGCCGGGATCGCCTGCTTCTGCACGACCTCCGCAGTCTGGGTTTCACTCGATTTGGGTTGTTCCGGTTTGCGACGTACCGGAGCCTTTGGTTGAGTGCTCTTTTCGATTGCCGGCGCCTCGGTTGGCTTCGTGTCACGTACCTTGTCGAGTCCGGCCGTCAGCTTGTTGCTTACTGTCGTCATAAGTCTAAAACCTCCTCAATAATTGCTTCAATATCGTTCACGGCACTGGAACCGCGCTTGCCAAGTCGATAGACACTGCAGCCTTCCAGTGCGGCACTTCGGAAGGCGGCACGACGCGCCAGGCCATTTTTGAGCACCGGAAGTTCAAAATCTGCCAGTGCCTCATGCATGGATCTCGATAGCGCACTACGCTGATCCTGTTGATTGAGGACCATATAAGCGCTCAAATCAGGATTGCCAACGCGCGCTTGCTGCACCACACCCGCCATACCAATACTTGCCCAGACATCCAGAGGCGAAGGTTGTATTGGGATCAACGCCATATCCACGAAAGACAAAACATGACGCAGAATGTCCGAATCCAGATGCGGCGGGGAATCGATGAGCACATACCGGTGTGTATCGGATAAATGCTGTATGCGTTCGCGCACCTCGCCTGCCCCAACGCTTTCTATGGGGGGCAGGTCGCCTTCATCGCCGCTGACTCTTGCCCAATGACCGGCTGATTCTTGTGGATCAGCATCCAGTAACACGGTTGTACCGCGTCGACTGAATCCGGCACCGAGGTTGACGGATAAGGTCGTTTTCCCCGTCCCGCCTTTCTGGTTCACAATGGCAACACGCAAACTGCTCATGGTGCTACTTGCCTTCATTCGACACGAGCGCGCCAATCTTCTGAGCCAAAGACACCGACTCCGGGCCAATTTTGCTTCCGTCCTCGTCTAACGTGACGCTGACATAAGTCTTGCCAAAGCTCAAATTCGGATAATGCTTTGCCTCTTCGGCAATTTTCGCGACGTTATCCAGAAAAGCCCGAGTCTCAGAATAGGTTGCGAATTCAAATCGTCGACTCAACATCGGTGGCAAATCTTGCCTGGTCCAATCGGGTATCGGATTGTCATGTTCCTGCATAATAGTGCTCCTCGAGGCCTCGTGATACAGACATTACTTACACATCATTCAGATACCGCGATCTTTCAACCAACCCGGTATCCAGTTGCCCTGTCACCACTACTCCAAGAACGACAATCAGTAATTCTTAGAGCGTGGCTTGATTCATCATGGTGCAGTTGATGGCGTTGCCTTCAGCAGACAGAATGCTCTCAACTTCTTCGTGAACGCGCGCGATGATGTGCGCTGCGACCAGACCGTCGCCCACACGCTCGCAAGCATCAGCGCCCGCACGAACCGCCGCGTTCACCGCGCCGGTTTCACCACGGACCAGAACGGTGACGTAACCGCCGCCAACAAACTGACGACCGACCAGACGCACTTCTGCCGCTTTGGTCATTGCGTCCGCCGCTTCGATTGCGGGAACCAGACCGCGGGTTTCAATCATGCCCAGTGCAACACCTGTAGCCATTTTCCTTCTCCTAACTAAAACGTGATTTACTTCGAAAAAATCAAGCAGTTGCTATCGTGTTCTGCAGAATGCTTTCAACTTCGCTGTGAACGCGCGCGATGATGTGTGCCGCGACCAAACCGTCACCCACACGCTCGCAAGCATCAGCGCCCGCACGAACCGCCGCGTTCACCGCACCGGTTTCACCACGGACCAGAACGGTGACGTAACCGCCACCAACAAACTGACGACCGACCAGACGCACTTCTGCCGCTTTGGTCATCGCGTCCGCCGCTTCAATCGCCGGAACCAGACCGCGGGTTTCAATCATGCCCAGAGCAATACCTGTAATACCTTCAGCCATTTCTTTCTCCTAAAAAACAAAGTTTTAATTACAATTCTCAGAAGTTTTAATGATGGTTTCCTCCGTATCCCAGTTATCGATAATTCCGCAGATGGTTAAATCCGTGAGGATGCTTTTATCGCCCGTCGCGATACGCGCAGCGGATCCCCCTGTGGTAAAAACCCATTTACCACAGGGCACACCGACAGGATCGACCGCCACTGAGATCTGTCCCTTCGTATCTGCCAGCACGCGCAGTGAGCTACGGGAGAGACCCGCAATCCGGCGTGAGGCGACAAGTTCGGAAACGACGCACATGATTTCCATCTCAACTCTCCTGCCAGTGGTCAATGATTCCAACAATGGTCAGGTCACTCGGGAACTCCTTGCTTCCCGCCGCCTCACGGGCAGCTGAGCTTCCGACGCAAATAACCCAATCTCCCGGAATACATCCAATGGCATCGACTGCGACACTCGGCGTTCCGCCATTCTTCTCTCTAACCACCAATAAAGGGCGGTGGCCCAGTTCACGGACGCGGTTGGTCGAAACAAGTGCTTTTTCCACTCGCATGATCTTCATTACATAACCCTCAATGCGCGTGCTTGTTTTGATCGTGGTCTGAGACTGTTTCCAAGACGCTGCCCGACTGCTGTGCCTGAACGCTCATGCCGAATACCAACAACCCTTCATGCATCAGATCTGGATATCGCGCCACGATTGCCGCCTTAACCCGATGGCACCGTGCGACAGCGCGCTCTTTTGCACCCGGCACCTGGTTGTCATAGCGGTAGTGAATAGCTACCGGCACGGGCAAACTGTTAGCGATGTTCAGCCGCGTAAAGATCTTGATGCCGACATCCATATCCGCCGCCCCTTCCTCCAGCGTCTGCATGTAGCTGAAGTAGGCAAGGTTGCGTAAATGAACTTCTTCAAAGCCGTCGCCGACGCTAATGAAACGCTCGGCATGGCCAATATCTTCATAACGACCGTTGTGGTACTGGCAGACGTAGTCGATCTGGGACAAGTTGTTGGTAAGCAGCTGTTTGATCAACCCACGCATGCCAGTTTCGGGCGCACTTCGGTCAAACCGCCGCGCGGTTTCCTCGACAATGGCATTCAATTTCCATTGCGCTTCCAATTTGGTTAGCTTGGCCGTCTCTTGATACAGAGCCATGTTGTCGATGTAGCAATCCAGGCTAGTTCCACCATTGGCATCAGGAACATGAATGCGAATGGCATCGTTATCGGTGTCCACACCTATCAAAAGCGTGGCGACCGAAGCACCGCAGCAGAAGCCGTTTTCAATCGCGGTGCTGAATGCGCGCAATCGATCGAGCGCTGCCTGCATGGCCCTGGCGTCCGAACTCCCATGAGCGGCACAGCCTTCGTGATCGGGGTCCGAGCTACTAAAGTGGTACGCAGCAATCTTGAGGTAACGGGTGCCCGAATCGGTTGTTGTCGGCAAGCCTTCACGGAAGCGACGCAACTCCGTCGCTGTCCACTGTTTGACATTCAATTCAACATCAAACGAGGTGCCCGCGTAGAACTGGTGCCGCGGAACCGCTTCCTGAGGCAGGCGCAGGATGTAATTGATAAATCCTTTGAGCCGACCATCAGCACAAGCACTGACATTCACCTCATGAAAACCACACTCAATAAAGAAGCGAGCGACATCCTCCGCCTCAGTGCAACCACCCTGTCGAATCACATCTTCCTGAGCCAACTTGCAGAACGTTTTCAACACGCTGTTGCCATACAGCTTGCGCATGTCGAGCGGCGCGATCCAGGCATTGGCCAACACCGTCTCATCCAGATCAAAGCCCAAACGTTCACGTGCAATTTGCTGCGCACGGGATTCGAAATCAGCTTCATGCCGTAGTGCAGCAATTTGCTTGAGTGTTGGCACGATGTCGGAGAAGCACGCTTTAACACGTCGCTCATAGTCAACAAGACGCTCGTTCTGCTTTAAGTCCGCCAACGGATGAGCGTGAGGACCGCACTGCGTGCTGACACACGCACCGTCACGATCCTGCGCAAAACCTGGCGGGCAGAAACTGACTCGTTGTGGCCAACTGGGTATGTTGTGCGTCGAACTTGCAGCTCGAATGGTCGTCGCCAGCCCGACTGGGGCTTTATTCAAACTTTTCTGGCGATGGCGGGTATCCATAATGGGCTCCGTAGGGTCAATGGGTTAGCCGCGAGCGCCGCCAGACATCGTGACCGCCGCGCCAGTCATGCTGCTGCCGCTGCAGCCAGTTACACGGCTCGGTTTGGCTTCCGGCTGTTCCGCTTTGCGAAATTCCCGCGCATTTCGCGTCGGGCCACTGGGACGCGTCTCACTGCGCCAGGTCGGATTGCGGCGTGCAGCCGACAAACCTTCAGTCCCGGTTACTCTGTCGCCTCGATCCCAAGCATCTCCCGTAACATTGCGCTCACGGCCTTCGCCGGTAATGCGCTCCGGGCTTCGATCTTTGGCATCTGCCATGGCTTCACTGGACGATTGAACGCCGTCGCGGTAACGAAACTCAGGGGTGCCGGAGACCTTCCCCGTGGCAAGTGCGAGTGACCCGGTAATTCGATCGGTTCCACCATAGGCACTGCCCGTGATTCGCTGGGTAGCGTCTTGAGACGAGTGCGCAGGTGAGACGATGGAAAAGCCACCACACTGAGGTTTACGGGCAGAATCCGTAGCCGTTTCGACGGACGAAGTTGATTGGCTACTCGCCGGAATCACGTACTGTTCACGCTGCAACCGGTTCTTCGCTTCGGTGACTTCTCTGTCCGCGCAAAACGCCGCGTATTGATCCGCACCAATGTAGGACGAGCCGGTTACCGGTTTGCACGCGCCATACTCATCGCCGGTCACGCTGGATGAACGACCTAGCTGCGTACCCGATACGTTCTGGCCATTGAGTGTGGGAGACACGCCTACTTTCGCGGGCGGCTGGTACGGCTGTTCACGGCAAAAGGAAGAAAACTCCTCACTGCTTAAATAATCGGAACCGGTAATTCGCTCACACGCCCCTCTTTCCGCGCCCGAAACCTTGTTTGAGCGGCCAATGAGTGTTCCGCTGACCGTCCCACCAGCATTGGTGTGGGTAATTTCGACCTTTTTCGGTGCCTCTTCAGTTTTACGACGCAACGCAGTTGTATCGGTGTAATCACTCCCGGTAATGACACGGTTCGCACCGGATTCTCCGCCCGTTACGTCGACCCCGCGATTCAAATCAGTGCCACTGATCATGTTCTTCATGGCTGTCATGCCAAAACCCGACTTTTCATGATGCGCTTCAGGCGTTGTGCCACAAAAAGTCCGGGTTTGTTCTGCGGCCAGGTATTCGGTGCCGGTGACTCGTGAGCAAGTCCCCGTTTCGTCGCCTGAAACTTTCTGGCTGCGGCCAATCTCGGTGCCAGTCACACGACCACCACGACTCGTGCTGCTCGAACTTACTTTTGCCGGGGATGGCGATGGCTTAGTCCCGCAAAACTGGTTATATTGTTCCACCCCGATATATTCGGTGCCTGTGATCGTGCGGCAACTACCGGACTCGTTGCCCGTCGTGGCAGGCGACCGCTCGAGCTGGCTACCGCTGACCTGAGCACCTGAAAGCGTTGTACCGAAATTGAATTTCTGGGGGACGCGGCCACAGGGCTGCGCAGGGGGCTTGTTCCCACGTCCACGCAAAGATTGATTAATCCGGCGTTGCTGTGCCGCGGAAATCGGGGCAGGGTTGGAGACGAGCGGCGTTGTTTTGACTTCCTGGGTTTTGACTTCCTGGACCGTTTGATTCCCGCAATTGCAAGCGTGCGGTTCGGCACTAGCAGTCGCAGCGGGGGTGTTTTGAGTCAAAATTGGCGCGGGCGCAGGGGTTGGCGAAAGTTCGCCGCCCTTTGCGGCACTTGGTGCCCGATTGACGCTTGAATTACGCTTTGCATCGGCTCCAGGCAGGCCTTTTTTACCGTAAAGAGAGAGCGCTCTTCTCCGTGCCAATGCGGCATCACAGTTAGAAAGTTTCTCCGAATTACTACTTGTACTATCTTGGTTCATGGATTGATTCCTTATGCTCATCTGTTAATCATTAGGATTGGGCGTCCACAGAACCCGCCCTTGAAATGGAATATACGGAGACCGGTTCAATATAGATAATTAATAATAATTACCGTAATCATCCAGAAAACTGAATGCATGAATCCTCAAATAACGAAAGAAAAAGGCCATGAAAATAACCTTTCATCAGCTACGCTTATTGGAGTCAGTCGCCCGGAACGCCAGCTATACACGCGCTTCCGAGGAGCTTCACTTGACTCAGCCCGCGGTCTCCACTCAAATCAAGTTGCTGGAGCAAGAAGTCGGCTTGCCACTCTTCGAGCAGCTGGGAAAAAAGATCTTCCTGACTGAAGCAGGAAAAGAGATGTACGAATTCAGCCGCAGCATTACGCAGCAGGTTCGAGACATTGAATCGGTCTTTGATGACTTAAAGGGCGTGAAGCGTGGCAACTTATCGCTAACGGTCACCAGCACCGGCAAATATTTCGCACCGTATCTGCTTGCCGAGTTCGTCAAGCTTCACCCGGGCACGAAAGTCCACCTTGAAGTTACGAACCGCGAAGAACTTCTGGTCAAATTGCAAGAAAATATCCCGAACATGGCGATCATGGGGAGACCCCCCAGCACACTGGAATTGACTTCACAGGAATTCATGAATAACCCTCTGGTCGTCTTTTCCCGCTCGGACCATCCCTTGGCGAAGGTCAAGAACATTCCAATCAGTCGGTTGATGGAAGAAAACTTTATTCTGCGGGAACGTGGTTCAGGCACGCGCAATGCGGTGGAAGACTTCTTCGAGCAACGTGACATGAAACTCAACACTTCGATGGAAATGAGCCGAAATGAAGCGGTCAAACATTCCGTAATGGCGGGGTTGGGATTGGGGATCATCTCACTGCACGCATTGGAATTGGAACTGGCACTAAATTTAATTGCTATTCTCGATGTAGAAGGCTTTCCGGTTATGAAGAAGTGGTATCTGGTGTATCGCACGGGCAAGCGCATGTCGCCCATTGCACAAGCATTCCACGATTTCGTACTCAATTCGGCCGAGCTAGTTTTCCCCAAACCGACGAAAATCTTAAGTTGTGAAGAGGATCTAAAATAACTTTAGACGTCTGATCGGCGCGCACTGAATACCCCATGTGCCTTTTAATGAGATTGATGTGCGTGTAATCCAACCGGTTACCCCGCCGTCCCGGTGAACCACCTATTAACTCAATCCGGCTCTTATCGCCCACTGACTGCGGCACATACCTGCTCCCTGACCATATCCGCTGAATTGGCTCGCTCAACATTGGGATATGCTGGCATTGCAACACGCCGCCAGAAGCTGTCTGGCACAGAACCTGCTTGTACAATCCCAGCCCCAAGGAAGACTTTCCCGGCACGAGGAACCTCCTCCCGCACATTTGACCTAAGTACCAATAGTGAGATCACTTTTTTTGAGATCAAATCGATGATGCCCATAACCCATCTACCACGCTGGCTTGATCCGGCAGTACGCCGAACCGCTCGGGGGCTGGTGGCCGGGCTATGCCTCTACATGGTCGGAGGGCTCCTCTCGATTACGTTCGCCGGAACCAATCCGGAATTTCAAAGCACCCAGTCCATTGAGGAAGCGGTGCAGACTTTCCTGAAACAACGCTACAACCCAGCCGGCTCGGCCATCAGTTTTCATATCAATAGACTCGACCCCCGCCTTAAACTCAAGCTTTGCGACCAACCTCTGCGGGT
This sequence comes from Halothiobacillus sp., assembly GCA_024636015.1. Lineage (GTDB taxonomy): Bacteria > Pseudomonadota > Gammaproteobacteria > Halothiobacillales > Halothiobacillaceae > Halothiobacillus. The sequence continues at coordinate 14,647 of JAGXHU010000023.1, forward strand.
GTATTCGGGGAGCCAACCCAATCCGCGCGGCGGGCGGGTCACGGCACAAGTTGCGTGTGAAGGGTCGAGCCCCTGGCGCATTTATGTGCCAGCGCAGATTCGGCACATGGTCAAAGTGTTAAGCCTGGCCAGACCACTTGCAGCAGGCGATCGCGTTACCGCTCAAGATCTCATGTCGCTGGTTGTGAACGCGAACCAACAGGCACAGGCGTATCTAACGGATCCATCTGACGCCATTGGCCAAGTTGTATCTCACCCAATGCAAGCAGGACAAATCCTGACAAAGCGTGATTTGAATATTGCACAGATCGTGCATCGAGGAGATCATGTCACTCTGATTTCCGGCACCGGCGGTATTACCGTTTCTGCCGAAGGGGTAGCTCAAGCGGACGCAGGTCAGGGACAGCGGTTAATGGTGAAGAACAGCCGTTCAGGACAACTTATCGAGGGTATCGTGCAGGATGCGCATACCGTGGTTGTCCCCTGAGGCGAGATGACCCTAAAGTTTTCCGGGGGCGTGCCGATAAGGCATGCAAGCATGGAGCAACCCGCGTTTTGACCTTTTCGCGTATGACACCTGGTCTTGCTCGCCAACCGAATTCACAGAGGACATAATCATGGACAAAATTGATGGCGGAAGCGGCAAGAACGGATACGGCAACACGGTCGTCAACAACCGGAATACGACCAACACCAATGCGGCTCAGACGAATAGCGTAACCGCGGACACCTCCCCTTCGGACGAATCTTCCGTGAGCCTCTCTTCAGGCGCGGCAAACATGAAATCGCTTACGCAAACTCTGTCGGCGGAACCCAGCTTCGATCAAGCAAAGGTCGACCGGATCAAGACCCTGATCTCTCAAGGTCAGTACAGCATTGATCCGGCAAAGATTGCTGCCAAGTTTGCGTCGATGGAAGGCCAGCACGGCTAAAACGATGATATCGACCTCTTGAACGCGCTCAGCAACATTCCCGACGCACCGCAGATCATCCATGATCTGCAGATGGCTGTGGACAATCTGTCCGAGCACCATCGTAAACTCGCCACCCTGATCGCCACGCCGAATGAGGCGGAAAGCGCCGATGTGCAGCTTGACGACATTGTGCTGGCCATCAAATCCGGGAATGAACAACTGGAAGCAGCTGAAACCCATCGACAGCAATGGGTGACGCATCAAGCACCGGGTATGGATATGGTCGTTGCCCTGAAACGCATCGATCACGCGAATCAGAGCCAGCTCCTTGATGAATGGCTGAAACTGCAACCCCGCATCGAAGTGTTGCACGGCCTGATGCAGCGTCATCAACCCGTTGTTGATCGCCTCGCGCAGTTCATGCAAGAACGCGTCAATATTCTGACCCAGTCCATCGCACCCACCGACACCAGCCTGTACGCATCCAGCGGAAAGACCGCCCCATCCTCTGGCCGTCAGCGCTCCCTCGGCGACGCCTGATTCCTTCGCTCTCATTCATTCCCCGGCACGGTCTGCAGCGGGTTGATTGAACGTCAAGTTCTTGGCGAAGCACCCTCAATACATTATCGAAATGGCGCCCAATAGGCCCGACAACGAACTAGGTCTCCGATGGTTTTGCTGCACGTTCCCATAACATGAACAGGCTTTCCCCCGCTTGCCCCTGCCGGACGATGGTCCAGCCGGGGAGCTTGATCGAGGGCAGTCCCGCGCTCTGCTCGACATACATTCGCGCATGCGGTGCCAGCCAATCCACCTCATTTAATCGGGAAAGCACCGCCTGAAGCAGGTCCGGCCGGGCAAAAGGCGGATCAAGAAACACCAGATCGATAAGCCCCAGCGCCAGATCGGACTGTTTCAGCCAGACGGTGGCATCTGCCCGCCAGATGTGCACCCGCTCAGGCGGCACAGCCAACTCCGCCATATTCCGGCGGATCTCTCCGGCAACGCGCGCCGATTGCTCGACCACCCCCAGCCAAGCCGCACCCCGCGACAGCGCCTCCATACCCAGTATTCCACTGACGGCAAACAGATCTAATACCCGCCAACCGGACAAATCCTGTCCAAGCCAGTTGAACAGGGTTTCACGGACACGATCCGGCGTCGGGCGCAAACCTGGTGCCGCCGGAAAATGGACTTGCCGTGAGCGCATCATGCCCCCGGTGATTCGAAGTCTTTGCCGCCCGGGCATCGCACGCGCGCCGTGCGTGGGCAACGAGCGCAGCGGTTCATCACCATCCTCCGGTGCCGTTGTTTCACGCCGTTTCAACCGGATCCCGGCCGGCTTCTTGTTCGGGGGTGAGCGACTCAAAAGGCTCTCCTATCAATCGATTTTAAGACCTGATAATTATGACCTGTCCGATCGGTGTAATCGAAGGGTTTTGCCCATGATAAGATGCGTCATTATTCAGGAAATCTGTACGCTCACCATATTTCCGATTCGTTACTCTATTGATCGAACCCCCCGAAGGCCTTCTGATGTTTGGATTCTTGCGTCGTAAAAAAAATACCGAGCCGGTTGAGCAGCCCATCCGTCCTGAGCAGACGTCTGACGAAACCATACAGCCGTCCCCGGCGCCGGTCGCAGCTCCCTCAGAAACGGCCATGCCACTCGCCCCGCACACCGCGAACATGGATACCCCTGCCGCCGATATCTCGAACACAGGCAGCGATGCCGGTGCCGCCTCGACGGAAAAACCCAAATCACGCTTCTGGCAACAGCTCACCCGCTCCCGGTCCAATCTGACCGAGGGCTTGGGTGATCTGTTGCTCGGCAAAAAGCAGATTGATGACGAACTGTTGGAAGAGCTTGAAACACGTCTCTTGATGGCCGACGTCGGACAAAATACTACCCAAGCCCTGATCCGCGAACTCCAGCAAGCTACCGCGCGCAAACTCATCAACGATCCCGAAGCCCTGTTTGAGAAACTCGGCGCGTTGATGGTCCTTCGCCTGCAACGCGTGCAGAAACCCCAGCCCTCATTCCAAGAGCATCCCCACATCATCGTGGTCTGCGGAATCAACGGGGCCGGAAAAACGACGACCATCGGCAAACTTGCCTTCCACTTTAAACAGGCGGGACACAAGGTCATGCTGGCGGCCGGTGATACCTTCCGTGCGGCAGCCGTCGAACAGCTGATCACCTGGGGCGAACGTAACCAGATACCGGTCATCGGTGAACCCGGGCGCCACGACGCTGCCTCCGTTCTTTTCGATGCCGTCCAGTCCGCACGGGCACGCCAGATGGATGTCCTCATCGCGGATACAGCCGGCCGACTTCATACCCAGGGCGGGTTGATGGACGAGCTGAAAAAGCTGGTGCGCGTTCTCGGCAAGGCCCAGCCGGACGCCCCGCACGAAATTCTGCTCGTGCTGGATGCCAGCATCGGTCAGAACGCCCTCAGCCAGGCGCGACTCTTTCATCAGGCGGTAGGGGTCACCGGCCTGATCGTCACCAAACTCGATGGCACAGCCAAGGGCGGCATTCTCTTTGCGATCGCCGACGAGCTAGGACTACCGATTCAATTTATTGGCGTGGGCGAACAACTGGCGGATCTGCGCCCCTTCGAACCCCAGCAATTTGTGGACGCACTACTGGATCGAGAGACCATATGATCGAATTTGATGGAGTTAGCCGCCGCTTCAGCAATGGCCACTTCGGTCTGCAGGATGTCAGCTTCCATATCCCCGAGGGTCGCATGGTCTTTCTGACCGGTCACTCCGGCTCAGGAAAATCGACGCTGCTCCGCATGATCCCCGCGCTGGATCACCCCACCAGCGGTCAGGTCCGCATCGGCGGGCATGATCTGCAGAAAATGCGCCACCACCAATATCCCAAATTGCGCCGTCAGATCGGCGTGGTTTTCCAGGATCACCACCTGCTCCCCGATCGACGCGTATTCGACAATGTGGCACTCCCCCTCCAGGTATCTGGATTTGGCAGTAAGGACATTCGGCGCCGGGTCGAAGCCGCACTCGACAAGGTCGGCCTGCTCGCGCGCCAGCGGGCGCTGATCGAGGAGCTTTCCGGCGGTGAGCAACAACGGGTCAATATCGCCCGGGCCTTGGTCAATCGCCCAAAAATCCTGCTGGCCGATGAACCGACCGGCAATCTCGACCCGGAACTGTCGCGGGACATTTTCAACCAGTTTTCCGATTTCCACGCCGTCGGCGTCACCGTCCTGATCGCCAGTCACGACCTGCACCTGCTCAAAACCTACGCCGTCCCCCGCATCGTGCTCAACCAGGGACGGCTCTCCCATATCGAGGAGGCATTCTGAGATGAGCCGCGCCAGCCCAAACAATCTCACTGCGACGAAGACCAACACCAAAAGCCTGGCCCGGGGTGAGCACGCGCTGTCCGCTTGGGCACACCACCATCGGCGCTGTTTCAAAGATGCCCTCTGGCGCCTGTTAAAACGCCCAATCAGCGCATGGGCGACAATAGTCACGATTGCCATCGTGCTGGCATTGCCCGGCTTCATCATGACCCTGGCAACCCAAATCAAACAGATCGGCGGCATGTGGGCCAGCGAAAACGGCCAGATGAATGTCTATCTGATTCCGAGCGCTCAAACCGATCAAATCCAGTCATTTCAGACCTGGCTTAACCATCAATCTGTTGTACGCGACAGCCGCTTGATTACACCGCAAGAAGGTTTACACGAGCTAGCCAAACGATTGAACATCGACTCCCTGACCGACATTCAGCCCAACCCCCTGCCTAGCGTTATTGTCGTGCATCTGGATCGGTTGACCGGGGATACCGTTGAGTCACTGCAACACCAGATACGAACCAACCCATTGGTGGACAACATTTCCGAGGGCGGCGAATGGATCAAACGCCTACAGGAAATCAGCCTTTTTTTTGATCGGTTGAGCTGGTGGCTGCTTGGTCTCTTCGGCCTGACAGTCATCTTCGTGATCGGCAATACCCTCCGTCTTGAGTTACAGGAACGCCGAGAGGAGCTTTCCCTGATGGCGCTGATTGGGGGCACGAGTCGATATATGCTGCGCCCCCTGCTCTACGACGGCGCCATCACCGGTTTGCTCGGCGGCATGCTGGCTAGCGTGATCATTTACGGTCTGCTGACTGCGTTGGCCGCCCCCATCAACAACCTTGCCACCAACTACGGCGCACACATTACCGTGATCACCCCCCTACTTATGACCGCTCTGCTGGGTATCATCGGGTTGATTCTGGGCTGGTTCAGCGCCCAAATCATCGGCCGGAATTTCATCAAGAAATCGGTCAAACTCTGAAAAACCGGAGTGGAACAAAGGGAACTAAAACCCCTCCCCCCACTCCAAAAACAATGTTAAAGTACAGGAATCTCTGATTTACTCCCTCGCGCAACGTCTATAATCTGGCGTAATCCGCCGAATGGGCGAACCGAAAGCCTCAAATCGTGGCAGAAGCCACCGGCAACAGCGGTCACAAAGGAGCTCATCGGAGGTTCCCTAACCAACGATACGAACGCCCGACGATTGGCTTATACATTTGAGAGGTCTCCATCATGAATACCCCTAATCAAATCGCCGTCGCCCGCACCCTGCCGGTGATCGGTGATTCGTTACAGCAATATCTGACCGAAGTTCGACGCATCCCCCTGCTGACCCCCGCAGAAGAGTTAGTCCTTGCGGAACGCCTGAAGGATACGGGTGACATCAATGCCGCACAGGCATTGATCATGGCGCACCTGCGGTTTGTGGTTCACATTGCGCGCGGTTATCGTGGCTATGGCCTGCCACTGGCCGATCTCATCCAGGAAGGCAACATCGGCCTGATGAAGGCCGTGAAGCGCTTCGAGCCGGAACAGAAAGTTCGCTTGGTGACTTTTGCCGTTCACTGGATTCGCGCCGAGATTCACGAGTACATCCTGAAAAACTGGCGGATCGTGAAGATTGCCACCACTAAAGCCCAGCGCAAGCTATTCTTCAAGATGCGCCAGATGAAAGGCTCGCTCGGCTGGCTGACCGCCGAAGAAACTCGCGCAATCGCCGCCGAGTTGAACGTACCGGAACGCGAGGTCACCACGATGGAGTCGCGTCTGTACAGTCACGACATCGGTCTGGATGCACCCGTGCATGATTACGACCAGGAAGGCAGCGGCCCCTCCTACGAGCAAATTCTGGTGGACCATAATCAGATCTCCGTAGAAGACCTGACCGCGCAACGGGACGAAGACGTCCGTGTCAGCGCCATGTCGCAGGCCCTTAGTGCACTGGATCCGCGTAGTCGCGACATTCTGGAGCGCCGCTGGCTGAACGAACCCAAGGCTACCCTGCAAACGTTGGCTGACGAGTATCAGGTCTCCGCGGAACGCGTCCGCCAGATTGAAAACGCCGCCCTTAAGAAATTGAAGCTGGCGCTTCCCGCACCAGAATAATCCCTGCGCCCCTTTCTGTCGTCTGCGACAGCCCATCGAAAAGCCCCCGTTATCTCACGAGGAGATCGGGGGCTTTTTTAAGGCCGTAGACCAGTACTATCCAACGGAACTCGTCGATCCGATCTAGCCCATGACCCCCGAAGACTTGAGTCCCTCAAGAAACATCTGCACCCCGATCACGGCCAGAATCAGCCCCATCAAGCGAGTAACAACAGCAATGCCATCGCGACCAATCCGGGCCAGTATCCGCTCGGCAAAAATGAACGCATAAAAGGTGATGACACAAATCAAAACAAACACGCCAAGGGTTGTGGCGATATACAGCCATTTCCCACTCGGGGAGTAACTCATCGCCGTGGCAATCGTTCCCGGTCCGGCCAGCACCGGAATCGCCAGTGGCGTGATCGCAATATCGGTCTGATCCTCGCTATCGACTTCTCCCCCCGCCTGGGCAGCGATGGGTTTGGGATGGGAGATCCGCGAATGCTCACCGTGCAGCATTCGAAAACCGACCAGTGAAATCAAAATGCCGCCAGCTATTCTCAGCGCCGATAATGTGATGCCGAACAACGAAAAGACCAGCGGTCCGAAAAGGATGAATACCAGCACGATCAGAAACGCCACCCGAACGGAACGCCAAGCCACAACACGGGTTGTATGCACGCCCATTTGTGCCGTAAGCCCCAGAAAAATGACGGCATTGGCAACAGGGTTCATCATGGCAAGAAACGCCATAAATACCGCCAGCATGTGGTGAATCAAATCCGGCAACACAACTCCCCCTAACGTGAACTTCCGCACCTGATGTCTGCGATAAAATAAAATACCGATAGTCGTTGATTTTAACTTGCGCCGCGTCCATAAAGGGGCCTGTCTTTCAAGACGCGCTCTGAGTTGATACATACATACCCCAAAGCACATCCAGTCCACAACATCCACGCGTCAGAACAGCAAATCCATGCCCAAATATAAAAGCTTCCTGAATTTTGCCCGCGAATTCGTCAAAAGTCCCCGGCATACCGGTGCCATTTGCCCAAGCTCAGTGTCGCTGGCGCGCCAGATGGCAGCGATGGTCCCCCCCGGCACAGGGAAAGTTATCGAACTGGGGCCCGGTAACGGCCCCATGACCCGAGCCCTGTTACAGCAGGGCATCGCTATTCAGGATCTGATCCTGGTGGAACGGACACAATCCTTTGCCAAGCATCTCACGCAACGTTTTCCCGGGGTGGAGATCATTCACGGAGATGCCTGCGCACTCGGTAGTCTGCTTGGGCCACTGGTGAAGGACGAACCCATACGCGCCATTGTCTCCAGCTTGCCTTTTCGCAGCATGCCGCGCGATGTGGTTCAGCAAATCAGCCAGGAGATTATTGCTGTCTCGCAGCCCGGCACCCGATTCATCCAATTTACCTATCATCTGCACGATAGTCGCCCCCCTTTTCCGGGGCCGTTTTCGAGCAGCGAATGGCATATCGTCTGGCAGAATCTGCCACCGGCCCGCGTGGGTGCCTTTGACTGGAAACCCTGAACCACGGTATTACTCAAATCAGAGGTTGGAATAGAAAGAAATGTTGGTTGCTTCCCTACCTAGAAGCCAGCAATGTGGCCGTCAGGGTGGTTGATAAGAAAGTCTGCATATCAGCCAGATGGTCGTCAAGTCAGCTCAACAACGTGAGCAAGAACTCCCAAAAGGGGGCTCATGCGGTAACAGACTCCGCAATCGGGGTAGAAGTCCACCTCCGAAATAAGAGATTGGTGTCTCTTATTTCTTCACTATTTGTTCATGACTTTAATTGTTCAGAACAACAATCAAGCCATTATTTGCGCAAAGCTTTGCCGGTGAAATTGGTACAACCAGGTCTCGCTGACGACCTGCCCACCAATCGACAGAACACCGTTGAGTTCGATCGGTGTATCCGCATCGACGAACAGATCGAACTCCGTGCGCCAGCGAGGCGTGCCCGCAACCCAATCAATATTGATATTGCTGATCTTGCCCGCAGTTGCGGAAATGGTGAAGACACCTTCCGATGTCTGATGGCCCTGGAACAGGTCACTTTCCCATTCGATAACGAGTTTGACGGTATTTGCCGGGCGAGAACGACCGAAATCGCCGCCGGGTCCCGCGCGCAGGGCGACCGCCCGTGCCAGATGCCCGTGCGGGAAGAAGGGCTCGTGTTCCGTCCAATACAGGCGATACTTGAAATGGAGTGAGGAACCCGCCAGCGCTGGCCCCTTGGGTTGCCAAAAGGCAACGATATTATCGAAGGTTTCATCATTGGTCGGAATCTCGATCAGGGTCACGGAGCCCTTACCCCAATCGTCACTTCCCTTCTCGCCGACGAGGGGCTCGACCCAGACGGACGGGCGTTTCTCATAGCCCACGCCGTCAAGATAGTGCGAGGGGTCCCGATCACGCTGCAACAGCCCAAATCCGTGCGGACGCTCATCGATGAATGCGGAATAAGCCAGTGCGGGTGGATTCGTCAAAGGCCTGGCCACGCGTTCATTGTCGCTGCGCCAGATAGCCAACGTATCGGAATCATGAACTTCCGGCCGCCAGCCGCGTAGGTGTTTATTCGGGGTTTCGTCATACCAGAACATGGAGGTCAACGGGGCGATGCCCAGTTGATCAATGGTTTTGCGAATGAACAGGTGATTCTCGATCACCATCTCGGTATCGCCATCGGAGCGCAGCTCAAAACGATAAGCGCCAGTAATCGAAAGCCCGTCCAGCAAGGCATACACCACCACAGGATCGCCTTCGTTCAGGGCCGGTTCGAACCAGAAGGCACGAAAATCCGGGAATTCCTCACCCTGTGGCAGACCGGTATTCACCGCGATGCCCCGCGCAGACATGCCCACCTGGCCCTGCCGCGAAATCGCCCGGAAATAGCTGGCCCCCTGGAAGGTTGCCCAAGGCTCGGATTTTGTCCAGTCGCCAACGCGACGCGAGCGCTGAACCCAGAAACCGGAAATGGCCGACTGACCCGCCGGTACCTGCCGTAACGGGCTATCGGCAGGCATGGTGAAATAATCGGGGCGATACTCGACCTCGCGCGCCCGCCCGCCATCAACCACGTTCATGCTGACCGTCTTCATGAAGTATTCACCCAAGGGGCGGAACGTGATGGGGTATACGGAGGGGCCGTTTCGCCACAACGCATCCTTCGGGTTGAACTGGATCTTACCGGCCGCATCGTAGTTGATGGCCTTGATGGCGTCCGGCACGGGCGAAGGGGGTGCTTGATACGGTGCCTTGGCCATTTCTTCAGCGCGCGCAATGAGACTCTTGAAGGAAAACGGTTTCGCCGTACCCAAGGAAAGTCCTTCCTGGGTGGCGGCCGTCGCCGTTGTCTTCGCCGCTGCAGTATCGGCAGCCGTCGTCGCGGCCGGGGCAGAAGGCGCCTCGGCGGCCTGCGCCTCGGTGAAGCCCATCGCAGCCAGTGCACTCACATTTGCCAGGGTGAACAGAAATGCCCGTCGGGTGTACTCGGATGGCGTCGGTTCGGAATGTGATTCTTGCGACATGGTCGGCAAAGCTCCCAGAGGGTGAAAGGATTCAGATCAATAATATTAAAACGCATCCGTTGTGTCAGCGAGCAATCGCCGGGCAACGGTTGGAAACTAACGCACGCAGATCGATCGGGTCAGTGTATCAATCGTCCGCCCCCAGACATCATCCGGCGGGGCCTGCCAGGCATGCTGATGAATGCGCATGACTGCATCGGCATCATCCAGCACACGGGCCGCCTGTCGGCGCGGAATCAAATCAAGCCCTTCGGACAAAATGCGAGCGCCCAAGTCGGTACTGGCCTGTTTTGCCGCACCGGTCCGATGCGCGGCAAGCGCTGCCGCAATGCGGGCCTGATTGGGATGTAGGAGCGTCCACTCCAGCCAGCCAGGGGCATTCGTCGGCTTCAGCGCGGGCATGTCGATTGCCGAAAACTGGACTAGAACCGGACACCCCAACCCTTGCTCGGGCGGTGTGCTCCAAATTCCCTGATCACGCCAGTAGTCGCCTAGGGTAAAGCGGGATAACCAGACCGTGATCGGGGCCGCCAGCAGGAGCGACAGACTGATTGGGATCGTCCAGTAGAAGAAATTGGCATCCAGACTCAGGGCTATCCCCGACCAAGTCAACGCCAGTATCATCCCCGGTGCATGTCGGATGAATGCCTGCCCCCAGCCAATTTCGGAGCTGCGGTTCTGTCCCGCCCAGGCAACACTGACATTGATGACAGCCTGAACGACATAGGCCGAGTGCGCCAGCATGCGAATCGGCGCCAACAGAATTGAAAACATATTTTCAAGCAAGAATCCTTGCAGCAATCGGCCGGTGGATCCAAAGCCAGGCAGGCGCTTGCGATCAAAAATCAGCAACTCGAACAGGGCCAGCAATTTCGGCAGGAAGAGCGTAACCAGCGTACTCGTCACCAGGATGATGGCCCACTGAGGATGCCACTGCGGCCAATTCGGGTACAAGCTGTGCGCGTCCGGGAAATAATTGATATCGCCAGCGGCGAACTGCGCCACTTCGATCGTGCTGAACAGTAGGAACAAAAACCATACTGGTGAGGCCAGATAAGCAAAAATACCATTCAGAAACGCCATGCGGTGCGCCGTGGCGATGCCGCGTTCAAATCCCAGAAAACGCAGATGCTGAAGATTACCCTTCGACCAGCGCTTATCGCGGATCAATTCATCATCCAGCGAGGGGGGCGATTCCTCGTAGCTGCCTTCGATACCGGTTTCCAGCCAGACCTCATAGCCGGCCCGACGGATGAAGGAAGCCTCAACAAAATCGTGGCTGAGCACGGTGCCCCGCCAGAGCCCCAGGCCTCGCATACTGCGCAACCCGCAATGCGCCATGAAGGCTTCGGTACGGATGATCGCGTTGTGGCCCCAGAACACGGCTTCATTCAGTTGCAGCGCGGCCAGCCCCTCGCTGAACAACGGGCCATAGAGATGCGTGACGAACTGCTGCATCCGCGCAAAGGCCGAGCGTGCATTGAACAACTTCGGCACGGTCTGAATCATACCCGCCTTGGGTTCGCACTCCATGAGCCGGACCAGCGTGACTATCGCCTGACCAGACATCACGCTATCCGCATCAAGGACGATGAAGTACTTGAACTTCTTGCCCCAGCGGCGCAAAAAATCGGACACATTGCCGGTCTTGGCCTTCAGGTTCACCCGACGGCGACGGTAGTGCAGCCGTCCATGCAGATCCAGCACTTCACACAACCGAAGCCAGGCCGCGCGCTCCTCAAGCCAGACCTCGGGATCCCGACTGTCCGACAACACAAAAAACTCGAAGGCTGATCCTTGCCCGGTCGCCAATACCGACTCGATGGTGGCCTGTAATCCGCGGAATACCCGCTCAACATCTTCGTGATAAATCGGCAGAGCCACTGCCGTGGTCGCCAGTTCGACCGATGGCAATTGATCCCCAAAACGAGCCAGCAGACTATTGGCATCGCCGCGACCACCGTAACGGCGACGAATATAAAATCCGAACAAGGCCATCCAGGAGCCCGCCGCCACAAACGCATACAACGGAATAAAGGTCGCCAGGATCGCCTGCTCGATTGCCGGGCTGCCGTGATAAGGCAACACCCAGATCATCCCCCAGACACCGAATGCTGTCTGGGTCATGATCAGCAGCATGAACATCCAACGACGAATCAGCGCCGTACGCAAAAACGGATCATGAGCGATCTTCGTATTCATTCGGACACCATCGGGGGGATGACTAGGTCTCCCGCCTTGTGGCGATGCCGGACACTGCCGCGCACGATGACGGGCATCGTACGAAGTACCGGAACGGGCACGGCCAAACGTTCCGTTAGATCGGCCTGATTGCGCTCGATCGACAAATCCGCCTCCAGGTCGATCGTCGGGCAGCCGGTTTGCATGAATTGATAAAACACACGGCGCTGGAGCCAGCGCAACTGATCGCAGATCGCATTCGGATACTGGCAGGTCAACCCGGCAGCGGTTATCTGCACGATATCGTCCGGCGATTGGATGCGATCCGAATAAGTTTCGGGGGTAATGTCAGACATGGGCATCCTTACTTGATCAGTCCGAAACGACTGACGTCAGCAGGCAATTCATAGCGCCAGGTTTCTGAGAGGATTTTCTTGCCAATAGCCAGCGTCGCATCAATATGCACTTCTGCCCGCCCCACAGGGCTCAGCAGCATGGACAATCGCCAGTGGCCGGGATCGGGCAGCGGCACCACCGCCTGCTCGAGCACATTGGCTGTTCCTTCCGTATCGATTTGCGCGATAACCGGCGAGCCAGGTGCCAGACGCGCCAATTGTCCACCGGAGAAATCCAGATTGACCCGGTAGGCTTTGTCGGTCTTGTCGTCCGCATTAACCTTGACGGTGCCGATCAGTGGCCGACGCACCACGGCCAGGGGCTCGTCCGCCACGGAACTGTCCCCCACGCTCAAGGTATAGGCAAATGCCAGGGGATGATCGGCATCCACGAGATCACTGGGTTGGAAAAACGCGATCTGGTTCTCGTGCAGGTCGCTGTTGGTCGGAATTTGTACCAGCACGATTTTCCCTTTGCCGAATCCCGCTTCAGTGGTCACCCAGAGCGAGGGGCGATCTTCGAAACGGGAAATCACATCCTCGAAGTAGCAGAAGCGTTTTTGACGCTGCATGAAACCGAACCCCCGAATACCGTCGGCATCGAACTGGTTGACCCGCAATGTCGACGGATTGAGCAACGAGCGGTAGACCCAGTTCCCCTCCCCCATATGCATCAACAGGCCATCCGATTCGAACGCGGCAGGACGCCATTGCCCGGCGGGTCTCTGGCCAATTTGTCCATAAAAATACATGGTGGACAACGGGGCAAGGCCCACCCGATCAATCTTGTTCCGCGGAAACAGATTCGCCGTCACGTGCACGTTCACACGGTCACCGTCCGGACGAATCACGAATTCGTAGGCCCCTGTCAGAGACTGACCATCCAGCAGCGCATAAATGACCAGGTGATGGTCGGCTGGGTCTGGACGAACCAGCCAGAATTTTGTGAACATCGGGAATTGCTCGCCTTGCGGCAGCCCCGTATCAATAGCCACGCCGCGCGCATGTGCCCCCTCGACCTGATTGGCTGCGACAACACCGAATTGCGCACCACCCAAAAAGGTCAGCATCAGATCTTTGGCATCCTGACCGGACAGCGGATAATCCACCGAAAATCCGGCGAAACCGAGATTGGCCGGCACACTCTGGGCAAAACTGGGACTCGGCCAGTCAAACTGCCCCTTGTCGAAGACAATCGGCGCCACGGATTGCGGCGTGACTTCATACAGCTCGACCGGGCGCTGATACATGTATCCGGCCGCAATTGGAAGGATGTTGAAACGGCTCGACTGCCACAATTGCGCGCTCTGCTTGAATGCGATGCGTCCATAGGTCGATTGATCAATCTGAGTCAGAGACTCGGGGATTTTTGGCGTCGGTTGATAGCCAGACGCTGCCAGCTGTTTGGCCTGGATCACCACGTCGTTCAGGTCAAATGCCTGAGCAGGCAGGCAGGCAAACCCCACACTCACCAAAAGGGCACCAAACGTGGACAGAAACACTCTGCAGAACGCGGCATACCGCACAGAACTGAACATCAACCTACACATAAAACCCACTTTGGCATTTTGATCATCAAAAACAGTGCAGTCGGATTGGAAATCCGTTCAAAAACTACGCGGGCAAAACCATGCCCCATGTTGTAGCAACATCCTTCATAAATTCTATCTCCGGCCGCATACAATAAATTAAATCACTGCACATTCAAACTGCGCGTCTTACTCGGGACGAGTCATATTTTTCGCACGCGACACAAAAACAAATAATTACTTAATTATCAATTTGTTAAATAAAACAGAAATAGTCAGACGTGGGGTTTAAGAAAAGACATGCCCGGAGTTGGAGATGATGACGTGATCGACATCATAGAAGTGACGCCAATCACTACCCGAAAAAATCGAGTGACAGGACAGACAACCGAACGAGCCACCCCGATAGGAAATGGAGTGGCAGGCAGAATAGGCGCGCCGTGATGAGGCTATTTAGAGATAGAGCCGGACGAAAGATGGTCGAACGAGGGTGATGGAAAATTGAAGGATACAACGCTGGCCAGACCTGAGACGGACCACCGGATATCACCCCCGCTGTGACAACACCATCTGCCCCAGATTTTCGTAACCCTTGCGATGCACAAATTTGCACAACATATCCTGCGCAGGGCGAAACCGACGCTCATCAAGAAAACCACTGCCCTTCTCTGCGGCGCGCAACCGAGCAAACAGCTCTTCCCAGGCCGGAATCAAATCAGCCCGGGGTAAGAAACGGGCCGAGGTATATCCAATGGGTTTATTATCCTGCATCACCGTAGCCACGCGGGTCATCACCCAATAGTGATCACCATTCTTGCAACGATTTTTGACAATACCGTAGAACTCCTCCCCCGCCTGAATGCGCTGCCACATCAGGTAGTACACCGTATCCGGCATATCCGGATGACGCAGAATATTATGCGGCTGCCCGATCAATTCATCGACCGTATACCCTGATGTATCGGCTAACGATTGGCTCGCATGGGTGATGATGCCATTCAGATCGGTTTTGGATTGCAAAGCGCGGTGCGTCCCCATCCCGATCACCTTATTCGTCACCAGCCGTATATCAACCGGCGGGTGGTATCCCATGGATAACATCGTTGGAAATACCTCTTGTAGATTACCAGACGCATCGACCCGGCACCCTTGCAGAAGCCAATGTCATCACCCCGTCACAAAAATGCGATCATGCGGGATATACCTGTAAAATCAACCAAGTGAATTAGTATGAAATCAAATAGCACAACTATTTACCGCGCTGGTATACGCTCAATCCTCATCTGTGCTTGAGTACGCCCCCCTACCGATAACAAATTGCCCAGCCCCCTCTTGGCGAACGATAAACACCTCATTGATCTCGGCTACAAGGCGGTCAATCCGCAAGCAATCCACGGTTTATTAAGGGATTACTTCTGATCAAGCCCGACCCGCGAACTTTGCCAGCAAATATACCCGAGCACGATTACCCGTCTGCCCTGGCAAAATGTCACAATATCGCCCCAAGCCCGTTCCAAAAACCGTTTTGGATTCAGGTTGCACCCCGTCCCGCCTACTGATGGAATCCCGCATCGCATGAGTTTTGTTCATCTCCATTGCCACAGTGAATACTCCTTGGTCGACAGCACCTTGCGCATAAAACCGATGCTGGCCGCCACACGGGAACGGGGCATGCCTGCCTTGGCTATCACCGACCAGGGCAATCTGTTTGCGATGGTGAAGTTCTACCAGGCAGCGATCAAGGCCGGCATCAAACCCATTCTGGGGGCGGATTGCTGGCTGCAGGATCCCCGTCAGAACGAATTGAGCCGAGTGGTCTTGCTCGCACAGAACAATCTGGGATTTCGGCACCTCACGGAACTCCTGTCGCAAGGCTACTGCGAAGGCCAGATTGACGGCCGCCCCACCCTCAAGCGCGAATGGCTGACCATAGCGCAATGCCAAGGCCTGATCGCCCTGAGCGGTGGAACGACCGGCGAGATCGGTCAGATGCTTCTGCACGGCAAACCGACGGAACTGGATACCGCGCTGGCTTTCTGGCGCGAACGGTTCCCGGATCGGTTTTATCTTGAACTGACACGCACCGGGCGGCCTGAGGAAGAAACCTATTTGCATGCGGCCGTGTCGCTCGCACAGCAGGCAGATTTGCCCGTCGTCGCCACCAATGACATCCGATTCATGGATACCGGGGACTTTGAAGCCCATGAACTGCGCGTGTGCATTCACGACGGTCGTACCCTGGATGACCCCCGCCGACCCCGTTTGTATTCGCCGCAACAATACCTGCGATCCGCCGAAGAAATGCAGTCGCTGTTCGCCGATATTCCCGAAGCGCTGGCCAACACCGTGGCCATCGCCGAGCGCTGCAATGTCACGCTGCAATTGGGTAAAAACTTCCTGCCGAGCTTCCCCACGCCCAATGGCGAGACCGAGGCGGATTATCTGCGCGCCCTGAGCGAACAAGGGCTGGAATATCGTTTTGAACGCGTCCCGGAAGCGCAGCATGCCGAGTATCGGGAGCGACTAAACATCGAGCTGGATGTGGTCATCCAAATGGGATTCCCCGGCTACTTCCTGATCGTGGCCGACTTTATTCAGTGGGCCAAACGCCAATCCATCCCCGTCGGCCCGGGGCGGGGTTCCGGCGCGGGCTCGCTTGTCGCCTGGGCATTGCTGATTACGGACATCGACCCAATCCCCTACGATCTGCTCTTCGAACGATTCCTGAACCCCGAGCGGGTGTCGATGCCCGATTTCGATATCGACTTCTGCATGGAAGGCCGCGATCGCGTGATCGACTATGTGGCCGAACGCTATGGCCGCGCATCGGTATCGCAGATTGCCACCCACGGCACCATGGCGGCAAAAGCGGTCGTGCGGGACGTCGGCCGCGTCATGGGTTATCCCTACGGTTTCGTTGACCGGGTCGCCAAGCTGATTCCGATGAAACCGGGACTGGATGTCACCCTCGAAGACGCCCTGGGCCGTACCGAGCGCTCGCAAAAGGAAACCGAACGGTTCTCGGCGGAATTCCGCGATCTCTACGAGCGGGATGAAGAGGTTCAGGCGATCGTGGATATGGGCATGGCCCTCGAAGGCCTGCCGCGCAATGTGGGCAAGCACGCGGGCGGCGTCGTGATCGCGCCCAGCAAGCTGACCGATTTCACCCCCATGTACTGCGAAGCCAATGGCGCCTCGGCCGCATCGCAGCTCGACAAGGATGACGTCGAGGCCGTCGGTCTCGTCAAGTTCGACTTTCTTGGGTTGCGCAACCTCACCATCATCGACTGGGCAGTCATCGCCATCAATGCCGACCGGAAACAGCGCGGCGAGTCTCCGGTCGACATCACCGCGCTTCCACTGGACGATGTCCCCAGTTTCAAACTGTTGAAACGCTGCGAAACCACGGCCGTCTTCCAGCTTGAATCCCGTGGGATGAAGGATCTGATTCGCCGTCTCCAGCCGGATACCTTCGAGGAAATCATCGCGCTCGTTGCCCTGTTCCGGCCCGGCCCGCTGCAATCAGGCATGGTGGACGACTTCATCCTGCGCAAAAAGGGCGAACAGCGGATCGAATACCTGCATCCCTGGCTGACCGAGGTCCTCACGCCAACCTACGGCGTGATTGTGTACCAGGAACAGGTGATGCAAATCGCCCAAATTCTCGCCGGGTATACCCTGGGCGGCGCCGATCTACTCCGCCGCGCCATGGGCAAGAAAAAGCCTGAGGAAATGGCCAAGCAACGTACCATTTTCATGGAAGGGGCAAAAACCAAGCAAGTCGATCCTGATCAGGCCGGCTACATCTTCGATTTGATGGAGAAGTTTGCAGGTTACGGTTTCAACAAATCCCACTCTGCCGCCTATGCGCTGGTCGCCTACCAGACTGCCTGGCTTAAGGCGCATTACCCGGCGCACTTCATGGCTGCCGTGCTCTCCGCCGATATGGACAATACCGACAAGATCGTCGGCCTGATCGGTGAGTGCAAACGCATGGATCTGCAGGTCATCCCGCCGGATGTCAACCTCTGCGGCTACAAGTTCGAAGCCGCCGACACCTATACCGTGGTCTATGGATTAGGCGCCATCAAGGGCGTGGGCGAAGGCGTCATCCAGCGCATCGTGTCGGAACGCCAGACCAGTGGCCCCTTTGCGGACATGAACGATTTCTGTCAGCGCGTGGGCACCCAGGCGTTGAACAAACGCGTGCTCGAAGCCATGGTACTAGCAGGTGCGCTCGATCTATTAGGCCCCAATCGGGCCAGCCTGTTTGCACACATCCCGGAAGCCATGAAGGCGGCCAATCAATTGCAAAGCGCCCAAGATGCCGGCATGGGTGATCTATTCGGCACGCTCGACACACCCGAAACGGCGATTACCGTCCCCATTCGCACGCTGGAATCCTGGCCGGACGCCGAACAGCTCAAGCGGGAAAAAAATACCCTCGGGCTGTACCTGACCGGGCACCCCATCTATGCCTTCACGGCCGAACTCGCCAAAATCATCACGGACAAACTTGCCGATCTCAGCGAGCGACTGGACGCGCCTGCGCCCGGCACCTATAGCCGCGGCGAACCGGTGACCGTGGCTGGCCTGTGCGTGGCAGAGCGCGTGGTTCGCCAACAGAATGGCGACCGTCAACTGTTCATCACGTTGGATGACGGCGGCGGCCGGTGCGAAGTGCGCATCACCGGGGACGACATCGACAATCTCGCCCCTTTGATCGGTCTGGACCAACTCGTGATCGTGGAAGGCGATGCCACCTTCGACAACTTCAGCGGCGGCATTCGCGTGCGCTGCAAACGCCTGATGCCCCTTGAGCAGGCGCGCTGCGAACGTGCCCGCAGCCTAATGATCAACCTGCAACCCGAATGCGGTGCCGATCAAATCGACGAACTCTTGAACGTTCTCCGCGAGCATCGACCCACAGCGGGCGGCATACCTGTTCATTGCTTGGTTCAATCATCGCTGGCACGCGGGGTCGTTCGGTTGGGTCCGGAATGGCAGGTCATTCCGACGGACCCTGTGTTATTCGACCTGCGCGCTTCGACGGGTATTACCGATGTGCTGGTCGTCTATCGACGCTAATCAAATCCGATGCACGAACGACATACCGACCCTTGCTCAAAACGCAAAATACATGTGAAAAAGTAAGGAATAACCCCATTTCTGGCTATACTGCCCAGCCACTTTTCAACCACGGGAACCACAACCATGCAGATTGAACACCATGACCTTGCGCATGAATTTCCGGATTTCAAAGAAAAGATCCATCTGCTAAAAATGGAGAATCACCATTTTGCACGCCTGTTCGAGGCCTATCACACCCTGAACAACGAGATCGAGCAGGCCGAAAAGAATGACCTCCCGATCACGGACGAACACGCAGAAACATTGAAAAAACAGCGGCTGGAACTCAAGGATCAGCTGTACCAGATCCTGACCTCGGCCTGATCACCCGCCGACCGGCGCACGCTTTCCGGCGCCGGCATCGACCGCACAAAACCGGCTAGCTGATCAGGCAGTCCCGGTCTTTTAAAAAAGAGCCAACGCTGTTTTCACTTCGGCGATATGTGTCAACGCTGGCCCGCCGCCCATCAAAATGGCGACTTCACAGACCTCGATAATCTCCGCATGGGTCACACCCGCCAGCAAGGCGCGATTGACATGAATCCCGATGCAATAATCGAACTTGCCGTAATCGCCATACCCAGGGCAATCAACTCCTTGGTCTTGCTGTCGAGCGCCCGATTGCACAGAACTTCGTTCATGAACCCGTCTAAGGCCTTCATCACGGTCGGGGCCTCATTGACCATCATGTTCATGCCTGCCTTGAAATCATGCATCGTCTGATTCATGTCATTGCTCATGATGTATCTCTTGAAAATTTAGGGGAATTGGGCGACAAGGGAGCTCACAGACTAAATCATTACCCATTTCAGGGTTATTGAATATTCCAGACCGCAATTTTTTCTTAATTGTCCGTCGACCCAATCCTGAACCTGGTCAACAAACAGAGACGACATCAACACAAAGCTGTCACCTGAATGGAATATAGATAGGGGTTCACCCCGACGACTACCGGACATCGACATCATGCGATCTTCCCTCGCCCCCGCTGCCACGTCCTTGCAGGAACAGATCGAGACCTTGCGCCAGGCAGGAGCCCGACTCGAAGGACAGCGCGCCGACGAACTTGCCCGTATTGACCCCCATTTTCAGGCGAGTGCGCGTAACCTGCTCCACTATCTGGGTGTACGCCAACATGATATCCGCCACTTGCAACGCGAATTGGCCCATCTGGGCCTGTCTTCGTTCGGGATACTGGAGTCGCACGTTATGGCTTCACTCAATGCCGTCACCCACCGTCTTGAGGACATGGCAGGCAAACATGAAAGCATGCCATTACCGGAACCCGTTGATTTAAAAAACGGGCTCCGTCTCCTGCAGGAACATACCCGCAGTCTGCTGGGCGACGCTCAAGGCGATCGCGAGGTTCGGCTGATGGTCACCCTGCCGAGCGAGGCGGCGACCGATCTCAACCTGATTCCGAGCCTGATTGAAGCCGGAATGGAAGTGGCGCGGATCAACTGCGCCCATGATGATATTTCTACCTGGCGCAACATGACCGCACAGGTACGCAGTGCCGCCCTAGCGCTGAGTCGCCCCTGCCGAGTCCAGGCCGATCTGGCCGGGCCAAAATCCCGAACCGGCACCATTCGGGCTCAGGGAAAATTACTCAAGATCCGTCCGAAACGGGATTTTCGGGGCCGTGTCGTCCAGGCAGCCCGACTCTGGATCACGCGGGAAAGCCAACCGAGTACGCCACCGAGTGCCGATATCGCCCACCTGTTTCTCCGCCCCCAACAGGCCGAAGGGCAGTGGGGGAAACTCGATCCCGACACCCAGTTCGAACTGACAGATGCCCGTGCCCACCGCTGCAAGGGTTGGCTGCTGGAACAATCGCCCGCCGGATTGCTGATCGGCTTCGCACACACGGCATATATAGAGGATGGCACCCCACTACATGCCACCGATCCACACATCCTACGCGGCCTGCTGATCGGCGCGCCCCTCATTCCCGAAGAAATCCGACTGCAGATAGGCGATGTGCTGATCCTTTCACGCATGAATATTCCGGGATCTGCGGCCCGTATCCTGGATGGTCAAATTGAGCCGGCTCGCCTGCATTGCACGCTGGAGGCCGCTTTCAGGGATGCCCAACCTGATCAGTCGGTCTGGCTGGACGATGGACGGATCGGCGGACTCATTGCTGCCAACGATGGTGACCGGATCACCGTGACAATCACCCACGCCGACCCGGCAGGTAGTCGCCTCAAGGAGGAAAAGGGGATCAATTTCCCCGATACCGATTTCCATACGCCAGCACTGACGGACAAGGATATTGCCGACCTGAACGCCCTCGCCCACGAGGTCGACATCATTGCGCTCTCGTTTCTGCGCAATCCGGAAGATGTCGCCCTACTGCAGGATCATCTGGCCCGGCTGGATGCCTGCCAAACGGGCATCGTGCTTAAAATAGAAAATCGTCAGGCCTTTAAGCATCTGCCTCGCATCTTGTTGACAGGCATGCGTAGCCCGCGGCTCGGTGTCATGATCGCCCGTGGCGATCTTGCCGTTGAACTGGGTTTCGAGCGGCTTTCGGAGGTACAGGAAGAAATTCTCTGGCTCTGCGAGGCCGCGCATATCCCGGTGATCTGGGCCACACAGATTCTGGAAAACATGGCCAAAAACGGCTCGCCCTCCCGTGCGGAGGTGACCGATGCCGCCATGAGCATCCGGGCAGAGTGCGTTATGTTGAACAAGGGGCCGCACATCATCGAAACTTTGCGGTTCCTCGATGCCGTACTGGGGCGGATGGAAGGCCATTACAGCAAGCGCATGGCCATGCGGCGCAAACTCACCATCGCCGATTTGAACTGATCGTGCGTACCGGCGAATACGAACGCCGATCTATCGGTACGGCCAGCTCCATTGTGTGATTTCCGGCATATCCGCCCCATGGGTCCGGATATAGACCTTGTGATCAAGCAGCCGGTCTTCCAATAGTTGCTTGACGTAGGCGGCATGGGCACCAATTGAAGGCACCCGGTCGATCACATCCATCACCAGATGGAACCGGTCGAGATCGTTCAACACCACCATGTCGAACGGTGTCGTGGTCGTGCCCTCCTCCTTGTATCCGCGCACATGCAGATTGGGGTGGCCTCGACGACGGTAGGTCAGGCGATGAATCAACCAGGGATAACCGTGATAGGCGAAAAAAATCGGCTTGTCCGTCGTGAACATCTGATCAAACGTCCGATCGCTCAGGCCGTGCGGATGCTCGCTTTCCGGTTGCAATTTCATCAAATCCACCACATTGATCACCCGAACCCGTAATTCGGGCAAATGCTGCCGGATTAGATCCACGGCGGCCAGGGTTTCCAGCGTCGGCACATCGCCTGCGCAGGCCATCACGACATCCGGCTCAGAATCCTGATCGTTGCTCGCCCAACCCCAGATTCCCACCCCGTGGGTGCAGTGTTTTTCGGCCGCTTCCGCATCCAAGAACTGAAGCGCAGGCTGCTTGCCGGCCACGATCACATTCACATAGCTTCGTGAACGCAGGCAATGATCGGCCACCGACAGCAGGGTATTGGCATCCGGCGGCAGATAGACTCGGATTACATCCGATTTCTTGTTGACGACATGATCGATGAACCCCGGATCCTGATGGGAGAAGCCATTGTGGTCCTGCCGCCAGACATGGCTGGTCAGCAGATAGGTCAAAGACGCGATCGGCGCACGCCAGGGAATGTGCCGGGTCGTTTTTAGCCACTTCGCATGCTGGTTGAACATCGAATCGATGATGTGGATAAATGCTTCGTAGCAGGAAAAAAAGCCATGCCGTCCGGTCAGCAGATAACCTTCCAACCATCCTTGGCAGGTATGCTCAGACAGAATTTCCATGACCCGGCCATCCACCGACAGATCCGTATCGAATTCGAAATGCTCGGCATCCCAGGCCTTCGGACTCACTTCGTAGACCGCATCCAAGCGATTGGAGGCGGTTTCGTCCGGGCCGAATATCCGGAAATTCTGCGATACCAGGTTGTTTTTCATGACATCCCGCAAAAACTGTCCCAGGACTCGGGTCGCTTCCGCCATATGCGTCCCTGGTTGATCCACACGCACGGCATATTGCCGGAAATCGGGCATGGTCAGGGGTTTCAGCAAAGTGCCGCCATTGGCATGCCGGTTGGCCGACATGCGGCGTTCGCCCAGTGGGGCGATCTGATTGATCAGGTCCACGGGGCGTCCCTCTGCATCAAATAGCTCCTCGGGACGATAACTGCGCATCCATTCTTCCAGTAGGGCAAGGTGTTCGGGATTTTCTCGCACTTCACCGAACGGCACCTGATGCGCACGCCAGAACCCTTCTGTCTTCCTGCCATCGACAGATTTCGGCCCCGTCCAGCCCTTGGGCGACCGCAGGATGATCATCGGCCAGAGCGGGCGCGTCAGATCACCCTCCTCTCTAGCCCGAAACTGGATGGACTCGATCTCGTCAAAAACGAGATCGAGGGTTTCGGCCATTTTCTGGTGCATCTCCTGTGGATCGCTGCCTTCAACCACATAGGGGGTGTAGCCATAGCCCCGCATCAACGCTTCCAACTCGGCGGGATCGATTCGCGCCAGAACCGTCGGATTGGCGATCTTGTAGCCATTCAGATGCAGGATCGGCAGGACAGCCCCGTCCCGAGCCGGGTTCAAAAACTTGTTGGAATGCCAGGAGGTGGCCAGCGGGCCGGTTTCGGCCTCGCCATCGCCAACCACGGCACACACCACCAGATCCGGGTTATCGAAGGCCGCGCCAAAGGCATGCGACAACGAATAGCCCAGCTCACCGCCTTCATGAATCGAACCTGGCGTCTCCGGCGCCACGTGGGAGGGGATGCCACCCGGAAAAGAAAACTGGGTGAACAGACGCTTCATGCCCTCGGCATCCCGTGATATCTCAGGGTAAACCTCGCTGTACGTGCGCTCCAGCCAGGTATTGGCGACCAGACCCGGTCCACCGTGACCGGGGCCGGCAATATAAATAGCATTCACATCGCGTTCCCGAATCAGCCGGTTCATATGCACATAGAGGAAGTTCAGACCTGGCGTCGTCCCCCAGTGGCCGAGCAGGCGCGGTTTGACGTGCTCCGCACGCAGCGGCTCACGCAACAAGGGATTATCCATCAGATAGATCTGCCCGATGGACAGATAGTTGGCCGCGCGCCACCAGGTATCGATCTGTGCCAGTTCATGATCACTGAGGGCGCCGCCCGACGCGCCTGTCGTTACCGTACTCGTCACGTTCAGATCGTTCATCGCCGCTCCTCCTCGATAAATCGTTTCCGCCTGATTCAAGACGCCGCAGTTGGTGCGACAAGACGCACCATCTGCTCTGCTTCCCGACTGGGCACCACATAAATCCCCGGAAGACTCCCCTCGGCATGAATTGCCGTTACCACCTGCGGCCCCAGCGTGGCCGCGTTACGCGCGGGATCTAGATGCCAGCCAAATGCCGACATGGCTGCAAGGGCCTGCGCCCGAACAATGGCATCGTGCTCACCCACGCCCCCCGTGAAGATCACAGCATCCACGCGCCCCAGCAGTGCAGTGAAAGCACCGAGATATTTGCGGATTCGATAGATGTAGATCGCCAGTGCCAGACCAGCCGCCTCGGCAGCAACATCACCGCCAGACATGACCTCATGGACCGCCCGCAAATCCGATTGCCCGCACAAGCCCTTCAGCCCGCTGTCATGATTGAGCAAGTGGGCCACATCAGCACCATTCATCCCCGTATGCGCTTCCAGAAAAGCGGGGATCGCCGGGTCAAGGTCACCCGCCCGGGTACCCATCACCAAACCTTCTAACGGCGTGAATCCCATCGTAGTATCCACGCTGCGTCCATCGCGGATCGCCGTCATGCTTGCCCCATTGCCCAGATGCGCCACGATCAGATTCTGCGATGATCGCGATTGGCCCAATGTTTCCGCGAGTTGCCGGCTGACCGAATCGACCGAAATGCCATGGAAGCCATACCGGCGAATGCCGAACTCGTGATAGAACCGCAACGGCAAGGCGTAGTGGAAAGCCTCCGGCGGCATGTGGTGGTGGAAGGCGGTGTCAAATACCGCAAATTGGGGAATTTCGGGCGCAAATACCGTGGCGGCATCCATACCTTGCAACGCCAGTGGATTGTGAAGGGGCGCCAAGGGCGTCAAGGAATCAATTTCAGCCCGAACGGCAGGTGTGATCCGGGTTGGCTCCGTAAATCGCACCCCGCCATGCACGACGCGGTGCACGATACCCACCAGCATGTCAGGAGACTTCAAAACCGACTGGTGGCGCCAGAAGCGCACCGCCAGGTTGAAGGCCGCCCGATGATCTTCGGCGACAACCGTCATCATCGGCAGATCTCCGGCCAAGAGATGGCCCTCGGACTGACCAATACTTTCAATCTGCAGGACGGCTATCGGCTCAAACGAATCGACAGAGAACAATGCCAGCTTGAGCGAGGATGACCCCGTATTGACCGTCAACCACAAAGTGGTGTTATTGGCTGTCATCCGGCAATTACCCACAGTTTGTCAAGGTAATATCCATCCTAAGACACAAGGATGTCATCACCAAGACAAACCACACGGACAATCAGCCGGTTCAACGACAAACCACCCCAAAACTTTGATGGCATCCCGGCGTTTACCTACCGGGGCGATTCAGGATGGTGGTTACTGCTTGAACCCGATATCCAGCACCGCATGCCCTTGCGATGAAGCTGCAAATGTACGATGGATGGTTTGCCCATCATGGGTTGCTGTCAAGTGATAGGAGCCCGGGGGCAGTTCGACCAGCAGCTTGGGCCCCTGCGCGGTCGCATCCAGAATGGAAGCACCCTTGGCGTTCGTAATACCGACATGGACATCCGATATGAACGCACCGCCCGGCACTACAGCAAACGTGATGTGGGTATTGAATTGGGCGGCATGCGTCGCCAGCCAGGCACGCTCCTCAACACCAATCCCACCTGCCACATACCGAATTCCACCGGTACTCTGCTCCACGGTCAGCGCGCCCGATTGCACCTCGGCAGGCGATAACGAGTGGATGCTGGGCTCCTCAGAGACGCCTGCAACAGCGGAGGTCGAGAGCCCCCCAATACCTAGGCAGGCACCGGCCGTCAGAACCAGAAGACCCGATTTAATACGTGACGGAAAATTCATGATGAGCACCTCCACACACGATGATGAAACAGCAAATTTTAGGCACAGCAAACAACCGAAAGGTTCCCGCTTCTGCAGCTCACTCGTAACAACAGATAAGACACAGACCCCACCTAAACCCGCGCAATTTCTCTGAGCCCTTAAAGGACAAATGACCGAAGGTACCAGATAAGCAGGGGAATAAATACGCACAACCTGGTTGGGCTTGTGCGTCATGCAACAGTGGCCCAACACCACACCCCGGCACATTTTTCATCAATTGAAACATACTTTTCACGTCACTCATGGGGCTTTTACGGCTTGAGCTGCCCAAGACAGCCATTACAGGAACTTTCCCGTATACCCCGTGCCTTATGAACGAGACCCATTTGCCATCAGGAGTATTTATGTACGTTGTTGCCAATCGTGTACCGGTCGCCGAAGACTGGCGAGAAGCCTTTGAAGAGCGCTTTCGCGCCCGCGCCGGCCAGGTCGACCAACAAGATGGATTCGTCCGAATGGAAGTCTTGCGCCCCGATGCAGAGCATGGCACAGGCATATACGTGGTACTCACACATTGGCGCGACAAACAGGCCTTTGAGAACTGGATCGGCAGCCCCGATTTCCGTGAAGCGCACAAAAACCCGTTACCGAAGGAAGCTTTCGATGGCGAAGGCAAACTGGAGCGCCACGAGGTCATTATCAGCAGCGCGGCCGCGAAGTAACCCGCATCAAGGCTATTGCGGCCAGAAACCGGAGAAATGAATTTCGATGACAATAAAAAACCCCCGGAACCAGAGCTCCGGGGGTTTTAAACGATCGCTGAAGTGAAGATTTACTCTTCGCCGACCACGATTACCTTGATGACTGCATCCACATCGGTATGCAGGTGGATAGAGATCGGGAACTCACCCACGGCCCGCAGGGGGCCTTCTGGCATACGGACGTTGCGCTTTTCAAGGGCAACACCATAAACGCTGCCGACGGCCTCGGCGATTTCGGCGGTACCAACAGAACCGAACAGCTTGCCTTCCGCGCCTGCTTTAACAGCAATGGTCACGGTCGCTTCGGCTAGTTTCGCGGCCTGTGCCTGCGCAGCGGCCAGTTCCTCGGCAGCCAGACGCTCAAGTTCGACGCGACGCGCTTCGAATTCGGCCAGGTTAGCCTTGGTGGCGGCCCGAGCCTTGCCGTAAGGGATCAGGAAGTTACGCGCATAACCAGCGCGCACACTCACGACATCACCCAAGGTGCCCAGATTTTCTACTTTGTTCAACAAAATAACTTGCATGATTTAACTCCTGAACGTTGTAACCGCGTCAATCAATGACGATCGGTATACGGCAGCAACGCGAGAAAACGGGCACGCTTGATCGCAGTTTGCAACTGGCGCTGATAGCGTGCGGCGGTACCGGTGACACGACTCGGTACGATTTTGCCGGTTTCACTGAGGTATTGTTTTAAGGTGTCGATATCTTTGTAATCGATTTGCTTGACGTTTTCAGCAGTAAAACGGCAGAAACGCTTGCGACGGAAAAAACGTGACATGATGATCCCCCTGAATATTATTCGCTGACTTCAGCGCTTTCGTCTTTTTCGACTGGCTCTTCGTCATCACGATCGAACCGACCTTCTTCCTGCTCGTCATCACGACGGCGCGGACGACGTTCGATTTCACGCTCTCGCATGATGATGGAGGTCTCAACTTCAGCCGCGTCCATCCGGGCGGTCAGGTGACGCAACACCGCATCGTTGAAGCGGAACGCTTCTTCGAGCTCTGCCAGGGCAGTTTGGTTGGTCTCAATATTCATCATGACGTAATGGGCCTTGACGAGCTTATTGATCGGGTAGGCCAGTTGACGGCGACCCCAATCTTCCAGACGATGCACTTGCCCGCCGGAATTCTCGATAATGCCGCGATAACGCTCGATCATGGCGGGAACTTGTTCACTCTGGTCCGGATGGACCATGAACACGATTTCGTAATGTCGCATAGTGTGCTCCTGTGGATGGATAAAAGGCAGCCTGCCGTATGCGCCACGGTCAGGCAGGAGAAAAGAGGCGCGAATTTTACGGGAATCCGCCGCGTAGAACAAGGGGAATTTCCGACTCAGTCCCGTTCGATCACCACGAAGGCCAAGGCATAGTGACGCTCGTCCGTCACACTGAGTTGAAACCGACTAGCACCCAGATCATGCAACCGCTGCAAAGCACCACCACTGAAGTGGAGACTCGGCGCGCCCAGTGAATCATGCACCGTCTGAACATCCGGCAAACAGATCCCGTCGCGGAAGCCCGTGCCCAAGGCCTTAACTGCCGCTTCCTTCGCCGCAAACCGCTTGGCTACCCAAGCCGAAAACCGCGGCGAATCCGGCGACGGACAATGGCTACGTTCAATCTCGCCCAGCACCCGCGCCAGCAGGCGCGTGCCATGACGGCCATAGACCCGCTCAATCCGTGCGATCTCGACGAGATCGGTACCAATCCCCACGATCATTTTTGAACGTGCCGCAACTTAACGAGCACGCGCCGACAGCATCAATTGCTTCATCTCCCGCACGGCCTGGGGCAGACCGCAGAAAACAGCGCGCGCAATAATCGCATGGCCAATATTGAGTTCTTCAATCTGCGGGATTGCAGCGATGGCTTGAACATTATGATAATGCAGGCCGTGCCCGGCATTGACTTGCAGGCCCACGTCCGCCACATCGCCCGCAACGCGGATAATTTCATCTAGGATCTGCTTTTGCTGCGCGTCATCCTTGGCATCCGCATAATGTCCGGTATGCAGTTCAATCACGGGTGCCTCACAGGCCACGGCCGCATCGATCTGTCGCGGGTCCGGCGCGATAAAGAGTGATACCCGGATTCCCGCATCTGCAAGCCGTTCGCAGGCCGCATGTATCCGATCGATCTGCCCGGCAACATCCAACCCGCCCTCGGTCGTCAACTCCTCACGTCGCTCCGGAACCAGGCAGCAATCATGCGGCTTCACGCGGCAGGCAAAATCGATCATCTCGTCGGTCACGGCCATTTCCAGATTCATGCGCGTCTGCAGCATGTCGCGCAGGCGCAGCACATCCCGATCCTGTATATGCCGGCGATCTTCGCGCAGGTGCAGGGTGATACTGTCCGCACCGGCCTGCTCCGCCATCAGCGCCGCCAGGACCGGATCGGGATAAAGCGTGCCCCGAGCCTGCCGCAGGGTGGCCACGTGGTCGATATTCAGGCCCAATAAAGGCAAATGCGCGGTCACGCGGTTCGTCATAATCATGCTTCCTGTTATTACGTATCAGATAGAGAATGTATGGGTTTCGGTGCAGAACGCCACAGTTCCCGGCTGTGAAATGGGGCGGCACCCACATGCGGACGCATCATAAACTGCATCAGATCGCGCGCCAGTCGCTGATCCGAAGGCGTATCGGGTAATTTATCCAGCGCAATGGCCATGATCACACGTCCCGATACCGCAAGCCCGGCCGGCGTCCGCCGGGAAAGAATACCGACCTCGGGATCGACCCAGTAAGTAGCCTCGGGGTCCACCGTTATGCCCTGATCAGACGTGTGTGTCCAGTCGATACCGAACCCAAGTTCCGTCAGCAGGTCACGCTCAAAACGCCGAATGACCAGCCCCAACATCTGGGCTTCCTGGGTCAGCCTTTCCAGCGACTGAGCATACTGCGCGAACAGCGCGGGCATCGGCTCATCACGACCCAGGGTTCGCATCAGTAGCTCGTTGAGATAAAAGCCGACCGCCAACGCCTGGCCAGTCAACAAACGCGGTGGTTCAGTCAGGTCGATCTGGGTGGCGACTTTCATGTCACCCCGCCCCGCGAGCATCATGTGCATTCCCTGAAAAGGCAAAGGACGAACGGCTGATTTCCGGCCCGACTGGCGCACACCCCGCTGACGTGTGGTCAGCCGGCCGTGATCTTCTGTAAACCAGTCGACCAACAGGCTCGTTTCACGCCAGGGCCGCGTATGAAGCACATAAGCGCAGGTCATCGCGGCACTGTCGGCTAATCGGGCAACTGATAACCAAGCGACTGCACCGCACGCTCGTCATCCGCCCAGCCTTCTCGCACCCGTGCCCACAGTTGGAGCATGACACGCGTGTTGAGCAATTGTTCGAGATCGTGGCGCGCCTGAATACCCACTTCCTTCAACTTGCTCCCACCCTTACCGATCACAATGCCCTTCTGGCTCTCGCGCGCCACATAGATTACCCCGTCAATCTCGGTCAGACCGGGCGTTTCATTGAACCGCTCGATCAACACCGTCGTCTTGTAGGGCAACTCGTCGTGTAATAGCCGTGCGAGTTTTTCACGAATAATTTCAGCCGCCATGAAACGAGTGGTGATCGTCGTCACCTCGTCCGGGTCATACATGGGTTCACCCGGAGGCAAGTGCGTGAACAGCAGATCGATCAGTCCGTCAAATCCACGGTCACGACGTGCGGAAATCGGATAGAGTGCCGTGAAATCGTAGCGTCCCTGCATCGCCATCAAGAACGGCATGAGCGCAGCCTTGTCCGGCACCAGGTCAATCTTGTTGACCAATAGAATGGTCGGTAATTCGGACTGCCGAATCAGCGCCAGTACCGCGGCATCTTCATCGGTAAAGCGTCCGGCCTGCACGACGAACAGAACGAGATCGACCCCATCGAAACCGCTGCGCGCGGTGCGGTTGAGCTGCCGGTTTAACGCGTCACTGCCGCCTTGATGGATCCCAGGCGTATCGACAAACACGATCTGCCCCCGCTCCTCGCTGAAGATGCCGGTAATTCGGTGGCGGGTCGTCTGTGGCTTCGGGGCGGTAATGCTGATTTTTTGGCCCACCAGGCGATTAAGCAAACTGGATTTGCCCACATTTGGGCGCCCGACAATCGCAATCTGGCCGAAGCAACTGGGCGTTGTCATAGAGTCTGGTGCAGGCATCTCATTCGAACTGTCGGGCATGGAATCACTCATTATCGGTAACCGGGGGTCCGGAGGGTGCCTTAAGCTGTACGAGCATGCGCTCTGCCGCAGCCTGTTCTGCCTTGCGACGCGAACTGCCCCGTCCCAAGCTCGTCTGGTCGGAGTGGGTCAGGCGACATGTCACTTCAAACACCTGCTTATGCGCCTGCCCACGGACATCCGTCACCTCGTAGGTCGGTAACTCGAATTTGCCGCTTTGCAGGAGCTCCTGCAGGCGTGTCTTTGGATCCTTCAGACTGGCCGCATCGGGGAGAATTTCGAGCAAGGGAGTAAAAAGACGCTCGATCATCGCCTTAGCCACAAGAAAGCCCTGATCGAGATAAACGGCACCAATGGTGGCCTCCAGCGCATCAGCCAGAATGGAATCCCGTCGGAACCCACCACTTTTCAACTCGCCGGACCCCAGAACCAGGTAATCACCCAGATTCAGACCTCGCGCAACCATGGCCAGCGTTTCCTCGCGAACAATGCTGGCACGCCAACGCGACAGCGCCCCCTCATCTGCGGTCGGGTGCAATGCATAGAGGCGATCGGCAATCACCAGATTCAAAATGGCATCCCCCAGAAACTCAAGCCGCTCATTATTGACATTACCTGCGGAGCGATGCCGCAGGGCCATGACCAACAAATCAGACTCAACAAACTGTATGCCCAGCGACTGAGCCAGGCGAGCGGGCTCGCCCACCAGGGGATTGGTGGATTTCGGAACGGGCTTATTAAGGACTGACATTCACTTGATGTGCAAAAGACGCCACTACGGACAGATTTCCAACGATGTCCGCACGGCCTTCATAGTTGTACTCCACTTTGGAGCCACCATTGCCCAGCGGCGTGATCTTGAAATCCTTGGCGGCGGTAATATTGTTGATTTCATTGATATCCAGCTGCTTGTCGATCGTGGAACGAATCAGCATTGGATCACCATGAAAATTCTTCAATTGCGTAAAGATGCTGGTGATCTTCTGGTCCGTGAGATAAAGCGGCACTACTTTCATCAGCAGAATCGCAATAAAGAAGGCAATGAATGCATACATGATCAATCCGATCAGGGTCATGCCGGATTGGCGATTGAGTCCCGGTTTGAATTCCTGGGAAATTTTCTGGGTTGAATAATGGGGCATCATGCTCGGTTCCTCTTCCTTAAACGTTCAGTGATCAAACAATTAGTGGATGCTTTTACCAATCCGGCTTGCATCAAATTTGCCGTCTTTCCAATCCCAATGCAACCAAATCATAAACGCCTTTCCAACCAGATTGGCCTCGGGCACGAAACCCCAGTAACGACTGTCATTGCTGTTGTCCCGATTATCACCCATGGCGAAATAGGAATGGGGCGGCACCACCCACTCACCATCGCGACGGTAACCGTCTTTCTCGAACAATACCTGATGTTTGACGCCCATTAAATCTTCTTGATACACATCGGTTCCCGCCATGCGCATACCGTCATCCCCCGGATAAACACCGACGAAAGTTTCTGGTTGCAGCACGCCATTGATCCATAACTTGTTTCCCACAACCCGGATATGGTCGCCTGGCAGACCGATAATTCGCTTGATGTAATCCACCTTCGGATCCTTCGGGTAACGGAATACCGCAATATCACCACGGGCGGGCTCGCCAATAGACAAAATTTTGGTATCCAACACGGGCAATCGCAGACCATAGCTGAATTTGTTCACCAGGATGAAGTCGCCAACCAGCAGCGTCGGCATCAACGAACCGGAAGGGATGCGGAAGGGTTCGGCAATAAACGAACGAACAACCAGCACAATCAATAAAACAGGGAAGAATGACCGGGCATAATCAACCAGCAATGGTTCATGCAGGACAACGGGCGCATCAGACACCACGCCGGTATGTGCCTTGCGCGTCCGAGCCGGTTTGAACAAAAGCGCGTCAGTCAGCCAAATCAGCCCCGTCAGCAACGTGCCCAGCACGAGAATCAGCGTGAAATCCAAAATCGTTCTCTCCGTTGTTAGTGTGTCAACCGCGACTATTTACTCGAATCCATTTGCAAAACCGCCAGGAACGCCTCTTGCGGCACCTCGACCTGGCCGATTTGCTTCATGCGTTTCTTGCCTTTCTTCTGCTTGTCCAGCAGCTTTTTCTTACGGGAAATATCCCCGCCGTAACACTTGGCCAATACATTCTTACGCATAGCCTTGACGGTGGTGCGCGCAATAATCTTCGCACCAATGGCCGCCTGTACCGCCACTTCGAACATTTGTTGCGGGATCAGTTCCTTCAATTTTTCGGAAAGGCTTCGTCCACGCGACTGAGCGATGCTGCGATGCACGATCAGAGACAGGGCATCGACGATCTCGCCATTGATGAGCATGTCCATCTTGACGAGGTCGGCCACCTGAAAACGAATGAATTTATAGTCGAACGAGGCATAGCCCCGGCTCACGGACTTGAGACGATCGAAGAAATCCAGCACGACCTCGCCGAGCGGCAACTCGAAGACCAGTGTGACCTGATTACCCACGTAACTCAGATTTTTCTGCGCGCCACGCTTTTCAATACACAAACCAATCACCGCGCCGACAAATTCGTCGGGGCAGAAAATACTGGCTTCAATGATCGGCTCACGCAATTCCCGAATATGGGTCACGTTTGGCAACTGTGCCGGATTATGAATCTGGTAAACAGATCCGTCGGTTTCCTCGATCTCGTAGATGACGGTCGGCGCCGTGGAGATAAGATCGAGGTCATACTCCCGCTCCAGCCGCTCCTGCACAATTTCCATATGCAGCAACCCCAGGAAGCCACAGCGGAACCCGAACCCCAGTGCCTGTGACACTTCAGGTTCGAAATGCAGGGCCGCATCGTTCAGGCGCAGCTTGCGGAGCGCTTCTCGGAGGTCTTCGTAATCTTCGCCTTCGATGGGGTAGAGGCCGGAAAATACGCGTGGCTGCATTTCCTTGAATCCGGGCAGGGCCTGTGTCGCCCCGTTCTCGGCATCGGTGAGGGTATCGCCCACCTTGGCCGAATCGATATCCTTAATACCAGCAATGACAAAGCCGACATCACCGGCATACAAGCCTTCGCGCGCAAGCGTCTTGGGGGTGAACACCCCGACCTTGTCGACCTGGAAAATATCGCCGGTACCCATCGCCTTGATCTTGCGCTTGGGCACAATGGCGCCGTCAATCACGCGCACCAGCGCGACCACGCCAACGTAATTATCAAACCAGGAGTCAATGATGAGTGCCTTCAGCGGCCCATCCTCATTACCGACGGGCGCTGGGATCTGCTCGATCAGGCGCTCCAGCACGTCGCCCACACCCAGTCCCGTCTTGGCGGAGGTCAGGATGGCATCATGGGCATCGATCCCGATCACGTCCTCGATTTCGCCCTTGACCCGCTCGGGCTCCGCAGAGGGTAGATCGATCTTGTTCAACACGGGCACCACAGTCAAGCCGAGGTCGATGGCGGTATAGCAATTGGCCACCGACTGCGCCTCGACGCCCTGTGAGGCATCCACCACCAGCAAGGCACCTTCACAGGCGGCCAGCGAGCGGGAAACCTCATAGGAGAAATCCACGTGACCCGGCGTATCAATGAAATTCAGGCGATAGGTTTTACCATTTTTCGCAGGATAATCCAGCGACACGCTTTGCGCCTTAATGGTAATCCCCCGTTCACGCTCGATATCCATCGAATCGAGCACCTGGACATCCATTTCGCGGTCGGTTAAACCACCGCAGAGTTGGATGATGCGATCGGACAGGGTCGATTTGCCATGATCAATATGGGCAATAATCGAAAAATTACGAATCAGCGAGAGCCGTTCGGACATAAATCTACTCGGTTTCAGATCAGGATTTGCCCATAAGGCAATACTGGTACGGCAAAAAGAAAAATAACGCGTGGGTACTCGTCACTCAGCGGGCCATCGATACCAAGCACGCAGTAACACGAAGCCCGGCAGTATAACTGATTCCCCTCTCAAGGCGACGGAGCCTCAATCAGGTTGAGTGGACAGTGACAAAAAATGCTGCTGATCACCCCGACGGATCAGCACCGCGTTCGGCTCATCCTTTTTCGCTGTATTGAATGCTTGCTGTGCGGCCTCCAGAGAGTCGAGCGGGTGCTGATTGAAAGTCAACAGAATATCCTGGGCGCTCAGCCCGGCCTTGGCCGCCGGGCCATTGGGCTCCACAGCCTTGATCCGGATCTGATGGGATTCTTCGGTCAGCAGCAAACCATAATCGTTGATGATCAGGTCGTGGGACTTCATGGATTGAATTTGCGCCGGCGCGTGGCTCGGTAAGGTCCCGAGCCGCACCACCACCGTATGCTGCTTGCCCTGGGTCAGCACACGCAGCTTGACTTCAGTATCGGGCGCCAGAATGCCAATAACCTGTGGCAGGTCACTAGATTCTGTAATCGGCTCGCCATTGGCGGACAAAATGACATCGCCGGGCTGCAGGTCCGATTTCTCGGCCGGCGAGGCGGCCATGAATCCAGTAATCAATGCGCCGGTGGGACGGTCCAGCCCCAGCGCTGATGCCATGGCACGGTCCACGGACTGGATCTGCACGCCGAGGAATCCACGCTCGACTTTGCCGAAACGCTTGAGCTGGTCAACGACCTGCATGGCATAGTTGATCGGTATCGCAAATGACAGGCCGTTATAGCCGCCCGACTCCGTAAAAATCTGGGAATTAATGCCAACAACCTCGCCATTCACGTTGAACAGCGGCCCGCCAGAGCTACCCGGATTGATCGCGACATCCGTCTGCAGAAAAGGGACATACCGCTGACCGGCCTCGCCGGGCAACGAACGACCCTTGGCACTGATCACCCCCGCCGTGACCGAATGGTCGAAACCAAAGGGGGAACCAATCGCCACAGCCCACTGCCCCGGCTTCACCTCATCGGAATTCCCCAGTTTAACGGGATGCAGGTCCTTGGCGTCAATCTTGAGCAAGGCGATATCCCCAGCCAGATCAGAACCCTGCACCTTGGCGCGGAATTCCCGGCCATCCAGCAGTCGAACGAACACCTCGCTGGCACCATCCACCACATGCTCATTGGTCAGGATGTAGCCATCCGAACTCAAAATGAAGCCGGAGCCACTGCTGGACTCCGGTTTGGCCGGCGGCGCGGCGTTAGGCGCATCACCCGATGGAGGTGTTTGGCCATTAAAACCGAAGAACTGCCGGAAAAACTCGTCGAGGTGTTTATCGTTGGCTGAAGGTGTTTTGACACCGTCGCCATTATCGGAAATCGCGGACAGGGGCACGATGGCGCGCACATTGACGACCGAATCATCATTTGCCGCCACCAACCCGGAGAAATCGGGCAAGCCGTGCACCTGTGCGGTGGAGGCCTGATCATTACATCCCGTCAGAAGGGTGGTCATGACCAAGGCCATCAAGAAGGCCGCCACAATCATCCAGCTTGCTTGCCGCATGCGCACAGCGGGACGCAGAATAATTTGGGGAAACACAAGCGAATTAGGCATCAAGCGGGTCACGTCCTAGAAGGAAAATTATCGACAGTACGCGACAAGTTTACAGCAAAAAAGAGGGAATTAAGCCGGAACGAGTCGCCCTGCGACCAGACGCGCAACGACTCAGCTTGCAGAATGAAACAGAACTTGCTCGACACGGGGTGCGAAGCGCCCACGGCGCAGCGTCGTCGACTGTAGGCGGGCAATGAACAGCAACGAAAGGATGAACCCCATGACCCCACCCAGGATGGCGAAAACGTTCGCACCAAACACGGTTTGACCAATCACGGCGCCGACAACCAACGCAATCAAGGGGAACAGATACATGAGCAGGGCAGCTTCAATTAGGGCCGATGCTGGCAGAACCAGCTGAACCTGATCACCGATGCGCAACGGTAGATCACTATGCGCCGTCACTTGATGATGATGACGCCCGAAAACATCTTGCAAGACACTGATACCGCAACCCTTCTGCGACGAACAGGACGAGCAACCACTTGCCCGGCTGGTTTCGACCATCACGCCACCCTTAAAGAGCCCCACCACTTCGCCCATCTCCCGAATCACATCCACCGATTCTGACGTATCCATTAGTCCATCCGCCGCCTCAAGGCGCTGTTCGGCATAAGTCACGGAACCAGGCACCGGGTGTTCGAGGGTGGATTCCGGATGATGAGTCGAATGTTTCATGGTCACCTACTTGCGCGCCTCGTTGCCGGGCACATGCAATGGATTTTGCTCCGACTCCTGCCCGGCAGATGTCTTGGCGGGCACCGTGTGCAGGCATATCTGCTTGATCGCCGCCATCGGCAGATCGCCGATCACCGTAATCCGCATCGGCCCGGCTTGCCGAACATAGATATTCATACCGTATTTGGCCGCATCCGGGTCCAACCCCTGATTTTCGGGTAAATCTTCGACAAAAACCGATGCGGCGGAAAGCCCGTCGGTTACGATCATGTGCTCGAAACGATGATGGGTCACAGGGTTTTCACGCCAGACGCGACTCTTGATGTGATACCCCGGCAAATCTGGCGAGACGATCCAACCTTCGTTGACAGCCAAGGGTTCCGGCGGGGCGGAATGGCGATCTTCGACCACCTTGAATCCGGGCGGCACCGTTTTGGGTGTTCCCAGCGGGATCGGATCCGAGGCTAATTGCCCGTTATCTGCGGGGTGTTCGGATTCTGCAATCTGCGTGAAAAAATCATGCTCGATCGGCAACCCGTCCTCATTATAGATACTCATACGCAGCAGAAGATGAGCGGAATCGCCGACACACAGCTTGTAGCCGTAACGCAAAGCATCACGCGGCACCAGGCCGATCAGATGACAAGCCCGACCCGCAACGCGGGAAACCCCCAAACCGACGATCCGGTAGTTGGCCGCCAGCAGGTCGGGGTGGGCAAACCGCTCACCCGACAAACGGGACCGCACGCTGGGAAAGTCGCCAAACACGACCTCCTTTCGCGCTGGCCACTGACATTCGCAGTGCGCGCCATGCCGTACGATCTCCCGCGGTTCACCGTTCAGCGTGATCAATCGCTCCTGCGAACCGCTCTCCGTCACGAGATGCTCAATACGCGTAGTGTCGATCTGGTCACCCCGTACATGCACATACGTACCGACATAATTGCCCTGGCGCATCGACTCGGTCATGGCCGCCAGCCGAGCGAGGGCATCTGGCTCGGACGCGGCTGCATCGGCCACAGGCCCATCTGCAATCATGCGCAAGTACTCAGCCTGAAAGCCATCAGCGCCCTGCGCACATGCGGCCTGGCCGCCAGCGCCCGCTGCGATCACCACAGCGAACATCACACCACGTCCAAGATTCCCGCGCACCATCAATTACTCCGGGTGAAAGCTAATCATGCGCAGTGAGGGCATCACTTCAGACAAATCCGGCGAAGCCGACTCGAAGTGCGTCATCAGATAAGGGTTCATTGGCGCCTTACGTCCGGAAGACTGAGCCCAAGCGGGCAAGCTGCCCCCAGGCCGCACCTGAAGGGCCACGGGCATCAGACCATTGGTCGGCGTCAACGACGGCGAGTTCGAGGCCGTATGCAGGACATTCGCGCCCGACAGGGCTTGCAGCGACTGGGCGTCGGTTCCGCCCGGTGGCATCATCCAGACGCCAATTCCCACCAGCGCAGCCACGAACGATGCCGCGATGCCGCCCCGCCACGCATTGATTGACCTTCGCACCCGCGATTGCGGGAAAGCCAGCATCTTGGGCGATCGGGTAGCATGCGCCAGATCATCGGCTTCAAAGGAATCCTGCGCCAAACGCGCAGAAACCAGCAGTGAAATATCCCGAATATCCAGCGGTTCGCGGCGCAAGGTTGCACCGATCAGAGAGTAGCTGAGCAAGCTCTGCCGGGCATCGCCGGTGGCTATCGCCAGGAAGCGATCGACACACGGCATGGGCTGATGAGCACATTCATCATCCCACCATGCCGACAGGGCCTCTTCAGCCGACATCGACGGTACTGGATGGGCATTTTGTTGATGTTGCGTTGTCATTCGATTCATCCCCCAAGATTCACAGCGGGTTCCAAACAAGTCATTAACCGAGGCGAGTCAGGCACATTTATTAATCATTGAGTAGCGGTCGAATCCGTTCCTCTACTGCCTCACGAGCGCGGAAAATACGCGACCGCACGGTTCCGATCGGGCAGTTCATCACCACCGCGATCTCCTCATAGCTCAATCCTTCCATTTCCCGCAAGGTGAGTGCCGTGCGCAAATCTTCCGGTAGTGCGGTAATTGCCACGCGGATCTCGGCCGCCAACTCGTTCGAAGCGGCGATATCCTCAGGGCTGGCGTAATCACGCAACGCCTCGGGCTCTGGTAGTGCTTCGTCTGACTCGTCTCCGCCGCCAGAGTTCAGTGAAACCGAATAACCTTCACGCGCATGCGCGGCCAACTGATTTTTAGCCGTGTTGACAGCAATTCGGTATAGCCAGGTATAAAAGGCACTTTCGCCCCGGAAATTGCCCAGAGCGCGGTACGCCTTGATGAACGCCTCCTGGGCGAGATCGAAGGCTTGATCGGGGTCGCGCACGAATCGCCCAACCAGCCGCAACACCCGATGCTGATATTTCAACACCAGCAGGTCGAACGCACGCCGGTCGCCCTGCTGGGCGCGGAGTACCAGTTCCTGGTCAGTCGGTTCAGTGGCCATAAAGCCTCATGCTCATCAACCCGCACATTTTGGTTATTGTGGAATCCCTTGTGTCGACACACTGCATCAACCAGAACCATCCCGAAAAAACGATTCATTCAAAGGCCAAGTGTCAGCCAGCGGCCGCACCCAACCAACGAAACGCGCACTAGTATAGCCCGATCACGCCCCCGCGATCGACAACTCGGCCGAATGGACGCCAATCCTTGCCCCGATTCGCGCGCGAAGTCTTCGACGAGCGCCTGTCACCCGGGTTGCCCCGCCGAACGGGCTGTGATTAAGTGACAAGGTCATCGGACTGCGCGCGCCGACATTCTGATCGCAGAATATCGCCCCGTTGTCTGCCCCAACCGAGGATCTGTATGCCGTCGATCTGGACCCACTACATCCAGGATGCCACGCAATTGCGGCGCGCCCTGCATCGCGCACCGGAGCTCACCTGGCAGGAACACGCCACGGCACAGACCATCCGTACCGAGCTCCAGACCCATGGCATCCCGTGGCGGATTTGCGCGGGAACCGGCACCGTCGCCACCCTCGCGCCCTCGGCTCCGGGACGACATATTGCCCTGCGCGGTGATATCGATGCGCTGCCGATTAACGAACAAACGGGTGCCGAATGGGCCTCCCAGACACCCGGCGTCATGCACGCCTGCGGACATGACGGCCACACCGCGACCCTGATGGCCGTAGCTCGTTGGCTCAAAACCCATGAAGGCGACTTGCCCGGCCCGGTCAGCCTGTTGTTTCAACCCGCCGAAGAGGGTGGGCACGGTGCACGGGCGATGATCGAAGATGGCGCCCTCGACGGCGTGGACTGGATCTTCGGCTGGCACAATTGGCCCGCCATTC
Source organism: Halothiobacillus sp. (assembly GCA_024636015.1). Classification (GTDB taxonomy): domain Bacteria; phylum Pseudomonadota; class Gammaproteobacteria; order Halothiobacillales; family Halothiobacillaceae; genus Halothiobacillus. The sequence continues at coordinate 55,380 of JAGXHU010000023.1, forward strand.
CCTTCGGTCAGGCCGTCTGCCCGGACGGCCCGCTCATGGCCGCCAATGCGATCTTCGAAATCGAACTGACCGGACGAGGGGGACACGCCAGCCAGCCTGAACTCTGTCGCGATCCCGTCCTGGCCGCTGCGGCCATCACCCTGAATCTGCAACAGATCGTCGCCCGCCGCCTCCCCCCTCAAACGGCCGCCGTCGTCAGCGTCACCTCAATCGATGCGCCAAGCGGTATCACCGTGATTCCGGAATCCGCCCGTCTGGCCGGCAGCGTTCGCATTGGCGACACCCAGACCCGCGCCCTCATCGGTCGGCTGATCGAAGACATTACCGAGTCGACGGCACGCAGTTATGGGGTTGAGGCAAAGATCACATTCACCCCCCGCTATCAGGCGACCGTCAATCATCCGGAACCCGCCTTGCACTATAGAGGTGCGCTCACATCCGTCCTCGGTGCCGATTGGTGCGCGTCTGAATTACCAGTACCGATCATGGCTTCAGAGGATTTCAGCTATTACCTGGAGGCGATCCCAGGGGCCTTTGCACTGATTGGGGCCAACGATGGCACGGATCACCATGAACCTTGCCACAGTCCACTTTATGACTTCAACGACCAGCTGATCGACCCAGTTGGCCGAGTTCTTGCTTCGCTTATTGGTGTATCACCACCCTAAGGGCGAGGAAGACCCCTCAAGCCCCCTCATTTTCGATAGGCAACCGCTCGACGACGGTTTGCTTGCGATCTCGTGGCCAGTACCGCTTTCTCCCGGTACCAGCCGACATTCACCCCCGCGTTCAGGAGAGCAGCATGCAGATTTTTGAGGAATGGGAATCGGAAATTCGTGCCTATTGTCGGGCCGCCCCGACCGTATTCAAGACCGCGAGCAATGCCCGTCAGACCGATGAGTCCGGTAAAACCTTTATCGATTTCTTCGCTGGCGCTGGTGTGCTCAACTTCGGGCACAACAATCCTAAGATGAAACAGGCGCTGATCGAATACATCCAAAGTGATGGCGTGGCGCATAGCCTGGACATGTACACCACGGCCAAACGCACCTTTATTCAGAAATTCGTGGATACGATTCTTAAGCCCCGAGAGATGGATTACCGGTTGCAGTTCGTCGGGCCGACCGGCACCAATGCGGTAGAAGCCGCGCTCAAACTGGCGCGGCGCGTTACAGGTCGCGAGAATATCGTTGCCTTCCATCACGCCTTTCATGGCATGACACTGGGCGCCCTTGCCGCCACCACCAATGCCCATTTCCGCAATGCCGCCGGGGTACCGCTCAATCACGTCACCCATCAGTCCTTCGGCTGCGAGACGCCCTGCCCCGGCTGCCAACTCGGCTGTGGCATGGGCTCGCTTGAGCGCATGCGCGCCTTATACAGCAACTCCTCCAGCGGGTTGCCCAAGCCCGCTGCTTTTCTGGTAGAAACCATCCAGGCCGAAGGCGGGGTGCGCGTGGCCAGCGCGGAATGGCTGAAAGGCGTTCAGGATCTCGCCCACGAGCTGGGTGCGCTCTTCATCGTCGATGACATCCAGGCGGGCTGCGGCCGCACCGGTCCCTACTTCAGCTTTGAGGGTATGGGGCTCGATCCGGACATCATCACGCTAGCCAAAGGCATCGGTGGCTTCGGCACCCCGATGGCCATGAATCTCAACAAGCCCGAGCACGATAAGCACTGGGCGCCCGGGGAACACACCGGCACCTTCCGCGGCCAGGATCTATCCTTCGTCGCGGGAACTGTGGCCCTCGGTTACTTCGACGATCCGGCCTTTATGGCGGATACCCAGCGCAAGGGGAAAATCATTGCCCAGGCTTTGGAACAGATTGCCGCCAAATACCCGGGGTGCTCGGTACGAGGGCGCGGAATGATGCAGGCGATCGATTTCGGCGATGGCAACCGCTCGAAGGCCATCGCCACAGCCTGTTTTGAACGCGGCCTATTGGCTGCCGTCTGTGGATCACGCGGGCAAGTCATCAAACTGATCCCGCCGCTAACCATTCCCGATGAAGATCTGAATGAAGGTCTGGCGCTGTTTGCCGAGGCCGTGGCCAGCCAAATGGAGACGAAATCATGAGACAGCGCGATGATATGACCTTTCCGATGGAAGAGTATGTGCGCCGCCTGACCGAACTGCGGCGACGCATGGAGGAGCGTCTGCTGGATGCGGTCATGATTACCGACCCAGAAAACCTGATGTACCTGACGGACTATCAGACCACCGGCTATTCGTTCTTCCAGGCGCTGGTGGTGCCGTTGGACGACGAACCCTTCATGATTACCCGCGGCATGGAAGAGTCCAACGTCCACGCTCGTACCTGGGTGGAGCGGACCCGGCCTTATCCCGACGGCGGCGATGCGATCCAGATGCTGGTTTCCGGCCTCAAGGAATTCGGGCTGGCCCACAAGACGCTCGGTTACGAGCGCAACAGCTATTTTTTCCCGGCCTATCAGCAGGATGCCCTGCGCACGACGCTCACCGATGCCCGGCTGCTCGACTGTTTCGGCATCGTCGAGTGCGGGCGCAGAACAAAATCCAGTTTTGAAATCGACATCATGCGCAAGGCGGCCATCGCGACCGAAGCCGGTATGAAGGCGGGCCTGAATGCGTGCCAGGCTGGGGTAACGGAGAACGAGATCGCCGCCGAAATCGCCGCGGCCATGTTCCGCGCCGGTGGCGAAGCGCCTGCCGTCATGCCCTATGTCACCTCCGGGCCACGGACGATGATCGGTCATGCCACCTGGGAAGGCCGCGTCGTCAAGCCCGGCGAGCATGTTTTCCTGGAGATCGGCGGCTGCTATCGGCGCTATCACACCGCCATGATGCGCACCGCGATCCTTGGCGAACCCACCGAATACATGATGCTGGCTCAGGAGCGGATGAAATCCGCACTGGCGCAAGTCAAGGCCCTGATCCGGCCCGGCGTGACCGTCTCCGACGCAGATAATCTCGTGCGCAGCATCATGACCGTCGACGACAAACACGGCAAACTGATCACCCGCTCTGGGTATTCGATCGGCATCGCCTTCCCGCCCAGCTGGGACGAGGGCTACATCCTTAGTCTGATGCACGGTGACAAGACCGTGCTCCGCGAGGGCATGACCTTCCACATCATTCCCTGGGCCTGGGGCGTGGACGGCGACAAGACTTGCGGCATCTCCGACACCATCTACATCACCAAGGACGGCTGCGAATCGTTCTTCACCCTGGATCAGGATTTCGTTATCAAACCCGAGGAAGGGCTGCGGCAACTGCCGCCTGCGCAGCCGCTTGAAATCATGATTCCGCCCAAGGTCGCCCCGCTGAAACCCGCAGCGGATACGAAGAAAAAGGCGCCGGCGGCATCCAGCAAGAAGTCCCGGCCATCCCACAAGAAGGAGCGCAAGGCCGTATGACTTTCCATGTGATCAACCCAACAACCGGTCAGCCGCTGCATAACTACCCCTCGCTGGATGCGGCCGGCCGAGATGCAGCCATTGCTGCATCCGCCACCGCGTACAAACACTGGCGTAAAACGCCGATATCAACTCGGGCGGCCTTGCTGAACAAGGTTGCCGCGCTAATGCGTTCAGAGGTTGAGGCCCTCGCGCTGCCCATGGTCGAGGAAATGGGCAAACCAATTCGCGAAGCCCGTGCCGAGGTCGAAAAGGCGGCCTGGTGTGCCGAACATTATGCCCAGCATGCCGAGCAGTACCTGGCGACCGAGATGATCAAGTCCGATGCGCTAATCAGTTATGTCCAGTATCTGCCGATTGGGCCGGTACTCGGCATCCTGCCGTGGAATGCGCCGTTCTGGCTTGCCTTTCGATTTGCCGCACCGGCGCTGATGGCGGGCAATACCTGCCTGATGAAACACGACGCCCATGTCCCTGCCTGCGCCGCGGCCATCGCCGATGTCTTTATCCGCGCTGGGGTACCGGCGGGCGTCTTCCAAAACCTGCCGCTGGAAACCCCCGACATCGCCGGGGCTATTGAGGATGAACGGGTGCGTGCGATTTCGTTCACCGGATCGGACCGGGCCGGCGTCATCGTCGCCGCCACCGCCGCAGCACAAATCAAACCGGCCGTGCTCGAACTGGGCGGTTCGGACCCCGTCATCGTGCTGGCCGATGCCGACCTCGACAAGGCCGCCGATACCATCGTGCTCTCGCGGAGCATCAATGCGGGCCAATCCTGTATCGCGGCCAAACGGATCATTATCGAAGAGACCATTTACGAGCCGTTCCTGGCCAAACTCAAAACCCGGTTCGAGCGGCTAAGCATGGGCAATCCCCGCCTGGAAACCACCGAGATCGGGCCAATTGCCCGCGCCGATCTGCGCGACAACCTGCATCGTCAGGTCACCGCCACCATCGCAGCGGGCGCACGCTGCCTGCTCGGCGGCACCCTGCCCGAAGGCGATGGGTTTTTCTACCCGGTGACCTTACTGGCCGATGTCGGCGCCAACATGGTCGCCAGTTGCGAGGAAACCTTTGGCCCGGTGGCCGTAGCCATGGTGGCAAAAGATGCCGACGACGCCCTGCGGATCGCCAACGACACGCCCTATGGCTTGGGCGCAGCGATCTGGACGGCTGACACGGCCCGCGCAATTGCCATGGCGGTGGACATCGAATCGGGCCAGATCGCCATCAATGGCATCGTCAAGACCGATCCACGCCTGCCCAGCGGCGGCACCAAACGCTCCGGCTATGGACGGGAACTGGGCGAACAGGGCATCAAAATGTTCGTCAATGCGCAACAAGTCTGGGTGGGACCCAAACAGGGCTAGCCAGCCACAGCAGGGAAACGCAGGTGGAATCCTTTCGCCACCCCCAGCGTAAGGATGCCGCGTCCTGACCGTATCGGCGAACCATGGGCGTGGTGCGCTCACACAGGTATACTCGGCCCCACATGATTCCTAGAGCCAGCACGACCTAAATGTCCGAAACCCCAACCGCTACCCCTTTCATCGACGTCCTGATCATTGGTTCAGGCGCGGCCGGTCTGTCCGCCGCTCTACACCTGCCCGTCGAGCTCAACGTCACCATCCTGAGCAAAGGCCCGATCAGCGCGGGAAGCACGCCGTGGGCCCAAGGGGGCATTGCAGCAGCACTTGGCGGCATTGAGGACGTCGAGCAACATGTTGACGACACTTGCCGGGCCGGGAACGGGTTGCCCGATGGGCAGGTCGTCCGGCGCGTGGTAGAAGCCGGATCGCGCCAGATCAACTGGCTGCTTGAGCTCGGCATGCCCTTTTCCAGCGAATCCACCCAACTTCATCTGACCCGCGAAGGTGGCCATGGCGCCCGTCGCGTTGCGCACGCCGCCGATCATACGGGCCGAACCTTGATGGAGACCCTGTTAGAAGCCGTACAGGCTCGCCCCAACATCACCCTGATGGAACACCAGCTGGCGATCGACCTGATCACCACGCAGCGACTCGGTCTCACCGAAGAATCCAACTGCTGCATCGGTGCCTATGTGCTGGATCTGGCTGAAGACCGCATTCATACCCTCCGCGCACGGCACGTGATTCTGGCGACCGGTGGGGCAGCCAAGGCCTATCTGTATTCCACCAACCCCGATAGCTCCACCGGCGATGGCATCGCCATGGGCTGGCGTGCTGGCTGCCGGGTCGCCAACATGGAGTTCATGCAGTTCCACCCGACCTGCCTGTTCGAACCCCGCGCCAAATCCTTCCTGATCAGCGAAGCCGTGCGTGGCGAAGGCGGTCTTCTGCTGCTTCCCGACGGCACCCGCTTCATGCCGAATTATCACCCGGACGCCGAGCTGGCGCCGCGCGACGTAGTTGCCCGCGCGATCGATGCCGAGATGAAGCGCCTGGGGATCGACTGTGTGTACCTCGACATCAGTTTCAAGGGCAAGGCATTCATCGAGCAGCACTTCCCGATGATCCATCAGCGCTGCCTGGAATTCGGCTATGACATGACACGCCAGCCGTTGCCGGTCGTGCCGGCTGCGCACTACACCTGTGGCGGGATCGACGTCGACGAACACGGCCATACCGATATCGCCGGACTGTATGCTATCGGCGAAACCAGCCACACCGGCCTGCACGGTGCCAATCGCCTGGCCAGTAACTCACTGCTGGAGTGCCTCGTGTACGGTGAGGCGGCCGCGGCTCATATCACGGCGCATCACGCCGAGGCCTGCAGCCGGAACTGGTCCGTGCCCGGCTGGGATGAAAGCCAAGTCAGCGACGCCGACGAGGCGGTGGTGGTTACCCACAACTGGGACGAGCTCCGTCGCGCCATGTGGGATTACGTGGGCATCGTGCGTACCACCAAGCGATTGGAACGCGCGCAACACCGGATTGCCCTGCTACGCCGTGAAATTCACGACTATTACGCCCATTTCCGTATCAGCAACAATCTCATCGAACTGAGAAATCTCGTCGAAGTCGCTGATCTGATCGTTCGTTCTGCGCTCGCTCGCCATGAGAGCCGCGGCCTGCACTTCATCCGCGACTACCCCGAAACCGACCCAGCCTGCGCGCACCACAACACCGTGCTGACCCCGCTGAATCGATCACATCCGCAGGGCGAACCGCCGCACCGCCCCTGAATCCCCCAAGTGACGGCTCTGGGCGCACCACCGCACCCCGTCACTCACGATCCCCGCACTATCCTTTATTTTTTCGCGCCTTCAACCTGAAGGACGCGCGGCTGCGCTCGCCTCATTCACCCACACACCAAGGCCCACACGGCATCCATTTTTCGGCGGCAATGCCATCAAAATCATACCGAAAAACATAGAAAGCCCGATCAAATAAAAATTTGATAAATATTTAGCCAAATAAATAATTCTTAAAGAATTTAGAAATATATGACAGTCATGATGTCGGTCGTTCTGGATGTCTTTCCGTCGTTCAATCTGACTCAATATTTTTAGGAGCCTCAAATGTTCACTGTACGCAAAACCGCATTTGCCGTTGCTGCAGCCGTGCTCGGCTTGTCGCTGGCTGCCTGCAACAGCAGCAGCTCGCCCGCCCCCACACCACAGGTGACCGGTTCCGTCGTGGCCTCGACGGCAGTCGCAGACAATCTGACGACCAGCACCCCCATCAAGCATGTCGTCATCATCTATAACGAAAACGTCTCGTTTGATCACTACTTCGCGACCTACCCGAACGCGACCAACCCAAAAGGCGAACCGGTATTCCAGGCTGCCGCCGGCACGCCGACGGTCAATGGTTTGTCAGCGGCTTTGTTGAGCAGCAATCCCAATTATACCAATACCGCCAATGGCAGTGATGCGGCCAATCCCTTCCGAATCGACCGCAGTCAGGCTGCCACCGCTGACCAGAACCACGCTTATACCGCGGAACAACTCGCTTACAATAATGGCGCAGCAGACCTGTTTCCGCTGTATACCGGCATCGCCTCCACGGGCGGCGCGGGCGCGTTCAACACGAAAGGCATGGTCATGGGCTACTACGACGGCAATACCGTGACTGCAATGTGGAACTATGCGCAGAACTTCGCCATGAGCGACAACGCCTACACCGACACCTACGGGCCATCGACCCCCGGCGCACTGGAAGCCGTCTCCGGACAAACGGATGGCATGCAGATCGTCGCCACGACCAAACAGCCCTTCACCTACACGCCGTCCACGACCAACCCTTATTGGGCGTATGGTTCTTACTACATCAACGATGGTCAGGGTGGTTACACCATGATCAACGATGTGGATCCGGGCTATGACGCCTGCTCCAAAGCAACGGATCAAGCCATGATGACCGGTAAAAATATCGGCGACCTGTTGAACTCTTCGGCTGTGACCTGGGGCAGCTTCATGGCTGGCTTCAACCTGCAAACCATTAACGCCAATGGCACGACCGGCTGCAAACGCAGTACCTTCTCCAGTACGGTCAACTCGACAGTGACGGACTACATCCCGCATCACGCCTGGTTCCAGTACTATGCCTCCACGGCCAACCCCACCCATGCCCGTCCAAGCTCAGTTGCAGCGATCGGCTACAGCTATGAGGCTGACGGCAAAACCAAGGACCCGGCCAACCACGAATATGGCTACCAGGATTTCGAGAACGCAGTCAATTCCGGCAACTACCCGGCCGTTTCCTACGTCAAGGCACCGGCGTTCCAGGATGGGCATGCCGGTTACTCAGACCCCTTGGACGAGCAAGCCTTCACCGCGAAGGTCGTCAATTTCCTGATGCAACAACCGGACTGGAAGAACACGGCGGTCATCGTGGCCTGGGATGATTCGGATGGTTGGTACGACCATGCCTACGCTAACCCGACCAACCCCTCGTTCGACGCACAGGCGGACCAACTCAATGGTGCCGGCAAATGCGGGACCGGCACAGCGCCGAACGGCCTGAACGGCAAACCGGTCAACGGCCGCTGTGGCCCCGGCACACGCATTCCGTTCATCGTGATTTCACCCTATGCCAAGGTGAACTACGTCAGCCATACGCAGATCTCACAGGCGTCAATCGTGAAATTCATCGAAGACAACTGGCTGGGCGGCGCACGTCTGGGCGGCGGTTCCTTTGATGCCACGTCGGGCTCAATCAACGACCTGTTCGACTTCACGGCACAGCCGCACCTGACACCGGTTCTGATCAATCCGTCCACAGGTGCAACTCTGTAAATCGGACGATGATTTGATTAACCCGAAATGATCGGTTCAATCTGATCGTCTGATCGACCGCAACATCCTGGGGCAATGCCTCAGGATGCTTTTTTATTCAGAGAACGACCTGATGAATCCCCTACGCGCAGTCTCACGACATCCTCGACTCAGCCTGATTTTGTTTGCATCGTTGGCCGCCTCAGGCGTCACGCTGGCACATGCAAACCAAATCACGCAGTGGCTCGACATCCAATACGAAATGGCTACCGGGGAAAACCCGCAACCGATCCAACTCGTTCGCCCCAAAACCGCGCCACTTTCCACCATGGCCGAGCTCGGCAAGCAGATCTTCTTTGATAAGAATCTATCTGGCTCCGGGAAACAATCCTGCGCCAGTTGTCATAGCCCGCAACACGCCTATGGCCCGCCGAATGGCGATTCGGTGATGATGGGCGGACCAGACCTGCACAGCCAGGGAGCGCGTGCCGTACCGAGTATCATGTACCTGGAGCGCCAGCCGAATTTCAGCATCGGCCCGGAGAATGCGACGCTGGAAAACATCAATCTGAATCAACAGGCAACACAGGCAAAGACAGCGGCCATAGCGCAGAAAAACGCCGGAAACGCGGCTTCCTCCACCAATCTCGTGCCTCAGGGCGGCTTGTTCTGGGATGGGCGGGTCAACACCCTGCAGGCCCAGGCAGACGGCCCCCTGTTCAACCCGGTCGAAATGGATGGCGGCACCCCGACCATCGTGGCGGCCAAGCTGGAGCAATCCGCTTATGCCCCAGTGTTCAAACAGCTCTTTGGGGCGACCATTTTCGGAAACCCGAATCAGACAGTTGCTGAGGCACTGTTTGCTGTCGCGCGCTACCAGATCGAAGACCCCTCGTTTCACCCGTACAGCAGCAAATACGATGCGTGGCTTGAGGGCAAAACCACGCTCAGTCACCGCGAAATGAAGGGGTATTTTGTGTTCAATGACCCACGAAAAGGCAATTGCGCGGCCTGCCACCTCGATCAGCCCACACGCGATCACCGCCCGCCGTTATTCACCGACCATCAATTTGAAGCGTTGGGCCTACCCCGCAACCCGGCCATTGAAGCTAATCAAGATCCAGCCTACGACGATCTCGGTCTCTGCGGGCCATTTCGACAGGATCTGAAGAGTCAAACCCGATATTGCGGGATGTTCCTGACGCCGACCTTACGCAATGTCGCAACGCGGCGAACGTTTTTCCACAATGGGGTGTATCACACACTGAAAGACGTGCTGAATTTCTATGATTTCCGAGATACGGAGCCCGCTAAGATCTATCCGCGTGGGACGGACGGGAGGATTGAACAATTCAACGATCTTCCAGTCACCGACAGAAGGAACGTCGATACTGTCGATGCGCCCTTCAATCGGCATCTGGGTGAAAAACCTGTGCTGACGACCGAAGACAAGGCCGATCTGATCGCCTTTTTGAAAACCTTGACGGACGGCTATCAGGCCGCCAGGTAACCTCGGATCGAGGCCTGAAATGAATCAGCGACCGCCCAAACCCTGCAACAATTTCTGCACATCCAGCCCTTGGGTGGGCAGCTCCAGATCAGACGCGGCAGGCGGGCGTGTGGACAGAGAGATCAGCCGATAATCGTGGCCATAACGCAGCACGCCGAGCCCCCGACGAAGCACCTCGGCGCTGCGGGCATCCCCGCCCTTTTTGGCCGCAACACCCATATTCTGCAAGGCCCGCGTCAATTCCACGACCGCAGGGGCGGCAGAGAGAACGGCCTGATCGCTGTGTTCGGCGCCCCGGTCGTCACGCCAGGTGATCTGATAGACCTCGCCCCGGATCCCTGCCACGGTTTCGTGCTGCCCCGTCGCCTTGAACGACTGCACTGAACGAGCCAGCTTTCGATCGATCTGTCCGCTGAACTGACTGCCCTGCCCCAGGGTTTGCGCCATCTGATCGATATTGGCCACATCCGCCACAATGGGTACGCCGCCTACCTGAGTGATGGCATAAAGGCTACCCTGTCGAAGCAGAATTTCAGCCGACGGACGAGGAATATCCATCCGTAGATGCTCGGCATCCAGCCAGGCCAGCTGAACCTGCTCAGCGTGAGTGCCACTACCGGACTGCAGAACTGCCTGCCCCCCCGCCCAGACGGGTGTGGCGAATAGAAATAAGGCACTGATCTGAAAGAATCGTCGCATACGTGCACCTCAATAGTGTGTCTTGGCCCGCGCGGCGTCCCGAACGACGGCCCAAATTCAGCCCAAAATCACATGGGCCATGCAAGTCGAATCACGACTCCAGTGACCGCATCAACACCAAAGCATCCTCGCGCCCCTGCTTGTCCGGGTAATAACCCTTGCGCTGGCCGACCTGCTCGAACCCCAGTGTGTCATAGAGCTGCCGCGCGGCGGTGTTTCCGACCCGCACCTCCAACCAGAGGCTAGCGACATCCGACTTCGCGGCCTGATCGAGCACGAAATCCATCAGAAATCGCCCCACGCCACGGCGATGAACGACGGGATCGACGCAGAGATTCAGGACATGCCATTCGTTGAGAATGGGCATGATGACCGCAAATCCCAATAGTCTGTCCGCCTGCATCGCACCATCCAGGTAGTAGCCGGAGCGGATGCAATCCATGAACACACGCTCCGACCAAGGGTACAGATGCGCCACCTGCTCGATCCGGCCCATGGTCTCCAGATCGGATTCATCCAGCGACACCACACTCAGTGATTCGGACAGCACGGCCGACACAGGGAGTTGCGTAGAAGTAGGAAACGGGTCCATCGATTAATCGGCTGCCGAGGATGGAGGCAGGCACAAAGTCCGCCACAGGCGACGCTTCAACCCCGGATCCTGCTGCAAATCATGCAAAGGCCACTCCCGACCCTGCCAGCGAATCCGTGCGCTACCGGTGATTTCTGTCGATTCGGTCACCACGGTGACAGAACGGGGCACCGTCTGGGCAATGCGGGCGAACAGAAGATGCGTTGTGGCTCCTGAGGGCACACAAATCGTGAGCGTGGAGAAAGAAGCCGTAACCGCAAGAGAGGGATGTGTGGGCGGGTGCGGAACGGGTTCCGACCGAGCGGCCGCATCCGGGACAGATTCCAGCAACGGCTGGGTATCCGTCGTATCCGGCCTCGCCACTTCTGGCTGTGGGGCTAGAAGCGGCGAGGTCGTGGTTGATTCAACCGATTCAGACTGAAGTGGCTGCGGAACCGATCGTGGCTCACGCAACTGCCACACATCAATCCCCAGCCAGTCCAGGACCGATGCCTGATTCATCGACGCAGACTCACACATCCCCCATCTGCGGATGGGCGCGCAGGGCCGGTTTCTGCAGGCGGTCCAGAGCATTCAGGTACGCCTTGGCAGAGGCCACAACAATGTCCGTATCCGCCCCCTGCCCCGTCACGATGCGACCGGCATGCTCCAGGCGCACATTGACCTCACCCTGCGCATCCGTGCCGCTGGTGATGTTATTTACCGAATACAGCTGCAAGGTCGCGCCGGACTGCATCATCGACTCGATGCAAACGAAGGCCGCATCCACCGGCCCCGCGCCCTGCGCCGTCGCCGATTTCTCCGTACCATCGACCGAAATCACGAGGGTAGCCGTTGGGACTTCGCCCGTTTCCGAACAGACCTTCAACGACACGAGCTTGAGGTGTTCAACCTGTTCTTCATGCACCTCGGAGACCAGGGCCTGAATATCCTCATCGAAAATCTCACGTTTTTTATCCGCCAAATCCTTGAACCGACGGAAAGCATCATTCACAGCCTCTTCGCTGGCCAATTCGATACCGAGCTCCGTCAAGCGATTACGGAAGGCATTCCGCCCGGACAACTTGCCCAAGGAGAGTTTGTTGGTCGACCAACCGACATCCTCCGCCCGCATGATTTCATAGGTCTCGCGGTGCTTGAGCACGCCATCCTGATGAATGCCGGACTCATGCGCAAAGGCATTGGCACCAACAATCGCCTTGTTGGGCTGCACGGGATAGCCCGTGATCGTCGACACGAGTTTCGAGACCGGCACGATCTGAGTGGTATCGATCCGGGTATCCAGACCAAAGACATCCCGGCGGGTGCGAACAGCCATCACGATCTCTTCGAGCGCCGCATTCCCGGCACGCTCGCCCAGGCCGTTGATGGTGCACTCGACCTGCCGCGCGCCGGCCAATACAGCCGAGAGCGAATTGGCCACCGCCATGCCCAAGTCGTTATGGCAATGCGTGGACCAGATCACCTGATCCGCGCCCCGGGTCCGCTCGATCAGGGTCGCCATGCGCGCCCCCCATTCGGCAGGCGTCGAGTAGCCCACGGTATCCGGCACGTTCAGGGTGGTCGCGCCCGCTTCAATCGCCGCCTCAAACACACGCACCAAGAAATCGATGTCCGATCGCACGGCATCTTCCGCAGAAAACTCCACATCATCGGTATAGCTGCGCGCCAAGCGTACTGCGTTGACGGCATGCTCCACGACCTGATCCGGCGTCATGCGGAGCTTTTTCTCCATGTGAATCGGACTGGTGGCAATAAAGGTATGAATGCGTCGCCGCGCGGCCGGGGCGATCGCTTCGCCGGCGCGTCGAACGTCCCGCTCATTGGCGCGAGCCAGCGAACAAATCGTGGACAGCTCAATAGATTCGGCAATGGCGCGAATGGCCTGAAAATCGCCTTCGCTCGCTGCCGCGAATCCGGCTTCAATGACGTCGACGCCCAAGCGTTCCAGCTGACGGGCGATCCGCAACTTGTCATCACGGGTCATCGCCGCACCCGGGCTCTGCTCACCATCACGCAAGGTGGTGTCAAAAATAATCAAGGATGAGGGTTGGCTATGCTGATTCATGGTCTTGCTCCACACCGGCCACGACGGCAGGCTTCAAATTCTTGCTGTGCACTATACGGTATTCATTGGCGCGTTTGGCCTCGCCAGGCTTGAGGAGGGAGATTATTTGCCGAAAACCGGCAGTCGCAGCAGCAGCAGCGCGCAAGACACACGAAAATCACGCAGGGCAGCAAGGCCCATCGCCATGGCGTTCGGTGATGAAGGACAGAAGCAAGCAGTCATAATGGCTCTAAAGCAGCCGCTCGACTGGATCCGGTCAAGCCGATTATCCCGCCGCATTGCCGCGCGCGGGATCAGATAAAAACGGCTCGTCACTCTGTCGTAGCGAGACGACCGCCCCACTCAAAAAACCCTGCTAAACTTCCGATACAACACTTATACAGCAGCCCAGCCCTGATACTTCACCATGAATGATACGACGCCGAACGCATCGCCGCCAGACGACACCACCACAGGCGAAGGTGGTTTATTCCCGATCCGCACCGTGGCGCGACTGACCGGTATCAACCCGATCACCCTGCGGGCATGGGAGCGGCGGCACAATCTGATCCGTCCGATCCGAACACCCTCCGGACACCGCCTGTATAGCACCACCGACATCGATCTGATCCGGCGGATCCAGTCCCTGTCAGAGCGGGGCATGGGGTTCAGTCAAATTGGCATTGTCCTGAAACGCGAGACGCGTCTGATGAATCAAATCGGACCTCAACCACGACGCACAGACAATCACGCACCGAGCCGGGAATCGCCCCCTCCGCTCGCCCCGTTATCGCTGACACGGAAACACATCACACCCGAGCCGACACCCGACACCCCGCCTGGCCTGAACACCCTGCGCGAACAAATCCGGCAGGCAGCCATCACACTGAATATCGACGCCCTCATCCGCACCGAACAACAAGCGTTGCTCTGGTACCCACCTGAAGAAATGATTCGGCATTTTCTCATCGATGGACTTCACCGCCTGGAACGGCGGGAAATCTGGCCAGATCAA